>NZ_JAOCQD020000002.1:643186-964779 GCF_025290835.2 Aquabacterium sp. OR-4 | reverse complement strand
GCCCGGGGCGCCGCGCCGCGCCGGGGCGGGCAGCGAACCGACCGCGTAGCGCCGGCCCCGCCGCGGGCGCAATCAGTAGGTGGTGTTGTAGTCGCGCGGCGGCGTGGGCGGGCTGCGGCGCGGCTTGGGTGCGAAGTTCAGCCGCGCCTCGGCGCTGGCCTGGCCGGCCGCCTGCACCCGCATCACCGGCTGCTCGACCAGCTGGTCGGGGTGCCACACGCGCAGCTGCACCGGGCCGTCGGGCAGGTTGGGCAGGGTGACCTCGCCGCGCTCGTTGCTCACCGCCACCCAGGGCGTGCTGCTGATCACCAGGTGGCCACGCATGGCGCCGTGCAGGTGGCAGCCCAGGGTCACCACGCCGGCCGTCTCGGCCTTCAGGTCCTGCGTTGCTTCCTTGCCGCCGCGCAAGGCGCCGAGGCGAAACTCGAACTGCTGCGCCGGCGCAATGCTGCCCAGCGGCCCGCCGGGCTGCGAGCGCACATGGTGGTCGTAGCGGTCGCGGTTGACGAAGCGCACCGTGGCCCCCACCGGCACCGCGGTGACATAGGGCAGAAACTTGCTGCCCTGCTGCACGATCAGCGCCGGCTCGGGCAGCGGCTGCGAGGGCCAGATGCCGGTGGGCTGCGCGCTCACCACCACATCGGGCGCGGGCTTGCCGTCGGCGTCCAGCACGCTCACCTGCAGCTGGCCGGCCTGTGCGTTGAGCGCGGCCTGGCCGCCCAGCAGGGTGATGGCCAGCAGGCTGCGCGCGGTGGCACGGCCAAGGGTGCGCCGGGCGAGGCCGTGGGTGCGCGGGGCGTAGCCGTG
The DNA here is from genome assembly GCF_025290835.2 of Aquabacterium sp. OR-4. Lineage (NCBI taxonomy): Bacteria > Pseudomonadati > Pseudomonadota > Betaproteobacteria > Burkholderiales > Sphaerotilaceae > Pseudaquabacterium > Pseudaquabacterium prasiolae. The sequence goes on along the minus strand of NZ_JAOCQD020000002.1, from coordinate 963,972 downwards.
GGTGCGCGGGGCGCATGGGGGCAGGGCAGAGGGCATCATGGTGGCGCCGATGATAGAAGCGCGGCACGCTGCAGCGCGCCCACCCGCACCCCTAGCAGGCGCAGCCGGCGGCTCAGGTCCACACGCTTCAGGCACAGGCCGGCGGCCAGGCGGATGGCGCTGGCCTCGGCGGTGGGTGTTTCCACGGTCAGGTCGCGGGTGACGGTCTTGAAATCGTCAAAGCGCAGCTTGATGCCGATGGTGCGGCCGACATAGCCCTTGCGCTGCAGGTCGCCGGCCACCTGCTCGGCCAGCCGGGTGAAGATGGCGCCCAGCTCGGCGCGGTCGCGCTGGGCATGCAGGTCGCGCTCGAAGGTGGTCTCGCGGCTCATCGACACCGGCTCGCTGTAGGTGACCACCGGGCGCTCGTCGTGGCCGTGCGAGGCCTCGTGCAGCCAGGTGCCGTAGCTGCGGCCGAACTGCTCGACCAGCAGCGCCGGCGGCTGGGCGGCCACATCGCCCACGGTCTTCCAGCCCAGCGCGGCCAGCCGCGCGCCTGCCTTGGGACCGATGCCGTTGATGCTGCGCACCGGCAGCGGCCAGATGCGGCTGGCGATGTCGGCCTCGGTCAGCAGGGCCAGGCCGTCGGGCTTGTCGAGCTCGCTGGCGATCTTGGACAGCAGCTTGTTCGGCGTCACGCCGATCGAGCAGGACAGGCCGGTGGCCGAGCGCACGTTGTTCTTGATCTCGAGCGCCAGCGCGCGCACGCCGCCGTGCGGGTCGTGGCCCAGCGGCTCCTGCGCGCCGGGCACCTCGGTGAGGTCGATGTAGATCTCGTCGATGCCGCGGTCCTCGATCACCGGCGCCAGTTCGGCCACCGCGGCCTTGAAGCGGCGCGAGTACAGCCGGTACTGCTCGAAGTCGGTGGGCAGCAGCACCGCGTCGGGCGCGCGCACGGCGGCCTTCATCAGGCCCATGCCCGAGTGCACGCCGTAGTCGCGCGCGGCGTAGGTGGCGGTGGTGACCACGCCGCGCCCGGCATACCCGGCCAGCCGGGCAAAGCGCCGCTTGCCGTCGGGCAGGCACTCGGGCTGGTGGCGCCGGCCGCCGCCGATGACCACCGGCTGGCCCGTCAGCTCCGGATAGCGCAGCAGCTCCACCGAGGCATAGAAGGCATCCATGTCCAGGTGGGCGATCCAGCGGCGGCGCGGCGGCGAGCTCACGTCACCCCCTTGGCGCGCTGCGCCATCCCCCCGAGGGGGAATTCGCTCTTGAAGCGGTTCGGCGAGCTCATGCCCGGATTGTGGGTCGCGACAACTGGACATGTTTGCGTCACCAGTTCATCGATTAAATGTGCAAGTTGCACATATACTGGCAACGCGACATCGGCCCAGTCCTCTTGTGGGACGGCCTTCATCCTTGCCGGAGACCTGCCATGAGCCTGTTCGATCCCCTGCCGCACGACCCGACGCCCGCCGCGGCAGCCCACACCCCGGCCGCCCGGCCGCCGCGCCGCGCCCGCTGGTCTGACCGCCTGGCCTTGCCGGCCGCCTGCCTGGCGGCCAGCCTGGCCCTGCTGGCCGGCTGTGGCGGCGGCGGTGGCGAGGCCAGCACCACCAGCGCCTCGGGCAGCACCGTCAGCACGGCCAGCGCCACCGATTTCACCGAAGGCGCGATCACCGGCTTCGGCTCGGTCATCGTCAACGGCGTGCGCTACGACGACAGCAGCGTCAAGGCGGTGGATGACAGCGGCAGCGAGATCAAGATGGCACTGGGCATGACCGCCGCCGTCGACAGCGGCACGGTCGACACCAGCAGCCGCAGCGCCAAGGCCCACGGCATCCGCGTGGGCAGCCGCCTGCGCGGCCCGGTCGAGGCCGGCAGCCTGGTGATCAGCGGCAGCAGCGGCAGCCTGGTGGTGCTGGGCCAGCCGGTGGACGTGACCGACAGCACGGTGTTTGACGACACGCTGGCCGCCGGCCTGTCGGCGCTGAGCGACGGCGCGGTGGTCGAGGTGCACGCGCTGCCCGACAGCGCCACCGGCCGCCTGGTGGCCACGCGCATCGAGTCCAAGACCAGCGCTACCGCCTACAAGCTGGTGGGCACGGTGTCGGGCCTCGACACCACGGCCAAGAGCTTCAGCATCGGCGCGGCCAAGATCGCCTACGCCAGCGCCACCGCGCTGACCTCGACCCTGGCCGATGGCGCCACCGTGCGCGTGACGCTGGCCACCACCGCGCCCGCCACCAGCGCCGACGCCTGGACCGCCACCCGCGTGGATGCCGGCAGGGCCCTGGTCAGCACCGACACCGGCAGCGTCACCACGGTGGCCGTGCGCGGCGACATCAGCAGCTTCACCTCGGCCACCAGCTTCACCGTGGCCGGCGTCAAGGTGGATGCCAGCGGCGCCACCGTCACGCCCACCGGCAGCACGCTGGCCGCCGGCGTCTCGGTGGTGGTCAAGGGCAGCCTGAGCAATGGCGTGCTGGTGGCCACCAGCGTGGTCGTCGACAGCTACGACAAGGGCAACGGCGGCAAGGGCCGCTTCGAGCTGCACGGCACGGTGGGCAGCCTGGACACCACGGCCAAGACCTTCGTCGTGGTGGGCAGCAAGGTCAACGTGACGGTCGACTACAGCAGCAGCCTCACCTGGACCAACGGCACCGAGGCCACGCTGGCCAATGGCGTGAAGGTCGAGGTGCGCGGCGGCGTCGGCAGCACGCGCACCAAGATCGTCGCCACGGCGATCAAGTTCGAGAGCTGAAGCTGGCCCCGCGACGGGCGGCGTAGCATCGCGCCGCCCGCCGCCGCCGACCCCTTCAAGCCAGCCGTTCCCACGTGAGCCCCACCGACCCCGCCGCCGCCCACCCCGGCCCCGCCGATGCGCTGGCCGAGGCACTGCGCCGCCTGCTCGGGCCGCTGGCCCGGCTGGCGCTGGCGCGCGGGGTCACGCATGCCACGCTGGACGAACTGGTCAAGCTGGCCCTGGTGGATGCGGCCGATCGCCAGCATGCCGAGCTGCCGCCGCACCGGCGGGTCAGCCGCATCAGCACCGCCACCGGCATCCACCGCCGCGAGGTCACGCGCCTGGTGGGCGCGCTGCGCGAGGGCGGGGCGCGCCAGCCACCGCCGCAGCGCTCGCTGGCCAGCGAGCTGTTTGCCCACTGGCGCACCCAGCGCGACTACTGCGACCGCCGCGGCTCGCCGGCCGAGCTGCCGCGCCAGGGCCCGGCGCCCAGCTTCGAGAGCCTGGCCCAGGCCATCACCCGCGACGTGCACCCGCGCAGCCTGCTCGACGAGCTGCAGCGCCTGGGCCTGGCCGCCCATGACACCGGCCGCGACACCGTGCGCCTGCTGCGCGAGGATTTCGTGCCCAGCGGCGACAGCCGGCGCATGCTGCGCGCGCTGGGCAACAACGTGGGCGACCACCTCGAGGCGGCGGTCGACAACGTGCTGGCCGAGGCGCCACGGCACTTCGAGCAGGCGGTGTTTGCCGGCGGCCTGAGCCGCGAATCGGTGGCCGAGCTCGACCGCCTGCTGCGCGCGCGCTGGAGCGAGCTGGTCGATGCGCTGGTGCCGGCGCTGGAACAGCTGGTGGCCCGCGACGCCGCCGCGGCCCAGGCCGCCGACCAGCAGGCGGCCAGCCAAGGCGGCCCGGCCGATCCCTCCATCCACCCGGCCCGCCAGCGCGTGCGGCTGGGTCTGTATGCCCTGGCGCAGGACGAGTCTGCGCCCGACGCTCCGGAACCACCGCGATGAACGCCCACGACTCCACGCTCAGACCCGAGGCGCGACGCGCCTGGTCCGGCCGCCTGCGCGCGCGGCTGGCCACCCTCTCGCGCAGCGCGCTGCGCGAGGGCGCCACCGATGTGCTGGCCTTCGGCGTGGCCCTTCTGGCCGCGGCGCTGGCCGCACTGCTGCTGGGCAGCCTGCACGGCTGCGGCGGCGGCGTCGGCATCGAGGGCACCGGCTCGTCCTATGCCTCGGGGCCGATCACCGGCTATGGCTCGATCATCGTCAACGGCGTGCACTTCGACGAGGGCACGGCCAGCGTCAGCGACGACGACGGCCTGCCGCTCGAGCGCAGCCAGCTTGCGCTGGGCATGGTGGTGCAGGTGCAGGCCGGCGCCATCACCGCCACGGCCGACGGCACCCAGGTGGCCACCGCCAGCAGCGTGCGCACCAGCCGCACCCTGGTGGGCCCGCCGCAGGTCTCGGCCGGCGGCCAGCTCAGCGTGCTGGGCCAGGTGGTGAGCATCGGCAGCGCCACCGTGCTCGACGCCAGCTTCACCCGGGGCCTGGCCAGCATCGCCCAGGCCGGAGTCATCGAGGTCTATGGCGACTACGACAGCACCAGCGCCAGCGTGCTGGCCACGCGCATTGCCCCGGCCGCGGCCGGCAGCAGCTACAGCGTGCGCGGCCCGGTCAGCGCGATCGACTTCGCGCGCCAGACCTGCACCATCGGCAGTCAGACCTACAGCCTGTCGAGCACCAGCGGCCTGAGCGACGGCACCGTGGTCAAGCTGGCGCTGCAGGGCAGCATCGACGGCAACGGCCGCTGGCAGACCAGCGGCCAGAAGACCGACAGCAGCCTGCCCGGGCGCAGCGGCGCGGTGGTGGAGCTGCAAGGCCTGGTGAGCAGCATGAGCTCGGCCACGCGCTTCGTCGTGGATGGCGTCACGGTGGACAGCAGCGCCGCCACGGTGAGCGGCAGCGTGCAGCGCGGCAGCCGGGTCGAGGTCAAGGGCACGGTGCAGAACAACGTGCTGCAGGCCAGCCGCGTGGAGGTGGACAGCGACAGCCAGGCGCGCAGCTTCGAGCTGCGCGGCACGGTGGCCAGCATCGACCGCGCCACGCTGAGCATGGTGGTGCAGGTGGCCGGCCGCAGCACCGTGGTCAGCCTGGCGCGCAGCGACCTGGTGTTCGAGCGCGGTGCGCTGGCCGACCTGGCCGCCGGCGTGGGCCTGCGCGTCACCGGGCAGCTGGCCGCCGACGGCCGCGTGCTCGAGGCCACGCGCATCCGCATCGGCAACTGAGGCGGGGCAGGCGCCGCGGGCGCCCGGGCTGGCTGCCAAGCTCAGGCTGCCGAGGCCGGGCCGCCTCCGCGGCCCGCGCCGTGGGCGCCGATCAGGCGCCGAGCGCGCCGCTGGCCCAGGCCAGGCTGGCCGCCACCGCCAAGGCACTGAACAGGCAGCCGGCCATGCGCAGCGCAAAGGCCCGGCCGCCGCTGAAGGCCGCCACCACGCTGCGGGTCAGGCTGTTGGTGGCCAGGGTCAGCAGCACGCCGCGCAAGGCCTGTGCGTCGCTGACCTGGCCTTGCTGCGCCACCGCGGCCAGTGCCGCCACGCCCGAGTGCGCGTCGCCAAAGCCGGCCAGCGCGGCCCCGGCCAGTGCACCCGCCTGGCCGAAGACGCGCTGCGCCAGCGACACCGCCAGCGCCACGCCGCTGAGCAGTGCGGCCACGATCAGGGCCTCGCGCACCCGCAACGCGCGGCCCGGTGGCGCGCGGCCGGCACCGGTATCGGGCGCGGCGGCCCGGGCGGTGCCAGCGGTCCCGGCGGTCAATCCGGCCATGCCGGCGGGCGCCGCAGCGGCGGCTTCGGCCGGGCGCCGCCCCAGCAGCGCCTGGGCCGCGCCCCAGGCCAGCGCCAGCAAGGCGCCGGCGGCCAGCGCCGGCAGCGCGCGCCAGGCCAGTGACGGTGCCACCGCGGCCAGCATCAGCATCGCCTGCAGCCAGGTGGCGGCGGTGGAGAACATGGCCCCGGCCGTGCAGGCCGCGGCCTGTGCCGGATGGGCGCGCAGCCGGCTGCCCATGGCCGCCACCGTGGCGGTGCTGGACACGAAGCCCGAGAACAGGCCCGACACCGCCAGCCCGGCCGCGGCCCCCAGCAGGCGCAGCGCCACATGGCCGGCGGCCTGCAGCAGCAGGATCAACAGCACCAGCGCGGCGATCTGGTGCGGCGCCAGGCCGCCCAGCCAGGCCAGCGGCTGCTGCGGCACCAGCGGCACCAGCACCAGGGCCACGGCGGCCAGCAGCAGGCCGTCGTGCAGCTCGTCCTCGCTGAGCACGCGGGTCGCAAAGCGGTGCAGGCTGCCGCGCGCCGCCAGCAGCACGGCCACCACCGCGGCCGCGCCGGCCGCCACCGCCGGGCGGGCCATGGCCAGCACGCCGATCAGGTAGGTCACCAGCAGGGCCAGCTCGGTGGTCATGCCGGGATCGGGCGGCGGGCCCTTGGCGGCCGGGCGCAGCGAGTGCAGGTAGGCCAGCGCGGCCAGCAGCAGCACCGCCAGCGCACCCACCGCCACCAGCGCCGGCTGGGCCAGGCCCTGGGCCAGCGCGCCGGCCAGCGCCACCAGCGTGAAGCTGCGGATGCCGGCCGCCGCGCGCTGCGGGCCGCGGCCCTTGCGGCGCTCGCGCTCCAGGCCGATCAGCAGGCCGGCGCCCAGCGCCACGCTCAGGCCCAGCAGCAGCGACGGCAGGCTGCCGCTGGCGGGCGGGCCGGGCACCGCCATGCCGTTACAGGCTCACCGTCTCGCCGTGCTGCGGCACGCGCACGCGCCAGTCCAGCTCGGTCTGGATGCGCTGGCGCAGCGCGTCGGCGGCGGCCGGTTCGCCGTGCACCACGAAGGTCTGTGCCGGCGCGGCGGGCAGCTGGCCCAGCCAGGCCAGCAGCTCGTCGGCATCGGCGTGGCCCGAGAAGCCCTCCAGCCCGCTGACCGTGGCATGCACCGGCACGTACTCGCCGTGGATCTTGACCTCGCGGGCGCCGCCCAGCAGCAGCGCGCCGCGGCTGCCGCCCACCTGGAAGCCGGCAAACACGATGTGGTTGCGCGGGTCGGGCGCCAGCGACTTCAGGTGGTGCAGCACCCGGCCACCGGTGGCCATGCCGCTGGCCGAGATGATCACCGACGGGTAGCGCGAGGCACAGACGCGCTGGCTTTGCGCCGGCGTGCTGACGATGGTGACGCCGTCGGTCAGCGTGGCCATCTCGCGCGCCGGCACGCGCAGCAGCCGGCGGTGCTGGCCGTACAGCGTGGTGGCCTGCGCGGCCATCGGGCTGTCGAGCACGATCGGCAGCCGCGACGCGATCTCGCCCGCCGCCTTCAGCCGCTGCAGCACCAGCAGCAGGGCCTGCGCCCGGCCCACCGCAAAGGCCGGCAGCAGCACCGAGCCGCCACGCGCCACGGTGTCGCGGATGATGCGCGCCAGCAGCGCCGGGGCATCCTCGGGCGGGTGGCGGCGGTTGCCGTAGGTGCTCTCGACCAGCAGCACATCGGCACCCGACGACAGCCCGGCCAGCGGCTGCGGTGGCGGCATCAGCAGGTCATGCTGGCGGCCGAGGTCACCGCTGAAGGCCAGCGTGCGGCCGCCATGGCTCAGCGTGATGGCGCAGGCGCCCAGCAGATGGCCACCGGGCACCAGGCCCACCTGCACATCGCCGATGCGAAACGGCCGGTCGGTGCGCTGCGGCGAGATCTTGGCGATGGCCCGGCGGGCGTCGGCACGGGTGTAGAGCGGCAGCGCCGTGGCATGCCGGCTGTAGCCGTAGCGGTTGGCGCGGCGCGCGTCTTCCTCCTGCAGATGCGCGGCGTCGAGCAGCAGCACCTCGGCCAGGTCGCGCGTGGCGGCGCTGGCGTACACCGTGCCGCGCCAGCCGCTGGCCACCAGGCGCGGCAGCCAGCCGCAGTGGTCGAGGTGGGCATGGCTCAGCACCACCGCGTCGATGTCGCCGGGCGCCACCGGCAGCGGCTGCCAGTTGCGCTCGCGAAACAGCTTGAAGCCCTGGAACATGCCGCAGTCGAGCAAGATGCGCTGCCCGCCCATCGTCACCAGGTGCCGCGAGCCGGTGACCGTGTCGGCCGCGCCAAGAAACTGGATCTGCATCGTGAGGTCTCCCAACGTGTTGCGCCGGCCGCCGCGGCGCGGGCCGGGCTCAGCGCGAGGCCGGCTGGGCGGGCGGCGTGGGCGGGGTGGCCGGCAGGGCCGGCTGCGCTGCCTGTGCCTGCTGCGCCTGCTGCTGCAGCAACTGGTACTCGAAGAACTTCTGGCCGCCGAAGGCCAGCGTGCCCATCAGCGCCGCGCCGCCCAGCAGCAGCGCGGCGATGGCGCCCAGCACCGGGCCCCAGGTGGTGTGGCGCACCGGGCCGCCGGCGCCGTGGCGCACCGCCCATTTTTCGTCGGGCGTCAGTCCGTAGACGATGGCGGTCAGCATGGCCTGGCTCAGCATCAGGCCCAGCAGCGGCAGCAGCAGCCAGGCGGCGTGGTCGTCCTGGCCCAGGTTGCGCATGCGCACCAGGCCGGCCAGGCCGGCCAGCGTGGGCCAGGGCATCAGCCAGCCGGCCAGGTCGCGCAGGCCATGCAGGTAGAAGCGGTGCAGGCCGAAACTGCCGGCCAGCAGTGCCAGCCAGGTGGCCAGGGTCTTGGACTTGGGGGCGGGCAGGGGCAGGGCGGCAGCGGTGGACATCGTCACGGCATTGTGGCGCCTGGCCGCGCTGTGGCCGGCGCTCAGGCCTCGCCGGGCGTGCTGTCGCCCGTGCCCAGGCTGCGCTGCATCAACACCACATCGAGCCAGCGGCCGAACTTCCAGCCCGAGGACTTGAGCACGCCGGTGTGCGTGAAGCCCAGCGCGGCATGCACGCCGATCGAGCCGGCGTTGGCCGAGTCCCCGATCACCGCCAGCATCTGGCGCGCGCCGGCCGCCTCGCAGCGTCCCACCAGTTCGGCCAGCAGCAGCCGGCCCAGGCCCTGGCCTCGCGCCTGGGGCGCCAGGTAGATCGAATCCTCCAGGCAGAAGCGGTAGGCCTTGCGCGGGCGGAAGTGGTTGGCATAGGCATAGCCCAGCACCTCGCCGCCGCGCTCGGCCACCAGCCAGGGCAGGCCCTTGGCCAGCACGTCGTCGCGACGGCGCGCCATCTCGTCCTGGTCGGGCGGTTCGAGCTCGAAGGTGCCGGTGCCGTGCAGCACGGCGTGGCCGTAGATCGCGGTGATGGCGGGCAGGTCGTCGGCGATGCTGGGGCGCAGGTGCAGGAGGGGGGCGGCGTCGGTCACGGTGGTGGGGGCGGCGCGGTCGGCGCGCGGTTGGGGCGGGGGATGGCCGCGGGGTAGTGGCCGCGGGGTGGTGGCTGCGGGGTGGCCGCCGCGGGGTGGTGGCCGCGGGGTGGTGGCAGGGGCCTCAGCAGGGGTGGCAGCAAGGAGGGCGGTGCGCGATGCCGGCAAGGCCTGTCAAAGTGCCCGTGAAGGCACTTGTGAATGCAGCGCCGGCTCAGTTTATAATGCGCGGTTCTCGGCGGCGGCTGGGTGAGGTTTGTGCCATGGCGCAGACCGCATCCGGCGTATCTACGACGCCGACACCGTGCCTCGCGCACGCCGCACCTCGCAGGTCAAGAGGGGTTGGCAGGCGCGGGCAACCTTGATGGTTCGGCCTTGCGTGTCTCCCTGGCTGGTCTGTCGCCAACGATTTTCCGGAAGAACATCATGGTCGTCATTCGACTGGCACGTGGCGGCGCCAAGAAGCGCCCCTTCTACAACATCGTCGTGTCCGACTCGCGCGAGCGTCGCGACGGCCGCTTCATCGAGCGCCTGGGTTTCTACAACCCGATGGCCGCCGGTGCCGAGCAGCCGCTGCGCGTTGCGATGGACCGCCTGAGCTACTGGCAAGGCGTGGGCGCGCAGATGTCGCCCACCGTCGAGCGCCTGGTCAAGCAGGCCGCCAAGGCCGTGGCGGCCCCGGCTGCCGCCGTTGCCGCCTGATCCAGGCGACAGCAGGCCGATGAGCGCCGCCCAGCCCTTTGCTGGGGCCGACGAACCGGCCTTTCCCGAAGACGCGATCGAAGTCGGTCGCGTGCTCGGCGCCTGGGGCGTCAAGGGCTGGATTCGCGTCCAGCCCTTCTCGCGCGATCCCAAGGCCCTGTTTTCATCGCGCCGCTGGTTCGTGCGCCCGCCCGAGGCCGACGGCCCGCGGCCGGCGCTGCCCCAGGGCGCGCCCGCCATGCCGCCGCTGCTGCGCATCACGCACAGCAAGGAGCATGGCGATGGCGTGGTGGCCGCCGCCCAGGAGCTGGGCGACCGCAGTGCGGCCGAGGCCATGAGGGGCGCGCGCATCTTCATCGCGCGCTCGAGCTTTCCCACTGCCGGCGACGGCGAGTACTACTGGATCGACCTGATCGGCCTGGCCGTCGTCAACCGCGACGGCGCGGCGCTGGGCACCGTGGTCGATCTGCTGGACACCGGCGCGCACAGCGTGCTGCGCATCCGTCGCCCCGAGGCCACCGAGGCCACGCCGCCGGCCGAGGCCGAGCGCCTGATCCCCTTCGTGGGGGCCTTCATCGACGATGTGAGCCTGGCGGAGCGCCGCATCACCGTCGACTGGGGCCTCGACTTCTGACCATGCGCGAATGAACCTGCTGCGCGTGCACATGGCGGCCCTGCGCGACTCGCCGTACCGGTGTACGGCTGCGTTGCTCGGACCACCCTGAGCCCGCGCGCGACGGTTTCTTCACGCCTGGTGAGCGTCACCTGGCCCGATTGCGGTTCTCGCCACCCCGATGCGCTTCGACATCGTCACGCTGTTTCCCGAGCTGTTTGCGCCGCACCTGGCCGTGGGCATCACCCGCCGCGCCTTCGAGTCGGCGCAGGTCGATGTGCGCCTGTGGCCGCTGCGCGACCATGCCGAGGGCACCTACCGCCGGGTGGACGACCGCCCTTTTGGTGGCGGCCCGGGCATGGTGATGCTGGCCGAGCCGCTGGAGCGCGCACTGGCCGCCGCCAAGGCCCAGCGCCGCGCGCAGCAGCCCGACGAGGCTGCGCCGCAGGTGCTGCACTTCACGCCCACCGGCGAGCGCATCACCCAGGCGCTGGTGCGCGACATCGCCAGCGGCCCGGGCGCCATCCTGCTGTGCGGGCGCTACGAGGGCATCGACCAACGCCTGCTCGACCGCCATGTCACGCGCGAGCTGAGCCTGGGTGACTTCGTGCTGTCCGGCGGCGAGCTGCCGGCGCTGGCGTTGCTGGATGCGGTGGCGCGGCTGCAGCCCGGCGTGCTGACGCCCGAGTCGCACGAGCAGGACAGCTTCTCGGCCGACTTTCTGCTCGACTGCCCGCACTACAGCCGGCCCGAGCTGCTGTCGGCGCCCGATGGCGGCCCGCCGCAGCCGGTGCCGCCGGTGCTGCTGAGCGGCCACCATGCGCAGATCGCCCGCTGGCGGCGCGAGCAGCAGCTGGCCATCACCGCCCGCCGCCGCCCCGACCTGATCGCCGCGGCCCGCGCCGCCGGCCGCCTAACGTCGGCCGACGAGCAGTGGCTGCGCAGCCTGCGCGAGCCGGCTGCTTGACGCAGAGCCACAGGCGACGCGCCTGGGCTATAATCATCGGCTTTTCGATCCTCTGCCGGGCAAGGCGCAGGCAACAGCGATTTCGGTCGACGTTGATCCGCACCACACGGTCGCACTTTGCGATCACCCCTCAAACCCGCCGGCACGATCGCATCTGGAGAAAACCGTGGACCTGATCCGCACCCTCGAGCAGGAAGAAATCACCCGTCTGGGCAAGACGATTCCGTCGTTCGCCCCTGGTGACACCGTCATCGTCAGCGTCAACGTGGTGGAAGGCACGCGCAAGCGCGTGCAGGCCTACGAAGGCGTGGTGATCGCCAAGCGCAACCGCGGCCTGAACAGCAGCTTCATCGTGCGCAAGATCTCCAGCGGCGAAGGCGTGGAGCGCACGTTCCAGCTGTACAGCCCGCTGATCGCCTCGATCGAAGTCAAGCGCCGCGGCGATGTGCGCCGCGCCAAGCTGTACTACCTGCGCCAGCGCTCGGGCAAGTCGGCGCGCATCAAGGAAAAGCTGTCCTGACCTTTGGTCAGGCGGCGCGGAACGCGCACGGTTCGTGCACAGCACGAACCACAGCGAACGCAGCATGTCGGCGCAGCCGGCATGCTGCAAAAGCTGGTTCCGCCCAAGAAACAAGCCGCCTCCGGGCGGCTTGTTTCATTTCTGGCGCGCCACAATGCGCGGCATATGGCCCAGCCCGTTCCGCGCATCACCGATCCCCAGGCCATCCCGGTGATCGGCATCGACGACCACCTGCCGCCGGTGGCCCCCGCCGCGCTCACCGCACCGGCCCTGCGCGCGCTGTTTGCCGCACCGCCCGCATTCGAGCCCGAGATCCCCGGCGACGGCGGCCGTTTTGCGCCCGGGCGCGCGGCCACGCCGGCTGCGGTGCTGGTGCCGCTGGTGATGCGCGCGCACGGCCTGCAGGTGCTGCTGACCCAGCGCACCCCGCACCTGCGCGACCATGCCGGCCAGGTGAGTTTTCCGGGCGGCCGCGCCGAGCCGCACGATGCCGATGCCGTGGCCACCGCACTGCGCGAAACCGAAGAAGAGGTGGGGCTGGCGCGCCGGCACATCGAGGTCATCGGCACGCTGCCGGTCTACCGCACCGTGACCAGCTACGTGGTCACGCCAGTGGTGGGTTTGGTGCAGCCCGATTTCGATCTGGCGCTCGACGCCAACGAGGTGGCCGAGGCCTTCGAGGTGCCGCTGGCTTTTCTGATGGCGCCGGCCAACCACCACCGCCACCGCTTCGAGTGGGACGGCCACGCGCGGCAGTTCCTGTCGATGCCCTGGACGCGGCCGGGCGGCCAGGCGCCGTACTTCATCTGGGGCGCCACGGCCGCGATGTTGCGCAACCTGTATGGCTTTCTGGCCGGCGCGCGCTGAAGCCTGGCCCGCCATGCCGGCGGTCAAGCGGTGGCCGCGACGCTTGTTCCGGCCCTGAAGGCCCGGCACCGCTGGGTATGATGCGCGGCGATGAGCTTCTTTGCGGTTCTGTTTGCGTTGGTGGTCGAGCAGCTCAAGCCGCTGCCACGTGACAACTGGGTGCACCATCTGCTGATGGGCTGGGTGGGTTGGACCGGCCGCAACCTCGATGCCGGCAAGCCGCACCATGCCTGGGTGGTGTGGTGCGTGTCGGTGCTGGTGCCCGGGCTGGCGATGTCGGCGGTGTACCTGGCGCTCAACCACTGGAGCGTGCTGCTGGCGCTGGCCTTCGATGTGGCGGTGCTCTACCTCACGCTGGGCTTTCGCCAGTTCAGCCACTACTACACCGACATCCGCGACGCGCTGGAGCGCGGCGACGAGATCGACGCCCGCCGTCTGCTGGCCGAGTGGCGCCACCTGGACGCCAGCGAGCTGCCGCGCACCGAGCTGCTGCGCCATGTGCTCGAGCATGCGCTGCTGGCCGCCCACCGCCATGTGTTCGGCGTCTTCTTCTGGTTCGTGCTGCTGTCCACGCTGGGCCTGGGGCCGCTGGGCGCGGTGGTCTACCGCATGGCCGAGTTCGCCAGCCGCTACTGGAGCTATCCCAGCAAGACCCTGGGCGTGCCGGCCAATGCGCGGCTGATGCAGGTGTCGCAGCAGATGTTTGCGCTGATCGACCACCTGCCGGCGCGCATGACCGCCTTCGGCTTTGCCGTGGTCGGCAACTTCGAGGACGCGATCAATGCCTGGCGCCGCGATGCCGCGCTGTGGCGCCACCCCAACGAGGGCGTGATCCTGGCCGCCGCCGCCGGTGCGGTGGGCGTGCAGCTGGGTGGCCATGCCGCGCCGGGCGTGAGCCCCGAGCGCTCGCGCACCTTCGATGCCGGCGCGGTGGACGATGCCGGCGCCGAGGGCAGCACGCCGGGCGATCCGCCGCAGCTGGGCCACCTGCGCAGCGTGGTGGGCCTGGTGTGGCGCTCGGTGGTGCTGTGGATGCTGCTGCTGGCCTTGCTGAAGCTCGCGAACCTGGTCGGCTGATGGGCATCGCAGGGCGCGGGCCGGGCGCCGGGTGGCTGCCGTACCCGGCAGCCGGGTGCGGTCAATACCGGCTCGACGACAACTCTGCGTGCAGCTCGCCGTAGATGCGGTAGCGCGAGGGGCTGATCGCGCCGCTGTCCACCGCGGCGCGCACGCCGCAGCCGGGCTCGTGCAGGTGGCTGCAGTTGTAGAAGCGGCAGTCGGCGGCGTGGGCCGCGATGTCGGGCATCAGCGTGGGCAGCTCGGCCGGGCCCACCTGGTGCAGGCCGAACTGCTGGAAGCCCGGTGAATCGAGCAGCGCGCTGTGTCGCGCGCCGTCCAGCCAGTACCAGGTGGTGCTGGTGGTGGTGTGGCGGCCGGCGTTGAGCGCCAGCGAGATCTCGCCCACCTGGGCCGCGGCCTGCGGCACCATGGCATTGATCAGCGTGCTCTTGCCCATGCCGCTGGGGCCCAGCACCAGCGTGGCGTTGTCGGCCAGCAGCGGCGCAAGCAGGGCGCGCGCCTCGTCGGTGCGGGTCTTCAGCGCGCATTCAAGCACCGTCACGCCCATCGTGCGGTAGGGCTGCAGGCGCGCACGGGCCGCGTCGGCGCCCTCGAGGTCGGTCTTGTTGAGCACGATGGTGGCCGGGATGTGCACCTGCGTGGCGGCGATCAGCGCGCGTGTCAGCTGGCTTTCCGACCACATCGGCTGCACCGCCACCAGCACCAGCAGCTGGTCGAGGTTGGCGGCAAAGGACTTGGTCTTCCACTCGTCCTGCCGGTAGAGCAGGTTGCGGCGCCCGATCAGGCGCTCGATCACGCCCTCGTCGCCGGCCGGCGCCCACTGCACCCGGTCGCCCACCACCAGATCGCTCTTCTTGCCGCGTGGATGGCACAGCGTGCGTGTGCCGTCGTCGGCCTCCACGATGCAGTGGCGGCCATGCGCCGCCACCACCAGGCCATTGCCCTGGCCGGCCGCGGCCGTCATGCCGGCAACAGTGCGTCGACCAGCGCCGCGCAGATGAAATCGTTGACCGACAGGCCGCCCACCGAGTGGGTGTTGAAGCGCACCGTGCAGCCGCCGTAGCTGAGCGCCAGGTCGGGGTGGTGGTCCTCGCGGTTGCACAGGTAGGCCACGGCATTGGCAAAGCCCATGCTGCGGTGGAAGTCGGCAAAGGCGTAGTGCCGCTCGATGGCCGACTGCCCGGCCGGCGTGCGCACCCGTTGCCAGCCCGGCACCTGGGCCAGCAGCGCGGCGGCGTCGGCATCGGCCAGCGGCGCGCCGCTGACAGGGCGGCAGCGTTGCTGCACCAGGGATGGGTTCATCGCGGGGCTCCCGGGCAAGGCGTGGCGCACATCAGGCCGCCAGCGCCGCCAGCCGCTCACCGGCCGGCGGGTGCGAGTAGTAGAAGCGCACGTACAGCGGGTCGGGTGTCAGCGTGGCGGCGTTGTCCTGGTGCAGCTTGACCAGCGCGCTGGCCAGCGCCTGGCCGTCGCTGTGGCTGCGCGCATACGCGTCGGCCTCGAACTCGTGGCGGCGCGACAGCATGGCGCTGAGCGGGGCCGCGAAAAAGCCGAACACCGGCACCGCCAGCATGAACAGCAGCAGCGCCAGCGCATCGTTGGGCGCCGCCAGGTTGGGCTGCACGCCCAGGCCGGTGTAGAAGCCGGTCCAGTTCGACAGCCAGCCCAGCAGCGCCAGCGCGCCCAGGCTCAGCGCAAACATCATCACCATGCGCTGCAGGATGTGACGCAGCTTGAAGTGCCCCAGCTCGTGCGCCAGCACCGCCTCGACCTCCAGCGGGCTCAGCTTGGCCAGCAGGGTGTCGTAGAACACCACGCGCTTGGCGGCGCCCAGGCCGGTGAAATAGGCATTGCCATGCGCCGAGCGCCGGCTGCCGTCCATCACGAACAGGCCCTTGGCGGCAAAGCCGCAGCGCGCCATCAGGGCCTGCACGCGGGTTTTCAGCGCGTCGTCGGCCAGCGGCTCGAACTTGTTGAACAGCGGCGCGATCAGCGTCGGGTAGACCACCATCACCGCCAGGTTGAAGGCCATCCAGGCGGCCCAGGCCCACAGCCACCACAGGCCACCGGTGGCGCCCATGATCCACAGAATCAGCGCCGCCAGCGGCAGGCCGATCACCGCGCCCACCAGCAGGCCCTTCACCGCATCGGCCAGCCACAGCTTGAGGGTGGTGCGGTTGAAGCCGAAACGCTGCTCGAGCCGGAAGGTGGCGTACAGCTCGAAAGGCAGGTCGAGCACGGCGCCGATCAGCGTGAAGGCGGCCAGCAGCGCCAGCTGGTAGGCCAGGTTGCCAAAGCGCGGCTGCACCGCCTCGAGCACCGCCAGGTTCAGCGCATCCAGGCCGCCCAGCAGGGTCCAGCCCAGCAGCACGGCGCTGCCGAAGGCTGCCCACAACAGCCCCAGCCGGCCCTTGGCCAGCGTGTAGTCGGCCGCACGCTGGTGGGCGGCCAGGCTCACCGTGTCGGCAAAGGCCGCCGGCACCTGGGCCCGGTGCTGCGCCACATGGCGCATCTGACGGGTGGCCAGCCACAGCCGGACGGCCAGCGAAAGCACCAGCGCGGTGGTGAACAGCAGGGTGAGCAGCATGGGGATGGGCGACGGGCGCGCGACGGCCGGGCAGCGGGCGTCAGGGCATCCGATCGGGGCGACGCTTCGGGCCTGCAAGTGTAGGGCTGCGACAATCTGCGCATGAGCTCAACCGACAACGCCCCTGCCGCCGGCACGCCCCTGGCCTCGAGTGACCAGAACCTGATCTGGATCGACCTCGAGATGACCGGGCTGTCGCCGTTCACCGACCGCATCATCGAGATCGCGGTGGTGGTCACCGACCCGCAGCTCACCGTGCGCATGGAAGGCCCGGTGATCGCCATCCACCAGAGCGACGCGGTGCTCGACGGCATGGACAACTGGAACAAGGGCACGCACGGCAAGAGCGGCCTGATCGACCGCGTGAAGGCCAGCACCGTGGACGAGGCCGCGGCCCAGGCCCAGGTGATCGCCTGGCTGAAGACCTATGTGCCCAAGGGCAAGAGCCCGATGTGTGGCAACTCGATCTGCCAGGACCGGCGTTTTCTCGCCAAGGACATGCCGGCGCTGGAAGACTTCTTTCATTACCGCAACCTGGATGTCAGCACGCTCAAGGAGCTGGCGCGGCGCTGGAAGCCCGGCGTGCTGGAGGGCTTCAAGAAGGCCCAGAAGCACACCGCGCTGGCCGACATCCACGAGTCGATCGACGAGCTGCTGCACTACCGGCAGCACTTCCTGTCAGTCTGACGCGGGCACTGACGAAGGCGCCGACGAAGGCGTTGCCGCAGGCGCCGGCCCGGCCAGGCGCCGCCGCGGGCTGTCGGCCCGCTCGGTGCGCACGCCGCTGAGCGTGCGCTGGCGCAGCCGCCAGGCCTGCAGCAGCGCGCGGGCCTCGTCGTCGGGCTGGGCCGGCAGCTTCCAGTAGGCGCTGCAGTCGCTCTCGCGCGCCAGCAGCCGGTGGTTGACCAGCTCGCGGCGCAGCGTGGCATGGTCATCGAAAGCATTGGCCGCACGCAGGATGGCGTTGACCTCGCGCTCGGTGTAGGTGCGTCGGGCTTCGAACAGGGTCCACAGCACCCACATCGCCAGCGTCTGCACGCTGTACTTGATGGGCCAGCGCACCAGGCGGCCACGCGGGTCGAACTGGCCCAGCGCCTTGCGCGCGTTGGCGCTCAGCGGCAGCGCGGTGGGTGTCTCGTCGGGGGCCCGGGCCGGGCGCGGCAGACTGGCCGGATCGATCGGCAGGGCCTGTGCGGCGGCGGCAGGCGTGGCCGCCGGTGTGGGCATGGCGGCGCGCAGCGCCTGCAGGTTGCGGTGGCCGGCGGCGCGGGCCAGCAGGTTCAGCAGCTCCTGGTGGCCCGGTGGTGGCGCGCCCTCGGCATGGCGGCTGTGCAGGGATTTGCCCAGGGCACGCGCGAACTGCGACGCATCGGGCACCCGCAAGGGCAGGGGAATTCGGCTCATGGCACGCTTCTCCACGCAGGCAATGCTGGACCACGGGGCGCAGCCGCAGGGCTGCACCGGGGTGCTGGGGGTTGCCGTCTTCCAGCCGCATTGCCCGCGCAGAAAACGGCGGGATGGCTTGGCTCGGGGGCCTCGGCTTGCGAGGGGCAGGTTCAGCACGCGAGGGGTCTCGCGCGGCAACGCCTGGGTGAACTGCCGACCAGGGCGCCAGTGTAGCCGGGCTGCGCGGCGCGTGGCTGGCGCGGGTGGCGCCGCCTGCGCGGCGTCACGCGCCTGACCCGCCCGGTGAGCCGAACGCGGCAGGCCACCGGGCCGGCACTGACACAGCCCGAACATGGCCAACACCTAAGCTGGGCGGCATACCCCAAGCACGGAGCTGCCCATGACCTCGCCCATTGACCGCCGCCGACTGCTCAAGTCGGGCCTCACGCTGGCCGGTGCCGCCACGCTGCCGACACTGCGCTGCGCGCCGGCGCTGGCCGCGTCGGACGCCGATCGCCCGCTGATGGCGCAAGGCATCCAGCTGGGCGACATGGCGCTGGGCCGCATCATGCTGTGGAGCCGCGCCGACCGCCCGGCCCGCCTGCATGTGGAATACGCCTTCGACGAGGCCTTCAGCAAGGCCCAGCGCGTGAACGGCCCGCATGCGCTGGAGCTGAGCGACTACACCGCGCGTGTCGACCTGATCGACCTGCCGGCCGACCGCCAGGTGTTCGTGCGCGCCTGGTTCACCGGCCTGGACAACCGCCGCGCCAGCAGCGAGCCGGTGCTGGGCAGCTTTCGCACCCCGGCGCTCAAGCGCAGCGTGCGCTTCGTGTGGGGCGGCGACACCGCCGGCCAGGGCTGGGGCATCAACACCAGCTTCGGCGGCATGAAGATCTATGAGCAGATGCGCCTGGTGCAGCCCGACTTCTTCTTGCACAGCGGCGACACGATCTATGCCGATGGCCCGATCACCGAGAGCGTGAGCACCCCACTGGGCACCTGGACCAACATCGTCACGCCCGAGGTCAGCAAGGTGGCCGAGACGCTCAACGAGTTTCGCGGCCGCTACCGCTACAACCTGCTCGACGAGAACGTGCGCCGCTTCAACGCCGAGGTGCCGCAGATCTGGCAGTGGGACGACCACGAGGTCACCAACAACTGGAGCGACGCCAAGAGCCTGGAGGCCGACGCCCGCTACACCGAGAAGAACGTGCCGCTGCTGATTGCCCGCGGTGCGCGCGCCTTCCAGGAGTACGCGCCGATGCGGCCCTTCACCACCGAGGAGCCCGAGCGCGTCTACCGCCACATTGCCTACGGCCCGCTGCTCGACGTGTTCGTGATCGACATGCGCAGCTACCGCGCGGCCAACAGCGCCAACCTGCAGGCCACGGCCGGCGCCGCCACCGAGTTTCTGGGTGCCGCGCAGCTGGAGTGGCTCAAGCAGGGCCTGCGCCGCAGCCGCGCCACCTGGAAGGTGATTGCCGCCGACATGCCCATCGGCCTGAACGTGGGCGACGGCCGCGATGCCGCCGGCACCCTGCGCTGGGAAGCCATCGCCAACGGCGACAACGGCACGGCCAAGGGCCGCGAGCTCGAGATCGCCGGCCTGCTGCGCGCCATCAAGCAGATGGCGGTGAAGAACGTGGTCTGGCTGACCGCCGACGTGCACTACTGCGCCGCGCACTACTACGACCCCAACCAGGCGCAGTTCAGCGACTTCAACGGCTTCTGGGAGTTTGTCTCGGGCCCGTTGAACGCCGGCAGCTTCGGCCCCAACACGCTGGATCTGACCTTCGGCCCGCGCGTCGACTTCTTCAAGGCGCCGCCCACCGGGCAGGTGAACCTGTCGCCGCTGGCCGGCCTGCAGTTTTTTGGCGAGGTGAACATCGACGCCAGCAGCCGCAGCTTCACGGTCGACTTCAAGGACCTGGGCGGCGCGTCGGTCTACCGCAAGACCCTGCAGCCCGCCTGAGCCACCCCGCCCTGGAGACCATGATGACCCCCCACACCCCGAAGCCGCCAACCGCGGTGGCCCCGTTCAAGCGCCTGGTGGCGCAATTGGTCTGCGTGGCCGGTCTGGCCGCACTGGGCCTGCAGCCGGCGCAGGCCGTGCTGCTGCAATCGGCCAGCGCCAGCGTGGGCAGCAGCGCCGGCGCCACGCTCAGCGGCCAGCAGCTGGCCCTCGATCTGCAACTGGCCGAAGGCGGCCGCGCGCACTACAGCTTTGAGCTCGAGGCCGCCGATGTGGGCCAGTGGCTGCGCCTGGATGCGGTGATCGGCCTGGTGCCCGGCACCGCGCTGTCGCAGCTGCGGGTGCTGCTGGGGCAGGCCGAATTTGCGCTGGTCGGCTCGGTCACGCCCGCGTTCGGGCAGCTCGACACGCTGGACGGCGATGCCACGCAGCAGTCGATCCGGCTGTCGCTGCCCGAAACCCTGGGCCTCGACCTGGGCGCACCCTTTGCCCAGGCCGGCACCAGCGCCTGGCTGCTGGCCCCGGCCGGCGCCGCGGCCGGTGAGCGTTTCAGCCTGGAGATCCAGGCCGTGCCCGAGCCGGGCGCGCTGCTGCTGTGCCTGGCCAGCCTGGCCGGGGCCGCAGCGGCCACCGGCCGCCGCCGCACGGTGTCGCGCGTGGTGTGACCGGGGCGGCCAGGGCGGCCGGCGCCACTCAGACGCCCAGCAGCTCCACCTCGAACACCAGCGTGGCGTTGGGCGGGATCACGCCGCCGGCGCCGCGCGGGCCATAGCCCAGCTCGGGCGGGATCACCAGCACGCGGGTGCCGCCCACCTGCATGCCCTGCACGCCGTCGTCCCAGCCGCGGATCACCATGCCGGCGCCCAGCTGGAAGCGGAACGGATCGCCGCGGTCCTTGCTGCTGTCGAACTTGCGGCCACGGCCATCGGCGGCGCCGGGCTCGTGCAGCCAGCCGGTGTAGTGCACGGTGACGCGCTGGCCGGCGGCGGCGGTGGCGCCGCTGCCCACCACCACGTCGGTGATCTCGAGCGGCTTGCGCTCGGGTTCGGGCAGCAGCTCCACCTCGAACACCAGGGTGGCATTGGGCGGGATCACGCCGCCGGCGCCGCGGGCGCCATAGCCCAGCTCGGGCGGGATCACCAGCACGCGGGTGCCGCCGGTCTGCATGCCCTGCACGCCCTCGTCCCAGCCGCGAATCACCATGCCGGCGCCCAGCTCGAACTCGAAGGGATCGCCGCGGTCCTTGCTGCTGTCGAACTTGGTGCCACGGCCATTGGGCGCCGTGGGGTCGTGCAGCCAGCCGGTGTAGTGCACGGTGACCGACTGGCCGGCCTGCGCGGTGGCGCCGGTGCCCGGCGTGGTGTCTTCGTACTGGAGTCCGGAGGCGGTGGTGGTCATCGGGTGATCATCCTGGAGCGGGTTGAATGCGTCGCGGGGCACGCCCCGCGGGCCGGCATCATGCCATCGACAGGCGGGCGGCAACGGCCAGCGGTGCCGGGTGCACCATCCCGCGGGCCAGCGCCGGGCCGCCCCAAGCAGGCCCTCCACCCGCCCGGCGGGTGGACCCGCGTACCCGCGGGGCCGGGTGTCCTACAAGTTCAAAGCCAGGCCTGCGCCCAGGCCAGCGTGGCGGCCTGCAGCCAGTCGGGCACGGTGCTGGCGTGCAGCTCGGGCAGGCCCAGGGCGTGGCCGGCGGCGCGCAGCGCGCCCAGTGGCTCGCGTGTCTCCAGCGGGCGGGCGCCGTTCTGCTTGCTGAGCTTGTGGCCGTCGTCGCCCAGCACCAGCGGCACATGCAGGTAGCGCGGCTCGGGCAGCACCAGCAGGCGCTGCAGATGGACCTGGCGGGCGGTGTTGTCGGCCAGGTCGGCGCCGCGCACCACATCGGTGATGCCCTGCGCGCCGTCGTCCACCACCACCGCCAGCTGGTAGGCCCACAGGCCGTCGGCGCGGTGCAGCACGAAGTCGCCCACCTCGCGGGCCACGTTCTGGCGGTGCGGGCCGCTGCGGCGGTCGTTCCAGCTCACCACCGCCTCGATGCCGCCGCACACGGTGAGCAGGCGCGTGGCGCGCGCCGGCCGGCCATGCAGGCCGGCGCGGCAGGTGCCGGGATACACCCGCTCCTCGAAGCGGCCGTGCAGCACGCCCAGCGCCACCAGGGCCTCTTCGACCTCGCGCCGGGTGCAGGCGCAGGGGTAGACCAGGCCCAGCGTGTGCAGTCGCTTCAGCGCGGCCTCGTACAGCGTGCCGCGGCGCGACTGCCACACCGGCGGCTCGTCAGGAAACAGCCCGCAGCGCGCCAGCTGGCGCAGGATCAGCTCGTCGGCGCCGCTCACGCAGCGCGGCGTGTCCACGTCCTCGATGCGCACCAGCCACTTGCCGCCATGGGCGCGCGCATCCAGCCAGCTGGCCAATGCGGCCACCAGCGAGCCGGCATGCAGCGGCCCGGTGGGCGAGGGCGCGAAGCGGCCCACATAGCCCGGCCGGCGGGTACTGCTGGATGCGCTCATGGCCGGCGGCTTACTCCAGCGGCTCGAGCAGGCTGCAGTGGCGGTCGAACAGCGCCAGCCGCGTGGTCGGGCTGTCGAGCTGGCTCAGCCACCAGGCCAGGGCCTGGCCACGGCCGGCATTGCGCCGCCAGGCATAGCCAAACCGCGCCGGCACACGCTGGCGCGCCACGGCCCGCGTCACCAGGCGGCCGGCGCGCAAGTGATCGCGCACCTGCGGCTCGGGCACGAAGCCGCAGCCCAGGCAGCGCAGCAGGGCCTCGACCTTGGCCGCCAGCGTGGGCACGGTGAGCACGTCCTGGCCCGGCAGCAGGTTCACCGTGGCCGGCGACAGTCGCTGCGCCGAATCGGCCACCGCCACCGCACGGTGCTGGAAGATCTGCTCGTCGGTGAGCGGCGCGTCGCCGGCGGCCAGCGGGTGGTGCGGCGCCACGCAGAACACGAAATCGACCTCGCCCAGCGGCTGCAGCTCGATGCCGGCCTGCGGCGTGGCGCTGAGCGTGACGCCGATCGACAAGTCGGCCTGGCCGGTGACCAGCGCCTCCCAGGTGCCGGTCATGATCTCGCGGCGGATCTTCAGCCGCGTGCCGGGCGGCTTGCCGTCGTCGGTGCGCTGGGCGTAGAAGCCTTCGATCAGCTCGAACATCACCAGCCGCGACACCACGCCATCGGCCACGATGGTCAGCTCGCTCTCCCAGCCGGTGGCCACGCGGCGCACGCGGTTGGCCACCGCGTCCATCTCGGCCAGCAGGCGCCGACCCTCGCTGAGCAGCTCCTGTCCGGCGGCGGTGAGCTGGGCCTGGCGCGAGCGGCGGTCGAACAGCAGCACATCGAGCGCTTCTTCGAGCTGGCGCACGCTGTAGGTCAGCGCCGAGGGCACACGGCCCAGCTCGCGGGCGGCGGCGGCAAAACTGCCGCAGCGCGCGATGGTGTCCATCATCAGCAGCGCGTCGGGGGTCAGGGCCTGGCGGCGGGTATGGGGCATGTCATGCAAGCGTCAGTCTTTCATCTTATTTGAATGGATGCTTCAAGCCCCGCACCACCACACCGGGATGCGGGGGAGGCACGATGGCGGCCACGCTGGAGACTGTCTGAATGATCACACTGCGACGCGCCGAAGACCGTGGCCACGCCGACCACGGCTGGCTCAAGAGCTGGCACAGCTTCTCGTTTGGCGAGTACCACGACCCCGCCCACATGGGCTTCGGCAACCTGCGGGTCATCAACGACGACCGCATCGCGCCGGGCACCGGATTTGGCACCCACGGCCACCGCGACATGGAGATCGTGAGCTACGTGCTCGAGGGCGCGCTGGCGCACAAGGACTCGCTGGGCAATGGCGCGGCCATCGTGCCCGGCGAGGTGCAGCGCATGAGCGCCGGCAGCGGCGTGATGCACAGCGAGTTCAACCACGCCCGCGACCACGCCACGCACTTTCTGCAGATCTGGATCCACCCCGATCGCTCCGGCATCGCGCCGGGCTATGAGCAGAAGGCCTTCAGCGAGGCCGACAAGCGCGGCCGCCTGGCCCTGGTGGCGGCGCCCGACGGCCGCGACGGCGCGGTGACGATCCATGCCGATGCGGCCATCCGCGCCG
The DNA here is from genome assembly GCF_025290835.2 of Aquabacterium sp. OR-4. Classification (NCBI taxonomy): domain Bacteria; kingdom Pseudomonadati; phylum Pseudomonadota; class Betaproteobacteria; order Burkholderiales; family Sphaerotilaceae; genus Pseudaquabacterium; species Pseudaquabacterium prasiolae. Next base: position 940,146 of record NZ_JAOCQD020000002.1, on the reverse strand, counting down.
GCCTGTTCGATGGCGACGAGGCCGCCGAGCTGGCCTTGCCGTCAGGCCGCCGCACCTGGGTGCACGTGGCGCGCGGCGAGATCATGGCCAACGGCCAGGCGCTGAAGGCCGGCGACGGCCTGGGCCTGGTTGACGAGCCGCTGCTCACGCTGGGCCAGGGCCGCGGCGCCGAGGTGCTGGTGTTCGACCTGGCGACATAGGCTCCGCCCCGTAAGCGCCTGCGGCGCCTCCCCCCAGGGGGCGCCGCCAGCGGCCCGGCAGAGCCGGTTGCGCGGCGACCACCGCTGGGTTGCCGGCCGCCGCGCCGTTCAAAGCTCGGTTTCCGCCTCGCGGCCATAGCCCGGGCGGATGCGCACCGCGGCCACCGCCACAAAGGACGGGATCGTGGCCACGCACACCCAGACAAAGAAGCCGGTGTAGCCGAGCTGGCTTTGCAGCCAGCCGGCGGCCATGCCGGGCAGCATCATGCCCAGCGCCATGAAGCCGGTGCAGATGGCGTAGTGCGCGGTCTGGTGCGGGCCCTCGGCCACCATCATCATGAACACCATGTAGGCGGCAAAGCCGAAGCCGTAGCCGAACTGCTCGGCCATCAGCGCCGCGCTGATCCAGCCCAGCTGCGTGGGCTGCCACAGCGCCAGCGCCACGAACAGCAGGTTGGGCAGGTGCATGCACACCACCATGGGCCACAGCAGGCGGTCGAGCCCGCGGCGCGAGATCACCCAGCCGCCCAGCAGCCCGCCCGCGGTGAGCGCGGCCACGCCCAGCGTGCCGTAGGCCAGGCCCAGCTGCTGGTTGCTCAGGCCCAGGCCGCCGGCGCTGGCGGCATCCAGCGCAAACGGCGCCACCAGCTTCAGCAGCTGCGCCTCGGCAAAGCGGTACAGCAGCAGGAAGGCCAGCACGCGCCCGATGTCGGGCCGGCGCAGGAAGGCCGCGAACACGGCCACAAAGTCGCGCCGCAACTCGCCGGCGCGGCGCCGGGTTGGCGCTGGCACCGAGGCGCCAGCCGGCGCGGGTGCGCCAGCCACGGGCCGCGGCAGGCTCAGCGTGTGCAGCAGCGCCAGCAGCACGAACAGCGCGCCCAGCAGCCCGAACACCCGCACCCAGGCACCGGCCGCGCCCAGCCCGGGCTGCTGCTGCTGCCACCAGCCGGCCAGCGCGATCAGCCCGCCCTGGCCGGCGATCATGGCCAGCCGGTAGCAGGTGCTGCGCACGCCCACGAAGGCCGCGCGCTGGCGTGGCCGCAGCGCCTGCAGGTAGAAGCCGTCGGCGGCGATGTCGTGCGTGGCCGAGGCGAAGGCCAGCAGCCACAGCACGGCCAGCGTGGCGCGCACCGGCTCGGGCCCCGGCAGCACCAGGGCCACACCACCCAGCGCCGCGCCGATCAGCCACTGCATCGCCAGCACCCAGCGCCGCGGCGTGCCCAGCAGCTCGACCAGCGGGCTCCACAGCGGCTTGATCACCCACGGCAGGTACAGCCAGCCGGTGAGCAGCGCGATCTCGGTGTTGGAGACGCCCAGGTTCTTGTACATCACCACCGCCAGCGTCATCACCACCACATAGGGCAGGCCCTGGCCGAAGTACAGCGTGGGGATCCAGCGCCAGGGCGAGGGGGGCGGCGAGGGCAGGGCAGTCAAGCGGTGCGGTCCGGCGGGCGGTGGTGCAGGGGCGGTAGGCGCCGCTGCGGTGGGCGCCGTTGCAGTTTGCGCCGCTGCGGTTTGTGTCGGGGCGGCGCAACGCCGCCGCATGCACTGTAGCGCCCAGGCCTGGTGCGCCGGCACGCGGCTGCCTGGGCACGGCGCCATGCCCCGTGTTGACGCATGCCCTGAAGTTATGGGCTGATTGGCAACCGCTACGGCCCGAACGGCACGGCCGCCAGACCCCCTGAAGTAAAGTCAATCGCAACAAATGTTGCGGCAACGTGTCGGCCGGCCCCGGCCGGCACGGCCGCCCACAGCGGCCGTCCCCATCCGGGCGGACGAGATCGACCTCCGGAGGGACCATGCAGTTGAAGACCATCGTTCGTGGGATCACCTTGCTGGGCGTGGCGATGCCCGCGCTGGCGCAGACCGGCGACTCGCCGCAGCGGGTGGAGATCACCGGCTCGAGCATCAAGCGCATCCAGAGCGAAGGGGCGCTGCCGGTGCAGGTGATCCGGCGCGCCGACATCGAGAAGCTGGGCGTCAGCACGGTCGAGCAACTGGTGAGCACGCTGAGCGTGGCCGGCAATGGCACCGACAACCTGGCGTCCCTGGGTGGCAATGCCTCGCAGGGCTCCAACGCCAACCCCGATGGCAACAACAACCTCGGCAACTCGTCGGCCAACCTGCGCGGCCTGGGGCCGCAGAACACGCTGATCCTGCTCAACGGCCGGCGCCAGTCCAGCCATGGCCTGAAGGGCGCCACGGTCGACCTGGGCTCGATCCCGCTGGCCGCGCTGGACCGCATCGAGATCCTGCAGGACGGCGCCTCGGCCATCTACGGCACCGATGCCATCGGCGGCGTCATGAACTTCATCCTGCGCCGCGATTACAGCGGCCTGGAGATCAGTGCCGGCACCGACCTCACCGAGGAGGGCGGCGGCGCCATCCACAAGTTCTCGGGTGTCTGGGGCCTGGGCTCGCTGGACAAGGACCGGTTCAACGTGATGGTCACGCTGTCGGGCTCGCGCAACGAGTCGCTGAACTCGCGCCAGCGCGATTTCGCCAGCAACGGCCACATGCCGGCGCTGGGCGTGGCGCAAGAGACCGTGGGCACGCCCTACGCCACCCAGACCTACCAGGCCTGGGCCGCGCTGCAGCGCCCCGGCAGCACCGCGCCGATCCGCTTCAACTCGGCCAACCTGCTGGCGCTGAACGGCAACTGCGACAGCGTGCCCGACATGTACGCCTACGCCGACAACGTCACCGGTGTCACCACCCGGCGCTACGGCTGCTCGTACGACTATGCCGGCCGCGCCATGCTGCAGCAGCCGCTGGACGTGCTCAACCTGGTGTCGCGCGCCAACTTCCAGCTCGCGCCCGAGCACACGGCCTTTGTCGAGCTGATCGGCTCGCGCACCCAGGCCCGCAAGGAATACGAGTCGGTGCAGATCACCTCGGCCACGGCCAGCGACCGCTACTCGTATCCGGTGAACGGCCCGTACTACCAGAACCTGCTGGCCCTGTACCCGAACCTCACGGCGCAGACCGGCATGAGCTTCGACGCCACCAAGCCGATCGCCATGCGCTGGCGCTGCCTGGAATGCGGCCCGCGCATCGTGGACACCACCTCCACCAACCTGCGCGTGGTGGCCGGCCTCGAAGGTGTTGTGGCCGGCTACGACTACAAGATGGGCGTGATGGCCGGCCGGGCCACCAGCCGCGCGGTGCTGACCCGCGGCTACTTCTTCGACGACAAGCTCGACGCCGCACTCGATTCGGGCCTGATCAACCCCTGGCTGCAGCCCGGCCAGAGCCAGACCGCGGCGGGCATGGCGCAGCTGGACGCGGCGCGGGCCGATGGCCTGGAGCGCCTGCGCGGCAGCACCCATCTCTATGGCCTGGATGCCACGGTCTCGGGCGAGCTGTTCAAGCTGCCCGCCGGCGCGATGATGTTTGCGCTGGGGGCCGACTTCCGCCAGGAAGGCTACAAGCTCGAGTACAACGAGGCCGTGCTCTACGCGGCGCTGCCCGACGCCGACTTCGTCTCGCGCAAGCGCGACATCAAGGCCTTGTTCGGCGAGTTGCTGATTCCGGTGGTCAAGAACCTCGACCTGACCCTGGCCGTGCGGGGCGACGATTACTCCGACTTCGGCAGCACCGTCAACCCGAAGCTGTCGCTGCGCTTCCAGCCCTTGCCCAACCTGATGCTGCGGGGCTCGGCCAGCACCGGCTTCCGTGCACCGACCTTCGGGCAGCTGTACACCGCGGCCACCGACCCCAGCGGCACGCTGCCCACCATCACCAGCGCCCGCGACGACCCCGCAGCCATCTGCAGCGGCACCGGCGCGCTGGTGGGCGCGGCACGCGATGGCGTGTGCGGCGTGCGCTTCGAGTACCTCACCGGCGGCAACCCCAACCTGAAGCCCGAGGAGTCGAAGCAATGGTCGATCGGCTTCGTGGCCGAGCCGGTTGACTGGATGACCCTGAGCCTGGACACCTGGCGGGTCAAGCGCAGCAACGTGATCGGCTTCCTCACGCCCGAGGGCGTGCTGAACAACTATGCGGTGCTCAGCCAGTACGTGGTGCGCGGTGCCGACGGCAAGATCGACTACCTGCGTGCCGGTCGCATCAACGCCGCCGGAACCATCACCGGCGGCACCGACATCGGCGTGACCCTGCGCGGCGCGCTGGCCGGCGGCAAGTGGACCACCTCGCTCACCGGCTCGTACCTGGACACCCACAAGGAGCGCCTGTTCGACAACCAGCCCTGGGTTGAGCGTGTGGGCCAGTGGAGCAGCCAGGACCTGCGCCTGCGCTGGAAGCACAACCTGGCGTTCAGCTACACCCAGGGCGACTGGTCGGGCACCTTGTCGCAAAGCCATGTCACCGGTCACAAGGCCTATGTCTGGAGCACCGGCGTCACCCAGCCTGGCGGCGAGGTCGACAGCTACACCCGCTACAACCTCAGCGGCGGCTACACCGGCATCAAGAACCTGGCCATCACCGCCGGCATCCGCAACCTGCTCAACACCGATCCGCCGTTCTCGGTTCACCATTCCGACGAAGTCAGCGGCACCAGCTGGGACCCGCGGGTGGCCGACCCACGTGGCCGCTCGTACTTCGTCAACATGACCTACAAGTTCTTCTAGGCGGCGCGGCATCCGCAACAATCGGCGGGGCCTTCCGGATCGGGAGGCCCCGTTGTCCATTTCACGCCAGGATTCGCCAAGGCCATGCGGCTGCGCCACATCGAAGTTTTTCACGCCGTGATGCGGGCCGGCACGGTGAGCGGTGCCGCGCACCTGCTGCACATCTCGCAGCCGGCGGTCACCAAGGTGCTGCAGCATGCCGAGGCGCAGCTGGGCCTGCTGCTGTTCGAGCGCGTGCGCGGCAAGTTCTACCCCACGCCCGAGGCGCTGCGCCTGTTCACCGAGGTGGACAAGCTGCATGCCGATCTGGTGGCCATCCGCCGCCTGGCGGTGAGCCTGAAGAACGGCGAGGCGCAGACGGTCAAGCTGTCGGTCACGCCGGCGCTGGGTGCGGCGGTGGTGCCGGCGGCGATGACGCGCTGGTCGCTGGCCCAACCCGATGGCCGCTGCGAGCTCAGCACCCAGCACACCCGCGAGCTGGTCAATGCGCTGCTGCTGGGCGAGGCCGAGCTGGGCCTGGCGCTGCATGACCCCAAGCACCCCGGCATCCGCGCCGAGCCGCTGGCCTCGGGGCGCATGATGGTGCTGCTGCCGCGCAAGCCCGCGCGTGCCGGCCGTCGCGCGGGCGAAGCCGCCGGCCTGCCGCTGGCCATCACCGAGCTGCCCTCCGAGCTGATCGGCCTGGCCGGCGACGACCCGCTGGGCCTGCGGCTCAGCCAGGAGTGCGAGGCCCAGGGCGTGCAGCTGCAGTTCCGCATCACCGTGCAGACCTACCAGCTGGCGCGCGCGCTGGCCGAAGCCGGCCTGGGTGCGGCGGTGGTCGATCCCTTCACCGCGGCCTCGGCCGATCGCCAGCGCGTGGTGGTGCGCCCGCTGGACCCGGAGATGCCGGTGCCTCTGTACCTGCTCACCCCGTCGGCCATGCCCTTGTCGCAAGGCGCGCGGCGGCTGGTGCGGTTTCTGGGCGAGGCGGCCGAGGCCTGCCTGGCGCAGGCCGACACGGTGCCGGCATGAGCGGCGGCAGCCTGCCGGTGGAGGCCATCGCCGCCCACCCTGACTTCCGCCGCCTGGCCAGCCTGAACGGTGTCGCGCACGATCTGCGTTATGCCGGCCGCAACAACTTTGCCGGCCGCGTGCTGTATCCGGGCCTGGATTGCGCCTGGGTCCGCCGCGAGGCGGCGCAGGGCCTGGAGGCCGCGGCCGAATGGCTGGCCGCGCACCGCCCCGGCCACCGCCTGCTGGTGCTGGATGCGCTGCGCCCGCAGCGCGTGCAGGAGGCGATCTGGGCCGATGTGGCCGGCACCGACCTGGCCCACTACTTTGCCGAGCCGGTGCGCGGCTCGGTGCACAGCTTCGGCATGGCGGTGGATGTGACCGTGCTGCGCCCCGACGGCCTTGAATGCGACATGGGCGCCGGCTACGACGAGATGGCGTTGCGCTCGCACCCGGCGCTCGATGCCCAGCACCTGGCGCTTGGCGTGCTCAGCGCCGCGCAGGTGGCCGAGCGCGGCTGGCTGTATGCGGCCATGGCGCAGGGCGGCTTCCACGGCATCCCCTCCGAGTGGTGGCACTTCGACCATGGCGACCGCGAGCGCGTGCGCCGGGAGTTTCCGCGTGTGCTCTGAGCCGCACCTCTCTCGGCGCCGCGCGCTGCAGGCCGGCATCGCCGCGCTGATGGGCGCCGGCCTGGCAGGTGCCGGCGGCGCCACCCAGGCCGCCGGCAACGGCACCCGCCTGCCGCTGCTGAAGGCCGCGCGCCTGAAGCCCGGCGACACCATCGGCCTGGTCAACCCCTCGCATGCCGTGTACGAGCGCGAGCCCTACGAGATTGCCCACGACACGCTCAGCGCCATGGGCTTCAAGGTGGTGGAAGGCGCGCACCTGCGTGCGCGCCGCGGCCACCTGGCCGGCAGCGATGCCGGCCGCGCGGCCGACATCAACGGCTTCTTCGCCGACCCCGGCGTGCAGGGCATCCTGGCGCTCACCGGCGGCTCGGGCGGCAACCGCATCCTGCCGCTGCTGGACTACGGCCTGATCCGCGGCAACCCGAAGTTCCTGGGGGGCTTCTCCGACATCACCGCGCTGATCAATGCGGTGTTTGCGCGCACCGGGCTGGTGAGCTTCCATGCGCCGGTGGGCGTGTCGTCGTGGAACGCGTTCAGCCTGCGGCACTTTCGTGGCGTGGCGATGGACGCCGAGGCGATGACGCTGCGCAACCCGCGTGATCTGGACGGCCTGCCGGCGCCGGCCGAGCACCGCACGCGCACCCTCACGCCGGGCCTGGCGCGCGGCCCGCTGCTGGGCGGCAACCTGGCGGTGCTGAGCGCGATGACCGGCTCCGACTACCTGCCCAGCTTCGACGGCGCGATCCTGTTCCTTGAAGAGATCAACGAGTACATCTACCGCGTCGACCGCATGCTGTCCACGCTGAAGCTGGCCGGTGTCTTGGATCGCCTGGCCGGTGTGGCCATCGGCCAGTTCACCAAGTGCACGCCGGGCGATGGCTACGGCACGTTGACGCTCGACGAGGTGTTTGACGACTGGTTCGCGCCGCTCAAGGTGCCGGTCTACCGCGGCGCGATGATCGGCCACATCCGCCAGAAGTTCACCGTGCCCATCGGCCTGCCGGCCGAGATCGACGCCACGGCCGGCACGCTGCGCCTGCTGGAGCCCGCCGTTCGCTAGCGGGAGCCCCCGGCCTCACGGGCACGTGAGTCCACCCGCCGGGCGGGTAGGCGGGCCCGCCTGGGCGCGGCCCGGCGCTGGGCCCGCCGTTCCACGGTGCTTGACGCCGCTCAACCTGCGCGCCGGAGCCGCGCCGAAGAATGCCCACTTCACACCCGCACCACGGGACGAAGAGGAGCGCGCATGCTGCAGATCCGCATTCACGGGCGGGGCGGGCAGGGGGTGGTCACGGCTGCCGAGATGCTCTCGATCGCCGCCTTCTGGCAGGGCCGCTGCGCGCAGGCGTTTCCCAGCTTCGGCTCCGAGCGCACCGGCGCGCCGGTGGTGGCCTTCTGCCGCATCGATGACCGCGAGATCCGGCTGCGCGAGCCGATCATGGCGCCCGATGTGCTGATCGTGCAGGACGCCACGCTGCTGCACCAGGTGGATGTGTTCCAGGGCCTGCAGCCCGATGGCTATGTGCTGATCAACAGCCGCCTGGGCTTTGACGCGCTGGGCCTGGGCGATATGGCCTCGCGCTTTCGCCACGAGCGGCTCACCACCGTGCCGGCCACCGACATCGCGCAAAAACACCTGGGCCGGCCGCTGCCGAACGCCGTGCTGCTGGGCGGTTTTGCGGCGCTGGCCGGGCTGGTGTCGCTGGATGCGGTGGCGCATGCCATCCGCGACAAGTTCAAGGGCCAGCTGGCCGAGGCCAATGTGGCCGCCGCCAGCGAGGCCTTTGCCCATGTGAGCCGCGAGATCGAGGAGCTGCGCCATGCCGCCCGTTGAAGCCGCCACCCGCCCCGGTGGCCACCGCGAGCAGATCGAGGGCTCGGTGGCCGTGGCGCGTGCCGTGGCCCTGGCCCGGCCCGAGGTGATCTGCGCCTACCCGATTTCGCCGCAGACGCACATCGTCGAAGGCCTGGGCGCGCTGGTCAAAAGCGGGCAGCTCACGCCCTGCGAGTTCATCAACGTGGAGAGCGAGTTCGCGGCCATGAGCGTGGCCATCGGCGCCTCGGCGGCCGGTGCGCGGGCCTACACCGCCACCGCCAGCCAGGGCCTGCTGTTCATGGCCGAGGCGGTGTACAACGCCAGCGGCCTGGGCCTGCCCATCGTGATGACCGTGGCCAACCGCGCCATCGGTGCGCCGATCAACATCTGGAACGACCACTCCGACAGCATGAGCCAGCGCGATTGCGGCTGGATCCAGCTGTTTGCCGAGAACAACCAGGAGGCGCTGGACCTGCACCTCCAGGCCTTCAAGCTGGCCGAGGAGCTGTCGCTGCCGGTGATGGTGTGCATGGACGGCTTCATCCTGACCCACGCCTACGAGCCGGTGAACCTGCCCGACCAGGCTGAGGTGGATGCCTTTTTGCCGCCCTATGTGCCGCGCCAGGTGCTCGATCCGGCCGAGCCGGTGTCGATCGGCGCGATGGTCGGGCCCGAGGCCTTCATGGAGGTGCGCTACCTGGCGCACGCGCGGCAGCTGCAGGCGCTGGAGCGCATTCCGCAGATCGCCGACGAGTTTGCGCAGCGCTTCGGCCGCCGCTCGGGCGGCCTGGTGCGGGCCTACCGCTGCGATGACGCGGCCACCATCGTGGTGGCGCTGGGCTCGGTGCTGGGCACGCTGAAGGACACGGTGGATGCCTTGCGCGACGAGGGCCAAAAGATCGGCGTATTGGGCATCCACAGCTTTCGGCCGTTTCCGCTGGCGGCGGTGCGCGAGGCGCTGGCCGGCGCACAGCGCGTGGTGGTGCTGGAAAAGAGCTTTTCGGTGGGCCTGGGCGGCGTGGTCAGCACCGATGTGCGCCTGGCGCTCTCGGGCCTGCACCTGCACGGCCACACCGTGGTGGCCGGGCTGGGTGGCCGGGCCATCACGCAGGCCTCGCTGGCGCGCATGCTGCACGAGGCGGTGGCCGGTACGCTGCCGCCCTTGAGCTTTCTGGATCTGGACTGGCGCATCGTCAACCGCCAGCTGGAGCGCGAGGCGGCCCAGCGCCGCAGCGGGCCGATCGCCGAGAACCTGCTGCGCGATCTGGGCAGCATGCCGGCCGTACGCGGTGCGGATCAGAGCGAGCGGGCCGAGCGCCGGGCCGCTCCCAAGCCGGCCCGCGTCCCCTCGGGGGGCCGGCCGACGGACCCGTCGGACGAGGGGCTCCCATGACCGCAGTCAAGTTCTACCAGACCGGCACCTTCACCGTGGGCAACCGCCTGCTGGCGCCCGAGCAGCGCAGCGTGCAGGCCAGCACCGAGCGCAACAACTCGCTCAACAGCGGCCACCGCGCCTGCCAGGGCTGCGGCGAGGCGCTGGGCGCGCGCTATGCGGTGGATGCCGCGATGCGCGCCACCAGCGGCCAGCTGATCGCCGCCAACGCCACTGGCTGCCTGGAGGTGTTCTCCACGCCCTACCCTGAAACCAGCTGGCAGCTGCCCTGGATCCACTCGCTGTTCGGCAATGCCGCGGCGGTGGGCACCGGCATTGCCGCGGCGCTGAAGGTCAAGGGGCGTGACCGCGGTGAGAAGCCGGTGCGCGTGATCGCCCAGGGCGGCGATGGCGGCACCACCGACATCGGCTTCGGCTGCTTGAGTGGCATGTTCGAGCGCAACGACGATGTGCTCTACATCTGCTACGACAACGAGGCCTACATGAACACCGGCGTGCAGCGCAGCAGCGCCACGCCGCCGGCTGCGCGCACGGCCACCACGCAGGCGCTGGGCCGCGAGCCCGGCGCGGTGTTCGGCCAGGGCAAGAACCTGCCGCTGATCGCCATGGCGCATGAGATCCCGTATGTGGCCACCGCCACCGTGGCCGACTTGCACGATCTGGAGGCCAAGGTCGAGCGTGCGATGGCCATCCGCGGCGCACGTTATCTGCACATCCTGGTGCCCTGTCCGCTGGGCTGGGGCGCGGCCAGCCACGACACCATCCGCCTGGCCCGGCTGGCGCGCGAGAGCGGGCTGTTTCCGGTGTTCGAGGCCCAGCATGGCGAGATCACCGCGGTGCAGAAGATCCGCCACCGCGTGCCGGTGGCTGATTACCTGAAACCACAGAAACGCTTCGCCCATCTCTTCGCCCACGGCGGCCAGGCCGGCCACCCCGAGATGCTGGCGCGCATCCAGGCCGATGCCGACAAGAACATCCGGCGTTTTGGCTTGATCGACGCAGCGCAGGAGGCCTGACCATGCACAAGCCGTTTGCCATCACGCTGGACCCTGGCAGCTCGCTGGCCAACCACACCGGCAGCTGGCGCAGCCAGCGCCCGGTGTATGCCGACCACCTGCCGCCCTGCAATGCCCAGTGCCCGGCCGGTGAAGACATCCAGGGCTGGCTGTTCCATGCCGAAAGTGGTGACTATGAAAGCGCCTGGCGCCAGCTCACGCGCGACAACCCGTTTCCGGCCACCATGGGCCGGGTGTGCTATCACAGCTGCGAAGCGGCCTGCAACCGCGGCCAGCTCGATGCCGCGGTGGGCATCAACTCGGTCGAGCGTTTCCTGGGCGACGAGGCCATCGCACGCGGCTGGGCCTTCACGCCGCCGGCGCAAGAGTCGGGCAAGCAGGTGCTGGTGGTGGGTGCCGGGCCTTCGGGCATGTCGGCGGCCTACCACCTGCGGCGCCTGGGCCACCGCGTCACGGTCAAGGAGGCGGGGCCGCAGATGGGCGGCATGATGCGCTTCGGCATCCCGCGCTACCGCCTGCCGCGCGAGGTGCTCGAGGCCGAGATGCAGCGCATCGTGGCCATGGGCGTCACGGTGCAGTGCAACACCCGCGTGGCCGATCTGCAGGCCGAGATGGCCGGCTTCGATGCCACCTTTCTGGCCGTGGGCGCGCACATCGCCAAGCGCGCCTTCATTCCGGCCAAGGATTCGGCACGCATCCTCGACGCGGTGAGCGTGCTGCGCTCGATGGAAGGCGACCAGAAACCGCTGCTGGGCCGGCGCGTGGCGGTGTACGGCGGCGGCAACACCGCCCTCGACGTGGCCCGCACCGCACGCCGCCTGGGCGCCACCGAGGCCGTGATCGTCTACCGCCGCACCCGCGGCCAGATGCCGGCGCACGATTTCGAGGTGGAAGAGGCGCTGCAGGAGGGCGTGCAGGTGAAGTGGCTGTCCACCATCTCGCAGGCCGCGGGCGACACGCTCACGCTCGAGAAGATGCAGCTCGACGCCGACGGCAAGCCCCAGCCGACCGGCGAGTACGAAACCCTGCAGGCCGATGCGCTGGTGCTGGCGCTGGGCCAGGATGTCGATCTGAGCCTGCTGCACGGCGTGCCCGGCCTGGTGCTGCGCGACGGCGTGGTGCAGGTCGATCCGGCCACGCTGATGACCGGCCGTGCCGGCCTCTTTGCCGGTGGCGATATGGTGCCGGCCGAGCGCAATGTCACCGTCGCCGTGGGCCATGGCAAGAAGGCCGCCCGCCACATCGATGCCTGGCTGCGCGACGCGCAGGCATGCGCCGCGCCAAAACACGCACTGGCCTCCTTCGAGCGCCTGAACCCCTGGTATTACAGCGATGCGCCGGCCACCGTGCGGCCGCAGCTCGATGCCGCGCGCCGCAGCAGCAGCTTTGACGAGGTGCAGGGCGGGCTCACCGAGGCCAATGCGCTGTTCGAGGCGCGGCGCTGCCTGAGCTGCGGCAACTGCTTCGAGTGCGACAACTGCTACGGCGTGTGCCCCGACAACGCGGTGATCAAGCTGGGGCCCGGCCAGCGCTTCCAGATCAACCTGGATTACTGCAAGGGCTGTGGCATGTGCGCCGCCGAGTGCCCCTGCGGCGCGATCGACATGCAGCCCGAAGCCTAGGCATCTGCCTGCTGCGCGGGCACATGGCGGCCCTGCGCTACTCGCCGTACGGGTGTACGGCTGCGTTGCTCGAACCACCCTGAGCCCGCTCGCGACGGCAGCTGCCCAGGCTTCGACACTACGGGTTCAAGCCAGAATCGAGGCAATGAACGGTCTCGACGCTTTCCTCGATCTTTTTCAGTCGCTGCTGCACCCCACGGCCCTGGCCGAGCTGGGTGTGCTGGCGCTGTGCCTGGGCCTGGCCTGGCTGGTGCTGCGGCTCACCCGGCCAGCCGGCGAGCCCGGCATCCTGTTTGGCGAGCGCGGCTTCGACGGCGTGCTGTTTCCGCTGCTGGCGCTGGCGCTGGCGCAGGGCGCGCGCATGGTGGCGCTGAGCCACAAGCTGCCATTGGCGGTGTTCCATGTGGCAGTGCCCATGCTGGCCAGCCTGGCAGTGATCCGCATCGCCGTGCGGGTGCTGCATGCGGCGTTTCCCAAGTCGCCGCTGGTGCGGGCGCTCGAGCGCACCATCAGCTGGGGCGTGTGGGCCGTGCTGGTGCTGTGGATCACCGGCCTGCTGCCGGTGCTGCTGGCCGAGATGGAGGGCGTGAGCTGGAAGATCGGCGGGGCCCCGGTCACGCTGCGCAGCCTGGTGGAAGGCGCGCTCACCGCGGCCGCGGTGCTGGTGGCGGTGCTGTGGCTGTCGGCCTCGATCGAATCGCGGCTGATGCGTGCCACCGGCGTGAACCTCAGCGTGCGCAAGATCGCCGCCAATGCCACGCGCGCCGGCCTGCTGCTGGTCGGCCTGCTGCTGGCCATGTCGGCGGCCGGCATTCCGCTGGGCGCACTCGGTGTGCTGGGCGGCGCGGTGGGCGTGGGCATCGGCCTGGGCCTGCAGAAGCTGGCGGCCAACTACGTGTCGGGTTTCGTCATCCTGGCCGAGCGCTCGCTGCGCATTGGCGATGTGGTGCGGGTCGACAACTTCGAGGGCCGCATCACCGACATCAGCACGCGCTACACGGTGATCCGGGCCAACAACGGCCGCGAGGCCATCGTGCCCAACGAGATGATGATCACCCAGCGGGTCGAGAACTGCTCGTTCGCCGATCCCAAGGTGGCGCTCACCACCACCGTGCAGGTGGCCTACGGCAGCGATGTCGAGGCGCTGATGCCCGAGCTGGTGCGCGCCATGGCCGCCGTGGCGCGGGTGCTGCACGACCCCATGCCCTCGGTGCAGCTGAGCAGCTTTGCCGCCGATGGCCTGGAGCTCACGCTGGTGTTCTGGGTGGCCGACATCGAGAACGGCCAGGGCAATGTGCGCAGCGACGTCAACCTGGCGGTGCTGCGCGCCCTCGATGCGCAGGGCGTCGAGATCCCGTTTCCGCAGCGCGTGGTGCGGGCGCTGCCGGCCGGCCCGGCCGCCGGCGTGGCGGCGGCACCGCCGCTCAACGGATGAAGCGTCCGCCGGGCCCGACGATGGTGCTGTCCACGTAGCTCGAGCCGTGGTGGTTGCCGGGTGAGAAGCTCAGCGTGTAGCCACCCAGGTCGACGCGGTTCATGCCTTCCAGCGTGCTCACCAGCTTGGCCGGCGTCACGCCGCGGCCGGCGCGCTTGAGCGCCTCGAGCAGGATGCGCAGGTTGAGGTAGCCGTAGAAGTGCTCGTAGTCGGCCGGTGTGCCGGCGCGGGTGCTGGCGGCGCTGAAGTCGCGCACCAGCGCGTCCTGGCTGCGCCAGGGCGGCGGAATCACCTGGGTGATGGCCAGGCCGCGGGCATCGTCGCCCATGGCCTCGATCAGCGCCTTGGCATTGGCGATCGAGATCGCGTAGAGCGGCGCGGCCACGCTTTGCCGTGCGGCCTTGATGAAGGGCACGATGGGCGGCCCGAAGGCCATCAGGATCACCGCCTGCGGCCGCGCCTCGGCCACGCTGGCGGCGGCGGCCACGCTGTTGCTGCCATCGGCCTCGAGCGGCACGCGCGCCACCACCTGCATGCCCAGCTCGCGCGCGGCCTCGTCCACCACCGGGCGCATCAGCTGGCCGAAGGCGGCGTTCTGGTAGACCAGGGCCACGCGCTCGCGCTGCAGCGTCTTCTGGTTGCGCAGCATGTGCAGCACCTCGTCGCGGTAGCTGGCCGTGGTGGTGAAGAAATACGGGTGCTGCTGCACGCGCAGCGAGGGCGAGCCGCCGTAGACACCCACCAGCGGCACCTGGCGCTCGGCCAGCAGCGGCAGCACCGCCGCCACGTTGGGCGTGCTGGCCAGGCCAAACAGCGCGGTGATGCGTTCACGCTCGATCAGCTGGCGCACATTGGCCACGCAGCGCTTGACGTCGTAGCCGTCGTCCAGCGTGATCAGCTGCACCGGCCGCCCGGCCACGCCGCCGCGCGCATTGAACTGCGTCAGCGCCAGGCGCTGGCCGGCCAGCACGCCCAGAAAGGTGGTGGCCAGCGGGCCGCTGAGGTGGGCACTCTGGCCGATCACCACCGGCTCGTTGCGGCCGGGGCTCGGGCTGGCCGACGGGCTGGCGCTGGTGGCTGCGCCGGTGGTCGCCGGGCTGGCCGCCGGGTTGGACTGGCCGCGGGCGCTGTCGGCCAGCGCCAGGCCCAGTGCCAGCCAGCGGCGACGGGAGAAAAACTGCGACATCGATGCACCTGCAAGCGGCCCGAGGTTGGCCGCACCGGGCGCGACTGTCTGGCATCGCCCGGCGACGTCCAATGCGGAATTGCCCGCGCTGCCCGTCAAACCCCGTGGATGCGGGGACGATGTGTTGCGCGGGCGCCTTCAGGCCGGGGCTGGCGCCGGGCCCTGGCGGCCCGCTCAGCCGCTCAGCCGCTCAGCCGCTCAGCCGCTCAGCCGCTCAGGCCACCGTCACCGGGATCTTGCCGATGCGCGCCTGCCATTCCTTCGGGCCGGTCTCGTGCACGCTGGTGCCGAGCGAATCCACCGCCACGGTCACCGGCATGTCCTTGACGGTGAACTCGTAGATGGCTTCCATGCCCAGGTCTTCAAAGGCCAGCACCTTGGCGGCCTTGATGGCCTTGGCCACCAGGTAGGCGCTGCCGCCCACGGCCATCAGGTAGGCCGACTTGTTGTCCTGGATGGCCTGGATGGCCACCGGGCCGCGCTCGCTCTTGCCCACCATGGCGATCAGCCCGGTCTTCTCGAGCATCATGCGGGTGAACTTGTCCATGCGCGTGGCGGTGGTGGGGCCGGCCGGGCCCACCACCTCGTCGCGCACCGGATCGACCGGGCCCACGTAGTAGATGACGCGGTTGGTGAAGTCGACCGGCAACGGCTCGCCCTTGGCCAGCATGTCCTGGATGCGCTTGTGCGCGGCGTCGCGGCCGGTCAGCAGCTTGCCGCTCAGCAGCAGGGTCTGGCCCGGCTTCCAGCTGGCCACCTCGGCGGGGGTGAGGCTGTCGAGGTCGACGCTCTTGCTCTTGTTGTAGTCGGGCGCCCAGTGCACGTTGGGCCACAGGTCGAGGCTGGGCGGATCGAGGTAGACCGGGCCCGAACCATCCATCACGAAGTGCGCATGCCGCGTCGCTGCGCAGTTGGGAATCATCGCGATCGGCTTGCTCGCGGCGTGGGTGGGGAAGGTCTTGATCTTCACGTCCAGCACCGTGGTCAGGCCGCCCAGGCCCTGCGCGCCGATGCCCAGCGCATTGACCTTCTCGTACAGCTCGATGCGCATTTCCTCGAGCTTGTTGGCCGGGCCGCGCTCGAGCAGCTCGTACATGTCGATGTCGTCCATCAGCGCCTGCTTGGCCAGCAGCACTGCCTTCTCGGCCGTGCCGCCCACGCCGATGCCCAGCATGCCCGGCGGACACCAGCCGGCGCCCATGGTGGGCACGGTCTTGAGCACCCACTCGACGATGTCGTCGCTGGGGTTGAGCATGTAGACCTTGCTCTTGTTCTCGCTGCCACCGCCCTTGGCGGCCACGGTCACGTCGATGGTGTTGCCGGGCACCAGTTCCACATGCACCACGGCGGGCGTGTTGTCCTTGGTGTTCTTGCGCGCAAAGATCGGGTCGTCCAGCACGCTGGCGCGCAGCACGTTGTCGGGGTTCAGGTAGCCCTGGCGCACGCCGGCGTTGACGGCGTCGTCGATGCTGCCGGTAAAGCCTTCCCAGCGCACGTCCATGCCGATCTTCAGGAACACGTTGACGATGCCGGTGTCCTGGCAGATCGGGCGCCGGCCTTCGGCGCACATGCGGCTGTTGGTCAGGATCTGCGCAATGGCGTCCTTGGCCGCGGCGCTTTCCTCGCGCTCGTAGGCGCGCGCCAGGTGGGCGATGTAGTCGGCCGGGTGGTAGTAGCTGATGTACTGCAGCGCCGCGGCGATGCTGTCGATCAGGTCTTGCTGGCGGATCGTGGTGGTGGTGCTCATGGGGGTGCGCGCCGGAAGGGAGGGAAGGGGGGCGATGGCTGCGGCCCCGCACGCACTGCGCAAGGCCTGGGCAAACCCGTGCAGTTTAGCCACCGTGCCCGACGCGCACCTGACCCCCGGGCCATGCCCGTGCGGCGGCCGGCGTCGTATCCTTGCGCATCTCGGCTGGGGCGGGGGCGTGACGCGATGTTCAGCATCTATGGCACGACGGGGCGGGTGTTCACCGGTTCACTGGAGCAGCTGCGGCGGGTGCCCGGCGTGGGCCAGGGCCTGCGCGTGGCGCCGGTGGACGACCGCGAGATCACCTTCGTGGGCGCGCTCGACGACGCCGGCCGGCCGCTGGAGCGCGAGCCCGGCGGCAACGGCCACGGCCACGGCGCCACGGCGGCCCGGCGCGACGCGGTGGCCGCCGCCGCGGCGGCCTATGCCCCCGGCGGCGAGGTGGCGCGCCACCGCATCACCACCGTGGCCGAGCTGATGAGCCACGAGGTGCTGCTGCTGCCGGCCGATGTGCCGCTGCGCCGCGCCTGGCAGCTGCTGAGCGCGCGCGGCGTGGCCCAGGCGCCGGTGCGCAACGCTGCCGGCGGCCTGGTGGGCCTGGCGCGGCTGGCCGATCTGGCACCGCCGCCGCTGGTCGACCCCTCGCGCCTGACGGCCTTCTGGGCGCAGCCGGTGTCGGCGCGCATGCGCACGCCGGTGCCGGCGGTGGCGGCGGCCACCGATGTGCGCCGCCTGGCCCAGGTGCTGGCCGCCACCGGCCTGCCGGGCCTGCCGGTGGTGGACGAGGGCGGCCAGGTGCAGGGCTACATCGGCCGCGGCGACCTGATGCGCGCGCTGTCGGCCGACCCGCCGCTTGACCTGTGGGCCTGACACGTTGTGCATGAACCTGCCGCGCGGGCACATGGCAGCCTTGCGCGCAGCCGACCGGCGCGCCGCCCGTCAGGCCATCGCCGTGATGCGCTGCGCCTTGCCGCTGCGGCCATGCGGCACCGGCCGGCCGGCCTCGCCCAGCACCCGCGGCCGGGCTACGCCCTGCTGCGCCGCAAAGCCGCTGAGTGCGGCGCAGCCGCGGGCCAGCGCGTCGGCCGCCTGCTCGGCCGGCAGCGGCAGCTGCAGCACCAGCGTGTGGCGGTCGCGCTGGGTGAGGGTGAAGTCGTAGAGCCCGGCCTGCTCCTCCAGCACCGTGCTCAGCGCCAGCGGCAGCAGCGTGACCGGGTGGCCCTGCCTGCCGGCCATCACCAGGCGGTCGTCGTGGCGGCCCTGCACCTGCAGCACCGGCAGCGGCGAGCCGCAGCGGCAGCGCTCGGCCGCGATGCGGATGCGGTCGCCCAGCTCGTAGCGGATCAGCGGCTGCACCCGGTTGGCCAGGTTGGTGAGCAGGCAGTTGGCCGACAGGCTGCCGGGCGGCACCGGGCGGTGGTGCTCGTCCACCGGCTCGAGGATCACCCAGTCGGCATTGACATGCAACGCGCCATGCCGGCACTGCCAGCCGATGGGCAGAAACTCCGAGGCGCCGTAGCTGTCGCGCACCGGGCAGCCCAGCTGGTGGGCGATGTGCCGGCGCTGGCTGTCGGTCAGGGTTTCGCCGCCGGTCCACACCGTGCGCGGGCGGATGCGCAGCCGGCCGGCGGCGGCCTCGTCGGCCAGCAGGGCGGCGGCACTGGGGTAGGTGGCCAGCTGGCTGGGCTGCAGTGCATTGAGCTCGGCCACCAGCTCGGCCGTGGGCTGCAGGATCGACACGATGCCCAGCGCTGCGCCGCGCCAGGGCTGCAGGCGCTGCAGCCGCCGCAGGCTCACCAGGCTGGCAAAGTGCCCGCCGGTGGCCCCCACGAACACCAGGCGCTCGCCCAGCTGGGCCGGATCGAGCCAGCGCCACCAGCACGGCGGCTCGCTGCGGCGCAGGGCCTCCAGCGCGTCATACACCGCCAGCGTGGCTGCGTCGTGCACAAACACCCCCGGCAGGCCGCTGGTGCCCGAGCTTTCCCACACCAGGTAGCGGTCCAGCCAGGGCTCGGCGATGCGCGAGGCATCGGCGGTGAAGGCGCGCAACTCGGCCAGCCGCAGCGCCGGATCGGTGACCCAGTGGTCGAAGTCGGCCATCAACTCGCCACGCCGGCTGACCGGCAGCGCGTGCAGCGGTGTGCGCGCCGGGTCGATGCCGCGCAGGCGTTCGCGCCACCAGGGGCTGGCCTGCTGCGCATGCGTCAGCAGGGCGGCCAGGCGCTGCGCCTGGTGCCGGGCCAGGCGGGCCGGGCTGTCGCCAGCGGCGGCCAGCACCGCCATGGCCGCAGCGCTGGCCTGCAGTGCATCGAACACAGGGCCCATGCCTCGTCTCTCCTGCGCGCGCACCCGGTGGCGGCGCCTGATGGCCATCATCGCGCTGGCAGGGCCCGTTGCGTGTGACGCAAGGCCCCTGGCCACGTCGGCGCCTTGCGGCGGCGCAAGCCGCACCGTGTGGCGTGCAGGGCTGTTGCGTTGCAGCATTGACGCCGGTCAGGTGCAATGCGCGCTGCGCGTGCAGCATGGGTGCGGCACGCGCCGGCCCACCGCCGGCTGCGGCGAGCCAGTCAGCCACAGTCAGGCCGTTTTCATGGACGGGTCATGAGCATCCGCAACCTCGATTCCCTGTTCGACCCGGCCTCGGTGGTGGTGGTCGGCGCCTCCGACCGGCCCGGCAGCCTGGGCGCGCTGGTGTGGCGCAACCTGCGCGCAGCGGGTTATGCCGGCCAGCTGTATGCGGTGAACCGGCGGGCGCAGCGCCTGCACGGCAGCCGCGGCGCGCCGGGCGTGGTGTGCCACGCGTCGGTGGCGGCGCTGCCGGCGGTGCCCGAGCTGGCGGTGCTGTGCACGCCGCCGGCCACGCTGCCGGGCCTGATCGCCGAGCTGGCCGCCAAGGGCACGCGCGCCGCGGTGGTGCTCACCGCCGGGCTGGACGCCACGCAGCGCCAGGCCATGCTCGATGCCGCGCGGCCCACGCTGCTGCGCATCCTGGGGCCCAACGGCCTGGGCCTGCAGGTGCCGCGTCTGGGCCTGGATGCCAGCTTTGCCCACACCTGTGCGCTGCCGGGCGAGCTGGCCTTCGTGTCGCAGTCGGGCGCGCTGGTGACCGCGGTGCTGGACTGGGCGCGCGGCCGCGGCATCGGCTTCTCGCAGGTGGTGTCGCTGGGCGAGCATGCCGATGTCGACTTTGGCGACATGCTCGACTGGCTGGCCAGCGATGCGCACACGCGCGCCATCCTGCTCTACATCGAGTCGGTCAGCGCGGCGCGCAAGTTCATGTCGGCGGCGCGGGCGGCGGCGCGCAACAAGCCGGTGATCGTGGTCAAGGCCGGCCGCTCGGCGCCGGGCCAGCGCGCCGCGGCCTCGCACAGCGGCGCGCTGGCCGGTGCCGACGAGGTGGTGGATGCGGCCATTCGCCGCGCCGGCATGCTGCGCGTGGACACGCTCGACGAGCTGTTCCTGGCCGCCGAGACGCTGGCGCGCTGGCGCGGCAACACCGCCGACGAGCTGCTGGTGCTCAGCAACGGCGGCGGTGCCGGCGTGATCGCCGCCGATGCCGCCGCGCGCGAGGGCATCCCGCTGGCCGCCCTGGCGCCGGCCACGCTGGCCCGGCTGGATGCGGTGCTGCCGGCCAACTGGTCGCACGGCAATCCGGTGGACATCATCGGCGACGCGCCGGTGCAGCGCTACCTCGACACGCTGGACGCGCTGGCCACCGACCCGGCCGCCGCGGCGCTGCTGTTCGTGCACGCACCCACGGCCATCGTGCCCAGCGCCGAGATCGCGGCCGCGCTGGCACCCCGCCTGGCCAGCGCGCCGGGGCAGCCGCCGCGCGTGCTGGCCAGCTGGCTGGGCGGCCCGGCCGTGGCCGAGGCGCAGCAGCGCTTCAGCGCCGCCGGCATTGCCTGTTACGCCACGCCCGAGGAGGCGGTGCGCGCCTTCGCGATGGGCGTGGCCTACCGTCGCAACCAGGCCCAGCTGATCGAGACCCCGCCGGCCGCGCTGCCCGCTGCGGCACCGGGCGCCCCCGGCGCGGCCGCCGATCTGGCCGCCGATGTGGCCGCTGCCCGGGCCATCGTGCACCAGGCGCTGGCCGCCGGCCGCACGCTGCTGAGCGAGCCCGAGGCCAAGGCGCTGCTGGCGGCCTATCGCATCCCGGTGGTGGCCACGCGCAGCACGGCAGCCACACCGCAGGCCGCGGTGGCAGCGGTGGCCGATGGCGCGCCCGGTGCGCTGAGCTATCCGGTGGCGCTGAAGATCATCTCGCCGCAGATCAGCCACAAGAGCGATGTGGGCGGTGTGGTGCTCGACCTGGCCGACGCCGAGGCGCTGCGCGCGGCCGCCCAGGCCATGCTGCAGCGGGTGGCCGTGCAGCGGCCCGATGCCCGCATCACCGGCTTGTCGGTGCAGCAGATGCAGCGCTGGCCGCAGGCCCGCGAGCTGATCGTCGGCGCCAGCATCGACCCGGTGTTCGGCCCGGTGATCGTGTTCGGCCAGGGCGGCACCGCGGTCGAGCTGCTGGCCGACCGCGCCATCGGCCTGCCGCCGCTGAACGTGCCGCTGGCCCGCGCGCTGGTGGCCCGCACCCGCGTGGCGCGGCTGCTGGGCGCCTGGCGCGACACGCCGGCCATCGACGAGGCCGCGCTGCATGCCACGCTGCTGGCGGTGTCGCAGATGCTGACCGAGCTGCCCGAGCTGGCCGAGCTCGACATCAACCCGCTGCTGGCCGATGCGCGTGGCGTGGTGGCGCTGGATGCACGGGTGCGGCTGGATGCCGCGGGCCCGGCGGGGGCCGCGAACTTTGCCATCCTGCCCTACCCGCAGCACTGGGTGGAGTTGGTGCAGTGGCAGGGCCGGGCGCTGACGCTGCGGCCGATCCGCCCCGAGGACGAAGCTCAGCACCTGGCCTTTCTGGCCGCGCTCGAGCCCGACGATGTGCGCCTGCGCGTGTTCTACAGCCGGCGCAGCATCGAGCACAGCGAGCTGGCCCGCCTGACCCAGGTGGACTACGCGCGCGAGATCGCCTTCGTGGCCACCGAGCGCGACGCCGCCGGCCAGGAGCAGACCCTGGGCGCGGTGCGTGCGGTGATCGACCCCGACAACCGCGACGCCGAGTTCGGCATCATCGTGCGCTCGCAGCTCAAGGGCAGCGGCCTGGGCCGGCTGCTGATGCACAAGCTGATGCAGGCGCTGCGCGAGCGCGGCACCCAGCGCCTGGTGGCCAGCGTGCTGCGCGAGAACCAGCGCATGCTGGCGCTGGCCAGCGGCCTGGGCTTTGTGCGCGCACCGGCCGAGGCCGGCGCCGACACGGTGGACATCCGCCTGGCACTGGGCTGACGCGCCGGGCCGCGCCGGCGCGCCGGGGGCTCAATGCTCGGCCGGGCCGTGCGGCATCAGCCGGTCGGCCGCCGCGATGGCCAGCGCCGAGAACAGGAAGGCGACATGGATCACCGTCTGCCAGATCAGCACCTTCTCTTCGTAGTTGGCGGCGTTGATGAAGGTCTTGAGCAGGTGGATCGAGCTGATGCCGATGATGGCCGTGGCCAGCTTGACCTTCAGCACCGAGGCGTTCACATGGCTCAGCCACTCGGGCTGGTCGGGGTGGCCCTCGAGGCCCAGGCGCGAGACGAAGGTCTCGTAGCCGCCGATGATCACCATGATCAGCAGGTTGCTGATCATCACCACGTCGATCAGGCCCAGCACCACCAGCATGATGATGGTCTCGGACAAGGCCTTGATCGGCTCGTAGCCGATCACCGTCTTGCCGTCGGGGCCGAAGATGGCCGTGCCCTTG
Source organism: Aquabacterium sp. OR-4 (assembly GCF_025290835.2). NCBI lineage: Bacteria > Pseudomonadati > Pseudomonadota > Betaproteobacteria > Burkholderiales > Sphaerotilaceae > Pseudaquabacterium > Pseudaquabacterium prasiolae. The sequence goes on along the minus strand of NZ_JAOCQD020000002.1, from coordinate 917,726 downwards.
TAGCCCAGGCTGTTGACCAGGCTGGCCAGCGCGCCCTGGTTGCCGAACGCCGCTTCGATCAGGTGCACAAGCTCCACCCAGAAGTGGAAGACGTACACCGCCTGCGCCAGGATCAGGCCCAGGTACAGCGGCAGTTGCAGCCAGCGGCTGGCAAAGATCAGCGACGACAAGGCCGGCAGTCGCGGGGACTGGCCGGCCGGTTGCGGCGGGCGGGAAGGAGGATGTGCCATCGTGAAGCGGAGTCCCATGGGGAAATCCCGTGGATTCTAGGCAGAGCCTGTGTCACGCTGGCGCGTGTTTTGCCTATCACCCGCGCAAGACGGTCCGCCAGGCCCTGGCCTGAAGTTTGCCAATGGCAGGACAAAGTAAGGGGTTCGTAAGAGCCCCTGCCTAAGGTGCTGGCATCTCGCGATGCCCGCTCCAAGGGCCTGCGCCGAAGATCCGTTCGACATCCATCCAGGAGACATGCATGAGTGCCACCGAAGGTTCCACCGAACTGAAGATCTACCAGCCGCCTGCCGCGCTCGTCGACAGCGCCCATGTCTCCGGGATGGCCGCCTACGAGGCCCTGTGCCAGCAGGCCGATGCCGACTACGAAGGTTTCTGGGCCGGCCATGCGCGCTCGCTGCTGAGCTGGAAGACGCCCTTCACCAAGGTGCTCAACGAGGCCGAGGCGCCGTTCTTCAAGTGGTTCGAGGACGGCACGCTGAACGCCAGCTACAACTGCCTGGACCGCAACGTCGAGCGCGGCCTGGGCGACAAGACGGCCATCATCTTCGAGGCCGATGGTGGCGAGGTCACCAAGATCAGCTACAGCCAGCTGCTGGCCAAGACCTGCCAGATCGCCAACGGCCTGAAGAGCCTGGGCGTGGCCAAGGGCGACCGCGTGGTGATCTACATCTCGATGTCGATCGACGGCGTGGCCGCCATGCAGGCCTGCGCGCGCATCGGCGCCACGCACTCGGTGGTGTTTGGCGGTTTCTCGGCGCAGAGCCTGCGTGACCGCATCGAAGACACCGGCGCCAAGGCCGTGATCACCGCCGACCACCAGGTGCGCGGCGGCAAGCAGCTGCCGCTCAAGAGCATCGTCGACGAAGCGCTGGCACTCGGCGGCTGCGACTCGGTGAAGAACGTGCTGGTCGTCAAGCGCAGCGGCGCCGAGGTGGCCATGACCGCCGGGCGCGACCAGTGGATGGCCGATGTCATCGCCAGCCAGCCCAGCACCTGCGAGCCCGAGTGGGTGGGTGCCGAGCATCCGCTGTTCCTGCTGTACACCAGCGGCTCCACCGGCAAGCCCAAGGGCGTGCAGCACAGCACCGGCGGCTACCTGCTGCATGCCGCGCTGACCACCCAGCTCACCTTCGACCTGAAGGCCGACGATGTGTTCTGGTGCACCGCCGACATCGGCTGGGTCACCGGCCACACCTACATCACCTATGGCCCGCTGGCGCTGGGCGGCACCGAGATCGTGTTCGAGGGCGTGCCCACCTACCCCGATGCCGGCCGCTTCTGGAAGATGATCCAGGACCACAAGGTCTCGATCTTCTACACCGCCCCCACCGCCATCCGCAGCCTGATCAAGGCCGCCGAGGCCAACGATGCGGTGCACCCCAAGAGCTACAAGCTCAGCTCGCTGCGCATCCTGGGCTCGGTGGGCGAGCCGATCAACCCGGCGGCCTGGGAGTGGTACCACCAGCACGTGGGTGGCGGCCGCTGCCCGATCGTCGACACTTTCTGGCAGACCGAGACCGGCGGCCACATGATCACGCCGCTGCCGGGCGCCACGCCCATGGTGCCGGGCTCGTGCACGTTGCCCTTCCCGGGCATCCAGGCCGCGGTGGTCGATGAAACCGGCAAGGACGTGCCCTGGGGTCAGGGTGGCATCCTGGTCGTCAAGCGCCCCTGGCCCAGCATGATCCGCACCATCTGGGGCGACCCCGAGCGCTTCAAGAAGAGCTACTACCCTGAAGACTTCAAGGGCAAGTACTACCTCGCGGGCGACGGCGCCATCCGCGACGCCAAGACCGGCTACTTCACCATCACCGGCCGCATCGACGACGTGCTCAACGTCTCGGGTCACCGCATGGGCACGATGGAGATCGAATCGGCCCTGGTCAGCTGCACCGAGCTGGTGGCCGAGGCCGCCGTGGTGGGCCGCCCCGACGACACCACCGGCGAGGCCATCTGCGCCTTCGTGGTGCTCAAGCGTCCGCGTCCCACCGGCGACGAAGCCAAGGCGATTGCCAAGCAGCTGCGCGACTGGGTGGGCAAGGAGATCGGCCCGATCGCCAAGCCCAAGGACATCCGCTTCGGCGACAACCTGCCCAAGACCCGCAGCGGCAAGATCATGCGCCGCCTGCTGCGCTCGCTGGCCAAGAACGAGGCCATCACGCAAGACACCAGCACGCTGGAAAACCCGGCCATCCTGGATCAGCTGGGCGACAACCACTGAGCACCCGCGCTCGCGCCGCCTGCGTCAGGCCGGGACCCGGCCCGCGCGCAGGCTCGCGCCGGCTGCGGTGGGGGCTCAGGCCCCAGGGCGCTTCGGCGCCCTTTTTCGTGCCGGTCTGATCGGTGCCGCCGGCGCGGCGGCCATCGGCTCAGCGCAGCTGGCCCAGCGCCCATTGCAGCGCGCGCGCATCGCTGCTGGCGCGGTGGCGCACGATGCCCAGCGCCGGAAAGGCCTGCTGGCGCAACCGGTCGAGATCGGGCATGCGGCTGGCATCCAGCAAGGTGCTCACCGCCTCGAGCCGAAAGCGCTGCGGGGTGCCGGCGGCGTCGAACAGGCGCGCCAGCCAGGCGTAGTCATGGCCCCAGGCGTCGGTGTAGACGGTGAGCCCGGCGAGGTCTTCGTTCAGGCGTCTGGCCACCTCGGCCGGCGGTCGGCCATGGCTGGCGAGCATGGCGCGGCTGATGCCGTGCACCTGCTCGGCGCTGTCGTCCCAGTGCAGCCAGTCGGCCGCCGGGCTCACCAGCGTGCACCAGGCCCGGCCATCGGCGTGGGCATAGCCCACCTCCACCGGATAGCTGCCGCGACCGAAGCCGGAGGCCTCGATGTCGATCACGCAGGGCGGGGCGATGCATGCCATGCCCCCGACCATAACCCGAGCGGGGCGCGGGCTGACGCCGATCCGCCCAACACGGCGCCAGGTTGTGACGCATGCCGGCCTGAAAACGACACAGCCCGTGTGCTGCGGGCATGCCAGGGGGCCTCGCGCGAGGCGGGCGCACCCATGAAAAAAAGCCCCGCGATGCGGGGCTTTTTACTGCGCTGGCGGCGGCTGGCGCTCAGGCCCGGCCGCGCGCAGCACGGGCGATCACTTGATCGACATCACCCAGGTGACGAGTTGCTTGGCCTCGTCGGCGCTGACCTGCGGGTTGGCCGGCATCGGCACCTGGCCCCAGGAACCCACGCTGCCCTTTTGCACCTTCTCGGTCAGCTTGGCCACGGCATCCTTCTGGCTGGCGTACTTGGCGGCGATGTCCTTGAAGGCGGGGCCGACCAGCTTCTTGTCGGTGGCATGGCAGGCCATGCAGCTCTTCTTGTTGGCCAGGTCTTGGCTGGCGAATGCCGGGGCGGCCACAACGGTGGCCAGGGCGGCGATCAGGGCGATCTTGTTCATGGTGTCCTTTCGATGGATCGGGGGCGGGTAGGGCTGCGCTACAGTCTCCCCAACGAATTCTAGGGCCCGCTGGTTGACGCGGGGCTGTCAGCGGTCGCTGCGTTGTGAAGAGGTCACGCGATGTACCTGGTGCTGTTGGGCGTGCTGCTGCTGGCGTTGAAGCTGCTCGGCGTCGGGCCGGTGTGGGGCTGGCCCTGGTGGGCCGTGCTGGCGCCCTTCGGCGGGGCCGCGCTGTGGTGGGCCATTGCCGACCAGACCGGCATCACCCAGCGCAATGCGATGCGCCGTGAAGAAGAGCGCACGCGCCGCCGTCGCGATGCGCAGGCCGAGCACCTGGGCCTGAAGCGCCCGAGCGACGACCGCGGCCGACGCTGAGGCCCGGCCCGCGCCGCGGCCCGGGCGCCGCGGCCGCCTGGCGGCCGGCCAGGTCACCGAGGGTGCGGCGACAATCCGCCGCCCGACCCACCCGCGCACCGGCCGGCACCGCCCGCCGGCCGCGCCAAGAAAGACGTCTTGATGCTTGTGCATCCGCAGTTCAATCCCGTTGCCCTGGAACTCGGCCCGGTGCAGATCCACTGGTACGGCCTGACCTATCTGGTGGCCTTCGGCCTGTTTTTGCTGCTGGCCGCGTCGCGTGCGCGCCAGCCCTGGTACGCCCATGCCGGCTGGACCCGTCGCGACGTGGAAGACCTGCTGTTCTGGGGCGTGCTGGGCGTGGTGCTGGGCGGACGCATCGGCTATGCGCTGTTCTACAAGTTCGACCACTACCTGGCCCATCCGCTGGAGATCCTGGCGGTGTGGAAGGGCGGCATGTCGTTTCACGGCGGCATGCTGGGCGTGATCCTGGCCATGGTCGGCTTTGCGCGCCTGCGCGGGCGCTCGTGGCTCGAGGTGACCGACCTGATCGCGCCGGCCGTGCCCACCGGCCTGGCCAGCGGACGCATCGGCAACTTCATCAATGGCGAACTGTGGGGCCGGCAGGCCGATGCCTCGCTGCCCTGGGCGATGGTGTTTCCGCAGGCGGGCAGCGATCTGCCGCGCCACCCCTCGCAGCTCTACCAGTTTGCGCTGGAGGGCCTGCTGCTGTTCGTGCTGCTGTGGCTGTATGCCCGCCGGCCCCGCGCGCTGGGCCAGGTGTCGGGCCTGTTCCTGCTGGGCTACGGGCTGTTCCGCTTCATCGCCGAGTACTTCCGCGAGCCCGATGCGCACCTGGGCCTGCTGGCGCTGGGCATGAGCATGGGCCAGTGGCTGTGCGTGCCGATGATTGCCGGCGGTGCCCTGCTGTGGGCCTGGGCCACCCGGCGTGGCGCGCCGCCGGCAGCGCTGCCGGCCTCGCGCTGAGGCGTCTGGCCATGCCGGCCTGCAACCCGGCCACGGCCGCCGCGGCGCCGGGTATCGACTGGCAGTGGCAGGCGGCCGAGCCGGGCGATCTGCAGGCCATGGCCGGCCTGCGCGTGGCCGCCATGCGCGCCAGCCTCGAGCGCATCGGCCGCTTTGACCTCGAGCGTGCCCGCGCCCGCCTGCGCGAAGGTTTTGACGCCGCCTGCGCGCGGCACATCGTGCTGGCCGGCCAGCGCGTGGGCCTGGCGCTTGTCAGGCCGGTGGCGGCTGCCGACGGCGTTGCCGCCCATTGGCGGCTGGATCACCTGTACCTGCTGCCCGCCGCCCAGGGGCAGGGCCTGGGTTCGGCCGTGCTGCGCGCGCTGCTGGCCGAGGCCGACCAGGCCGGCCAGGCGCTGCACCTGGGCGCGCTGCGCGACAGCGACGCCAACCGCTTTTACCTGCGCCACGGCTTCGTGCTGGTTGGCCGCAGCGAATTCGACAACCACTACCGCCGGCCGCCACGCGGCTAGCATGCAGGCATGCGACAGATCTTCCTGGACACCGAAACCACCGGCCTCGAGGCCAACAACGGCGATCGCCTGGTCGAGATCGGCTGCATCGAGATGGAGAACCGCCGGCTCACCGGCAACACCCTGCACCTCTACATCAACCCCGAGCGCAAGGGCCATGAAGACGCCATCCGCGTGCACGGCCTCACCGATGCCTTTCTGGCCGACAAGCCCAAGTTTGCCGAGGTGGCGCAGCAGGTGGTCGACTTCATCGGCGGCGCCGAGCTGATCATCCACAACGCGGCCTTCGACGTCGGCTTTCTCGACGCCGAGTTCGCACGCTGCAAGCTCGGCAAGACCGCGCAGATGGCCGGCAAGGTGACCGACACGCTGCTGATGGCGCGCGAGATGTTTCCCGGCAAGGCCAACTCGCTGGATGCGCTGTGCCGCCGGCTCGAGGTCGACAACGCCCACCGCACCTTCCACGGCGCCTTGCTGGACGCCGGGCTGCTGGCCGAGGTCTACATCCGCCTCACGCGCGGGCAGGACTCGCTGGTCATCCAGCACGACGAGGGCGCCCCCGGATCCGCCGCCGCCAGCGCCGCCGCGGTCGACTTCAGCCAGTTCACGCTGACCGTGCTGGAACCCACCGACGAAGAGCGCGCCGCACACGAGGCCTTGCTGGCCGATCTGGACAAGGCCAGCGGTGGCAAGACGCTTTGGCGCACAGTGCTGACCCAAGCCCCCGGGCTTGTGGCACAATAGCGGGCTCACCCGGGCTCTGACAACAGAGACCAACGCACCCTGGGGCGGTTAGCTCAGCGGTAGAGCACTGCCTTCACACGGCAGGGGTCGCAGGTTCGAACCCTGCACCGCCCACCAGATTGCGTTGCATTGACCCGCCAGACACCCGGGCGGTTAGCTCAGCGGTAGAGCACTGCCTTCACACGGCAGGGGTCGCAGGTTCGAACCCTGCACCGCCCACCAAGAACAGGCCCCGACGGTTTTGCCGCCGGGGCCTTTTTCTTTGGCTTGCGTGCAGCTTGTTGCGCCTGGTTGCGCCTGGGCCGGCTGCACCGTCATGGCCGGTGCGCTGCATGCGCTCCCGGGCGGATGGCCGGCCCGTTCTTGCGGGGGTGGGTGGCCGATCGACCGTTGGTGATCTGCCAAAATCCGGGGCTTCGCACGCTGGTCTTGCGGCATGCCCCGACGGCAGATGCACGGATTGCCGCGTCGGCGTTTCGGCCTGTGGATCGGCGTTGCCGCCGCTGTGCCAACCCATCCCCGTGCCCCACCGAGTTGCCGATGTCCGACGCCGAACAAGCCTGCCCTGCCGTACCGCTGGTCTGTGATGTGGCCGTTGTTGGCGGTGGCCCGGGTGGCGCCACCATTGCCAGCCTGCTGGCGCAGCAGGGGCGCCGGGTGGTGCTGCTGGAAAAAGCCCATCATCCGCGCTTTCACATCGGCGAGTCGCTGCTGCCGGCCAATGTGGCGCTGTTCGACCGGCTGGGCCTGCGCGAGCAGGTCGAGGCGATCGGCATGCCCAAGTACGGGGTCGAGTTCTGCTCGCCCGACCACGCGCACCGCAGCTATGTGGACTTTGCCGACGCCTGGGACAAGTCGATGCCCTACGCCTGGCAGGTGCGCCGCGACCAGCTCGACGAGCTGCTGTTCCGGCATGCCCAGGCGCAGGGCGCCACGGCCATCGAGGGTTGCCGTGTGCACGAGATCCGCTTTGACGATCCGGCCTGCCCCGCGGGCGTGGTGCTGCGCGCCCGCTGCGACGACGGCAGCGCGCGCGAGCTGCATGCGCGCTACGTGGTCGATGCCTCGGGGCGCGACACCTTTCTGGCCAACCAGTTCGACATCAAGCGCAAGAACCCGCGCCACAACAGTGCCGCGCTGTTCGGCCACTTCAGCGGTGCGCAGCGCCTGCAAGGCCAGCGCGAGGGCAATATCAGCATCTTCTGGTTCGAGCACGGCTGGTTCTGGTTCATTCCGCTCGCCGATGGCAGCACCAGCATTGGCGCGGTGTGCTGGCCGGGCTACCTGAAGCGCCGCGACAAGCCGCTGCGCGAGTTCTTTGACGACACCATCGCCCTGTGCCCGCTGCTGCAGCAGCGGCTGCAGGGTGCCACGCTGATCGACGACCGGGTGCATGCCACCGGCAACTACAGCTACAGCGCCACGCATTGCACCGGCGACCGCTTTCTGATGCTGGGCGATGCCTTCGCCTTCATCGACCCGGTGTTCTCGTCGGGTGTCTACCTGGCCATGTACGCGGCCTTCGAGGGCGCCGACCTGGTGGCCACCGAGCTCGACCGGCCGGCCCAGGCCGCGGCCGAGCGCGCCCGCTACGAACGCATGATGCGCCACGGGCCGCGCGAGTTCTCGTGGTTCATCCTGCGCATCACCAACCCGGTGATGCGCCACCTGTTCATGTACCCGCAGAACCCGATGCGGGTCAAGGAGGCCCTGCTCAGCCTGCTGGCCGGCGACATCTTCGGCAGCACGCCGATCTGGGGCGCGCTGCGCAAGCTCAAGCTCATCTACGGCCTGATGTCGCTGGCCCGGCTGCCGCGCACCCTGCGTGTCGGGTGGCGCCGGCGCCAGCGCAGCCGCGACGTCGGCCCGCTGAAGGGCGAGACCCTGCTCGAGACCCGATGACCCGGTCTGTGCGTCTTGTGGTGCGGGCCGCAGCCTGCGTGGCTTGCGGCGCCGGCCCGGGGCTGGCCGCACCGGCGTGGGCCGAGGGCCGCCAGCCGCTGTGGGAGCTGGGCATGGGCGCCGCGGTGCTGCAGCTGCCGCATTACCGCGGCTCCGACCAGCAGCACACCTGGCTGCTGCCGGCGCCGTATGTGGTCTACCGCGGCCAGCTGTTCAAGGCCGATCGCGAAGGCGCCCGCGCCGAGCTGCTGGCCCGCGAGGCGCTGCGCCTGGACCTCAGCGTGGGCGCCAGCGCGCCCACCCGCAGCCGCGAGAACCGCGCCCGCGAGGGCATGCCCGATCTGGCGCCGACGGTGGAGATCGGCCCCAATCTGAACTGGACGCTGCAGCAGGGCCCGGGCTGGAAGCTCGATCTGCGCCTGCCGCTGCGCGCGGCGCTGACCGTGTCGCGCGAGCCGCGCTGGCTGGGCTGGCTGGCGGCGCCGCACCTCAACCTCGACCGCCGGCTGGCCAGCGGCTGGAACCTGGGCCTGCAGGGCGGCCCGGTGTGGCAGGGGCGTGGCCTGGCCGAGCACTTCTACGGCGTGCCGCCCGAGTACGCCCGTGCCGGCCGCCCGGCCTACCAGGCCGCCGGTGGCGCGGCCGGCTGGACGGCCTTGAGCGCACTGTCGCGGCGCGATGGCCGGCGCTGGATGGGCGCCTTCATCAAGTTCGACAGCCTGGACGGCGCCAGCTTTGGCGCCAGCCCGCTGCTGCGCCAGCGCCAGCAGTGGTCGGGCGGTGTGGCCGTGTCCTGGGTCTTCGCGCAGTCGGCCAGCCAGGTGGAGGCCGCACCATGACACGGCCCGGCCGCTGCCCCGCGCCCGGCGTGCCGCGCCTTCGCCGGAGGGCCGCCGCGTGACCCGCCTGCCACCGCCGGTGGACGTGTCGGTGCCCGGCCGACCGGCTGCGAGCCCGCCGATGCCGCCGCAACGGCAGCCGGGGCTGCTGCTGCGCCTGCCGGCCCTGCTGCTGCTGTACCTGCTGCTGCTGCTGCTGGGTGCGATCTCGTTGTTCTGGAACCTGCTGGCGTTGCCGCTGCTGTGGTTGCCGCCGGCCTGGGGCCAGCGCATCGGCCGCGCCGGCATCGCCCATGGCTACCGGCTGTTCTGGGCCGTGGCGCGCGCCTGCGGCATGCTGCGGCTCGAGGCCGAGGTGCTGGATGCGCTGCGCGACGAGCCGCGGCTGGTGATCGTGGCCAACCATCCCAGCATGCTGGACGCGCTGATGCTGGTGGCGCGGCTGCCGCGCAGTGCCTGCATCATGAAGGCCAGCCTGCTGGACAACGTGTTCCTGGGCTCGGGCGCACGCCTGGCCCGCTATGTGAGCAATGCCGCGCCCTTGACGATGATCCGCCTGGCCGTGGCCGACCTGCAGCGCGGTGGCCAGCTGGTGATGTTTCCGGAAGGCACCCGCACCACCGAGGCCCCGCTCAACGCCTTTCGCCCCGGCGTGACCCTGATCGCCAAGCTGTCGGGCGCGCCGATCCAGACGGTGTTCATCGACACCGCCAGCCCCTACCTCGGCAAGGGCTGGCCGCTGTGGCGGCTGCCACCGCTGCCGATCGTGTTTCGCGTGCGGCTGGGCCGGCGCTTCATGCCCCAGGCCGACGCCGCCGCCCAGCTGCGCGAGCTGGAGGCCTATTTCCGCAACGGCGTGCAGATGCCGCCCCCGGGGGGCGAACCCGCGCCCCCGACTTTCTGACGGGCCTGACACGCCCCTCCTGCCTCGCCGATGACTTCTCCCGTGTCCGTTGCCGTGCCGCCTGCCATGTCGGCCCTGGTGCCCGAACCTGTGCCCAGCACCAGCCACCTGGTGCTGATTCCCAGCTACAACACCGGCCGGCTGCTGCTTGACACGGTGCGCGCCGCGCGCCAGCGCTGGGCCCCGGTGTGGGTGGTGATCGATGGCAGCACCGATGGCTCCGAGCAGGCGCTGCTGGCCCTGGCCGCCCAGGACGCGCAGCTGCGCGTGTGGGTGCTGCCGCACAACCAGGGCAAGGGCGCGGCGGTGCTGCATGGCGTGCGCCAGGCGCTGGCAGCCGGCTTCAGCCATGTGCTGACCATGGACGCCGACGGCCAGCACCCGGCCGCGCTGATTCCGCCGTTCATGGCCTTGTCGGTCGGCCGGCCCGAGGCCATGGTGCTGGGGCGGCCGGTGTTCGATGCCAGTGCGCCGCTGCTGCGGGTGCGCGGGCGCAAGGTGTCCAACGGCTGGACCGCACTCGAGACCCTGGGCGCCGGCGTGGGCGACTCGCTGTTCGGCTTTCGCGTCTACCCGGCGGCGGCGCTGGAGGCGGTGATGCGCCGCCAGCCCTGGATGCGCCGCTTCGACTTCGACACCGAGGCCGTGGTGCGCCTGGTGTGGCGCGGCATCAAGCCGCTGAACCTGGATGCACCGGTGAAGTACCCGCGGCCCGAGGACGGCGGTGTGTCGCACTTTCGCTATGGCCGCGACAACGTGCTGCTGACCTGGATGCACACCCGGCTGATGGTCGAGTTTGCGCTGCGCCTGCCCGGCCTGCTGCTGCGGCGTCTGCTGCGCCGGGCGCCGTTCCAGCCCTGAAGGCCGGGCGCGCCGGGCGGCTCAGTGCCGGGTGAACAGCAGCACCGAGTTCGTGCCGCCAAAGGCGAACGAGCTGCTGATCGCGGCGTTCAGGCCCGCGGTGGCCAGGCCGCCGGCCGGCACCAGCGACAACGCGCACTCGGGGTCGATCTCGCGGCAATGGGCGTTGGGTGGCAGGCGCTGCTGCTGCAGCGCCATCACCGTGATGGCCGCTTCCAGTGCGCCGGCCGCACCCAGCAGGTGGCCGTGCAGCGCCTTGGTCGAGCTGACGCGCAGATCGTCCAGCGCTGGCCCCCACACCTCGGCCAGCGCGGCGCGCTCGACCACATCACCGATGCGCGTGGCGGTGCCGTGGGCATTGCAGTAGCCCACATCGGCCGGCTGCAGGCCGGCGCGCTGCAGCGCCTGGCGCAGGGCACGGGCCTGGCCGTGGGCGTCGGGCTTGGTCAGGTGGCTGGCATCGCAGCTGGTGCCCCAGCCGGCCAGCAGGGCGTGCACGCGGGCACCCCGCCGGCGCGCATGCTCGGCCGACTCGATCACCAGAAAGGCCGCGCCTTCGCCCAGTGCAAAGCCGCCGCGGTCCAGCGCAAACGGGCGCACCGCCTGGGTTGCCTGCTCGGGCGCCGCGGGGGCCAGGGTCTGCATGGCCTGCCAGGCCATCACCACGCCGGGCACGATCAGCGATTCGCTGCCGCCGGCAATGGCCATGTCCAGCTCGCCATCGCGCACCGCGCGGGCCGCCTCGGCAATGGCCACGGCCGACGAGGCGCAGGCCACCGAGTAGGTCAGCACCGCGCCCTGGGCCTGCTGGCGCATGGCCACATGGGCCGCCGGCGCATTGGGCATGAAGGCCGGGATGGTGAGCGGCGGCACCCGGTTGCCGCCGGCGCGGTAGGCCGCTTCCAGCGCTGCGGCGCCGCCCATGCCGCAGCCGGCATAAACGCCCAGGCGCTCGGGCGCCACCTGGCCGGCGGCGCCGGCATCGGCCATGGCCAGGTCGGCCGCGGCCACCGCCAGCTGGCTGACCCGGTCGACACCGGCCAGCTGCAGCTTGTTGAACCAGCGCTGCGGATCAAAGTCGACCAGCGCCGCCGCGGCCGGGCGGACCAGTTCGGCAAACACCGGCTGCAAGGCGCTGCGGCCCTGCATCAGCGCATCGAACACCGCAGCGTTGTGGTGCCCGTGCGGCACCATCAGGCCCAGGCCGGTGACGGCAACGGCGCTCACGGGGCCGGGGCCACGCTGCTGTCGCTGTCGATCTTGCTGCCAGCCGCAGCGGCCTGGCTTGGCGGGCTGGCCGCCGCGCCGGCGGCCTTGTCGGCGAGCAGGCGGTCAACCACCTCGGACAGCTGGGCCAGGGTTTCGAGCTGCAGGCCGGCCTGCGGGTCGGGGTCGGGCATCGAGATGCCGAAGTGGTCTTCGATCTCGAACAGAAACTCGACCAGAGCCAGGGAATCCAGCCCCTTCTCGCGCATCGAGATGTTCGGGTCGATGTCGGCCGGGCCGAGTCCGTATTTCTTTTCGATCAAGGCCTGCAAGGCCGGCAGCGAGCTCATCTACATCGTCCCTCGGAGTCGTCGCACCGGTCGTTCCTGCGGCCGGTGTCCATGTCAACAGCAATGATAGCCAGTCGGCCCGGTGCGTGGCCGTTCAGCGCCGGGGCCGCCAGTGCAAGGAAGCTGCAGCAAAAACCGCGCCCAGCAGGCCGCCGGCCAGCACGTCGAGCAGCACATGCTGCTTGACGGCCAGCGTGGAGTACACGATGGCCGCAAACCAGGCCAGGTTGAGCCCGCGCAGCCAGGCCGGGGCGGCCACGTCGCGCAGCAGGCGCTCGATCCAGCACACCGTGAACATGGCGATCGCCACGTGCATCGACGGGCAGGCGTTGCCGGCGGCGTCGATGCCGCGGATCAGGCTCATGCCCGCGGCGCTGCTGGTGGCCGCGGCGGCGTTGGGTGGCACGGCGTTGGGCCACAGCCAGAACGCCAGCAGGCCGCTGGCGCACAGCGCGCCGGCCCACACGCCATAGGCCAGCAGGCCGCGCAGCGAGGCCTGCAGCCCCGGCGCGATGCCCACATAGACCCACAGCGACAGGTAGGCGCCCAGCCAGCCCGGCTGGAACGGCAGCCAGTGATCCAGCGCCGTCAGCGGCATGGTCACCACCGCCTGTGCCGGGTGGCGCAGCAGGTGGAAGTAGCCGATGAAGAACAGCCAGGTCCAGGCCGTGGTGCCAATGGCCTTGAGCCAGAACAGGTGCCGCATGCGCCGCCACACGGCGCCCGTCCAGTGCGGCAGCGGCGCCGCCGCCAGGCACGGAACCGGGGCCGTTGCGGCGGCGTCGGGCATCAGCGGTAGCCGCCCTCGGTGGCGTTGTGGATCACCCAGATCAGGTTGCCGCCGGTGTAGTCGCCCAGCGAGCCGCCGGCAAAGATCAGCCGGCCCTGGCCCTTGAACACCATCTCGAAGCGGTGGCGGTCGCTGCCGAAGTAGAACGGGATCCAGGCCTTGCCGGTCATGTAGGCGCCTTCGTCGGTGGGCTTGCCGACCAGGTCGGTCACCTGGCGCATCGACATGCCGATCTTCAGCTGCGTGAAGCGGCTGTTGGGCGCCGGCTTGCCGGTGATCTCGCCCTCCCAGTCGCCGATGCCCTTGACCTTCTGGCCGCTGCCCGACTCGACCTTGCTCGAGTCGACGACCTCGCCGCGCTCGTTCATGCCGGGCCTGGCGCCGGGCTTGGCGCTGGGTGCCGCGGCGGGCGCGGTGGCGCTGGCGCCCGAGCTGCCGCTGTCGGATTTGCCGCCACCGATCTGCGGCAGGCTGCCGCAGCCGCTGATCAGCGCGGCCGCGGCCAGCGTGGCCGCCAGCCTGGGGGCGCAAAGACGGGTGAGTGCGATCGATGTCATGGTGCTGGAACCTCCCTGAGGGCGATGGTGCGGGGCCTGGCCGGGCCGGTGCATTGGCGGGCAGGCGGTCTGCCCACGGGCCGTCCGCGGCCGCTTCGAGTGTAGTGGCCGTTCATTTCTGGATACATGTCGCTGCGCCGCCGCCACGGCGCAGCCGGCTCAGCACATGCCGCCGTTGATGGCGATGACCTGGCCGCTGATGTATGCCGCCTGCGGGCCGGCCAGAAAGCCCACCAGGTCGGCCACCTCGTCGGGGCGGCCGGCGCGCTGCACCGGCACCATCTGCTTGATGCGCTCGGCATCGAAGGCGCCATCGGCCATCGGCGAGGCGATGATGCCCGGCGCCACGGCATTGACCGTGACCCCGCGGCTGGCCACCTCGAGCGACAGCGCGCGCGTGGCCGAGTTGAGCGCGCCCTTGGCCGCCGCGTAATTGACCTGGCCGCGGTTGCCCATCAGCGCCGCCACCGACGAGATGTTGACAATGCGCCCCCAGCGGGTGCGCAGCATGGGCAGCAGCAGCGGCTGGGTGATGTGGAAGAAGCCGTGCAGCGACACGTCGATCACCTGGTGCCATTGCGCCGCGCGCATGCCGGGAAACACCGCGTCGTCGTGCACGCCGGCGTTGTTGACGATGATCTGCACTGCACCGCCGGCCAGCATTTGCGCCGCTGCGGCGGCGGTGGCGGCCGCATCGGTGAGGTCGAACACCAGGCTCTCGGCCTGGCCGCCGGCCTGGCGCAGGCTGTCGGCCAGTGCGGCCACGCGCTCGGCGCGGGCGTTGGCATGCAGCAGCACGTGGGCGCCGTCGGCCGCCAGGCGGCGGGCAATGGCTTCGCCCAGCGCGCCGCTGGCGCCGGTGACCAGGGCGCGCTTGCCGGCCAGCGGGGCGGCGGGAGCGGGGGCTGCGGATGCGGCCACCGCCGCGGGCTGGGCGGCGCCGGCGGCCGGGGGCAGGGCGTTGTCGGACATGGCAGGGTTCTCCGGTGCGCAACTCAGGCGCCTGGCGCCGGGGGTGTCGGGGATGTCGGGGGTGACGAGGGTGTCGACGGTGTCGGCATCGGCGGCGACGGCGGCATGGCCAGCGGCGTGTTCAGCACCACCGTGGCGCGGCCCTCGGCCAGCAGCGCGTGCTGGCCATCGTGCAGCGTGAAGCGGTACATCACCTGGCGCTCGTCGCCGGCCAGGCGCTGCACCCAGATGCGCAGCGGCGCCGGGCAGGGCTGCAGGTCCAGCACCTGCAGCACCAGGCCGCGCACGCTGGCGATGTAGCCGGCCGAGGGTGGCGTGCCCGGCGCCGCCTGCAGGCCGCCGTGCAGGGCCATGGCCTGGGCCGCGTACTCGACCGCGGCCGTGGCCGGCAGGCCGTCGGGCCCGCCCAGCGGATGGTCGGTGGCCTGGTGGCTGGCGCTGTGGCACAGCAGCTCGGTGGCCGACCACTGCGCCAGGCTGTCGAGCAGGCACATGCGCCCGGCATGCGGAATGCGCGCCGCGATGCCGGCGTGGTCCAGCTGCGCCGGGGTGGCCGTCACGCGGCGGCTCCGCCGGCCGCGCTGTTGGCCGCCTTGCTGGCCGCCTTGTTGGCCACCTTGTCGGCCACCAGCAGCACATTGGCAAACGGCGTGCCCTGGCTCATCGGCAGCGCGCGCACCGCAAAGCCCAGGCCGTGCAGCAGGGCCTGCCACTCGGCCAGGTTGCGGCCAAAGGTGGGCGGCACGCGGTGGCCACGCACCAGGGTCACCAGGCGGTCAACCCACTGGCTGATGGCAAAGCCGCGGCGCGCCGCCGCGTCG
Source organism: Aquabacterium sp. OR-4 (assembly GCF_025290835.2). Classification (NCBI taxonomy): domain Bacteria; kingdom Pseudomonadati; phylum Pseudomonadota; class Betaproteobacteria; order Burkholderiales; family Sphaerotilaceae; genus Pseudaquabacterium; species Pseudaquabacterium prasiolae. Next base: position 902,304 of record NZ_JAOCQD020000002.1, on the reverse strand, counting down.
CCCACACGCAGCAGCAGGCGGCCACCCGGCGTCAGCGCCGCGTGCACACGCGCCAGCAGGGCGGCCTGGGCGGCATGGTCGACGTAGTGCAGCACGTCCAGGATCACCACCACCTGGCAGGGCGGCAGGGCCTGCTGGCACATGTCGGCGCACACCAGCTGCGGCGCCGAGGGCAGATCGGCCAGCGCGGCGCGGGCGCGCTCAACATCGCGCGGCATCAGCTCGATGCCGGTGTAGCGGCCGCGCACCGGGGCCGGCGGCCATTCGGCGGGCCAGCCCTGGCGGGCCACCAGCTGGTCGATCTGGTGCTGCAGGCTGGCCAGCAGCGACTGGCCGCTGCCGATGTCGACCAGGTGCGCATCGGGCGGCAGCAGGCCGTGCTCGAGCAGGCCGCGAAACACCGGATCGCGCCCCAGCTTGCCGCGCGCAAAGTGCCAGGCAAAGCGGCCATGGCGCTGGTAGGGCGCGGTGGTGGCCGCATGCAGTGCCGACCACGCGGCCTCGGTGGCCGCCGTGCGCGGCGGCGGCGCCGAGGTGGCGGTGGCGGTGGCGGGTGAGGCAGACACGGACATCGGTTCAGGCATCGCGTTCGAAGGGGCAGGGGGCAGGCGCCGCGGCGGCCGCGCCGGCCGGGGCCAGTGCCTGCGGCAGGCTCACGCTGCGCAGGCCGGCGCGCTGCAGGCTGGCCAGCAGGGCCGGCAGCACATGCAGCAGCACCGGGCGGCCGTCGGCGGCAGGCGCGGCGTGGCGGTCGTGCAGCAGCAGCAGGTCGCCGGCGGCCAGGCCGCGCTGCAGCCGCGCCAGCACGCGGGCGGGTTGGCGCTCGCGGGTGTCGAAGCCGCGCCGTGTCCAGCTGGTCAGCAGCAGGCCCTGGCGGGCCAGCACCGGCTGCAGGAAGGGGTTGCGCAGGCCCGCCGGCGCGCGGAAGAAGCGCGGCAGCGTGCCGGTCAAGGTGGCCAGGGCTTGCTGGGCCTGGTCCACCTCGCGGGCCAGCGCGCGCGGGCCCAGCAGCGAGAAGTTGTGGCGGTGCGCGAAGCTGTGGTTCTGCACGCTGTGGCCACGCGCCACGATCTCGCGCACCAGCTGCGGATGGGCCAGCGCCTGGCGCGCGATGACAAAGAAGGTGGCGCGCATGCCGGCGGCGTCGAGCAGGTCCAGCGCACGCGGCGTGAGCTCGGGGTCGGGGCCGTCGTCCAGGGTCAGCGCCACCTCGCCACGCGCCGCCGCGGCGGCCGGCAGGCGCTGCAGGTTGGCGCCCAGCAGGGTGGAGCGCGGCCACAGCCCGGCCGCGGTGAGCAGGGCATGGTTGGCCGCCACCGCACCCAGCGCCCACGGCCAGCTGCCGGGCAGCAGCAGCGCGGCACCGGCGCTGAGCGCATGCAGGCCGGCACTGGCGTGCAACAGCGGGCTCCAGGCGGCGCCGGCGAACGGGGCCGGGCTGCTGGCAGGCCCGCCGGGCGGCGTGGCGTGCGGCGCGGGGCTGGGGTTGGGGCCGGCCATCGCCATCAGCCGCCTTGGGGCCGCGCCGCAGGGGCCGGCGTGATGAAGGCCGCCGACAGCAGCAGCGCCAGCAGCGTGCCCGGCGCCACCACCTCGCCGATGGCCGCCAGCGCCGGGATCTGCGACTGCGCGATCAGCGCGAACGAGCCCACCGTGGTGAGGTTGGCCAGCAGCAGCGAGGCCAGCGTGTCGGCCGGCGGGGCAGCGGCCGGCAGGCGCGCGAACTGGTCGAAGAACAGCGCGTAGTTCGAGCCCACCGCCACCACCAGCAGCAGCCCCACCAGGTGCAGGATGCCCAGCGTGGTGCCGGCCAGTGCGAGGCCGCCCAGCGTGATCAGCAGGGTCAGCGCCAGCGGCACGCACACCCGCAGCAGGCGCGGGGCCGAGCGCAGGGCCAGCGCCAGCAGCACCACCACCGCGGCAGCGCCCAGCGCCGATTGCCACATGGCCTCGCGCAGGTAGCGTGCGTACAGGCGGTCAAGCTCGAGCTTGAGGTCGAGCACCTGGGCCCCGGGCACGCCGTCGAGCACGCGGTGCAGGCTGGCGGCATCGGCCGGCGTGGCGCCCGGGTGCAGCGACAGCAGGGCCAGCCAGCCGCCGCCATGCGCCGCATCGCGCTGCATCAGCATGGCGTCGAGGCCGGCCTTCAGCGGGCTGCCGGCCAGCGCCTGGCGCTCCACCGCCGGCAGGCGGCGGGCCGCGTCGACCTCGGCCACGAAGGGCTCGAGCCGGGCCGCCGGCAGCGGGCTGCCGGCCTGCGCCTCGGCCAGGCGGGCGCGCAGCAGCTCGGGTGGCGGCAGGCTGGCCAGCCGGGCCTGCTGCGCCGCCAGGCTGGGCAGCAGGCGCGCCGGGCTGTCGTAGCTGGCCAGGCGGCCGTCGGCCACCCAGGCGTCCAGGCGTGCGCCCACGGTCTCGGCGGCGCGCAGCGTGGCCTGCAGGTCGGCACCGGGCACGGCCACCAGGGTGCGTTCGTCGTCGGCCGAGAGGTCGGCGCGCAGCTGGGCATCGAGCGCCATCGCAGCGCGCGGCACCGGGCTCAGCGAGGCCAGATCGCCGGCCCACAGCGTGCCGCGCTGCCACAGCAGCAGGGCCAGTGCCGCCGCAGCCAGCGCCGCCAGCGGCAGGCGCAGCGCCGGCAGGCGGGCCACCACGCGCACCGCGCCCCGGCCCAGCGGGCCGCGCAGACCGCTGCCGGCGGCGCCATCGGGCATCAGCGCCGGCAGCACCCAGCGTGCGGTCAGCGCCGCGGCCAGCAGCCCGGCCACCGAGAACACGCCCAGCTGGGCCAGGCCCGGAAAGCCCGAGAACAGCAGCGCGGCAAAGCCGCACACCGAGGTCAGCAGGCCCAGCCGCACGGTGGGCCAGGACGCCCGCTGCCACAGCCGGAAACCGGTGCCGGGCGCGGTGCCGGCCGGGCCGCGGGCCTGGATCAGGTAGTAGATGGCGTAGTCGACGGCCTCGCCGATCAGCGTGCTGCCAAAGCCCAGGGTCATGCCATGCACCGTGCCGAAGCCCAGGCTGACCGCCGCCACGCCGCCCAGCACACCGGTGAGCACCGGCAGAAAGGCCACCGCCAGCGCCGGCAGCGAGCCGAAGGCCAGCAGCAGCAGGGCGCCCATCAGCACGGTGCCGGCCACGGCGAACTGGTGCACCTCGGTCTCGATGCGGGCGCGGCTTTGCACCGCAAATACCGGCGGGCCGCTCATCTTGAGCGTCAGGCCGGCCTGGGGCGGCAGGGCCGGGGCGCGCTGCAAGGCCTGGTCGAAGGCTTGCTGCACGCGCTGCAGCATGGCCGCCTGGGCATCGAGATCGGCGCCCGATGCGGCGGTCTGCAGCAGCAGCACGGCGCGCGGGGCCTGGCGCGAGACCCACACGCCGTCTTCGCTGCGCGGGCCTTCGGCCGGCACCAGGGCCTCGGCCAGGCGCCGGGTCTCGCCGGTGGGGTCGCGGTGGAGCAGCGGCTTGACCAGGCCGCCGGCCGGCGTGCCCAGCAGCGACAGCGATTCGTCGATCGCGTCGCGCAGGCCAGCCACCTCGAACAGGCCCGGGCCGACCGCCGGACTGAGGTGGTAGCGGTGCTGCACCAGCCAGGCGCCGGCGCCGTTTTCGCCCTCCCAGCCGTGGCGCTCGCCGTTGTTGACCTGCTCGAAATCGCCGCTGCCGCGCAGCGTGGCGGCCAGGCGGCGCGAGGCCTCGGCCCGGCTGCCGGCGTCGCCGCCCTCGATGCCCAGGATCAGGCTGCGCGCGGCAATGCCGCTTTGCAGCTGCTCGATCAGCAGGCGCTGCCGCGCATCGGGCCGGTCGGGCAGAAAGGCCGACAGGTCGGCGCTGTAGTGGCTGCGTGCCGCCACCCAGGCGCCCAGCAGCATGGCCAGCAGCCAGGCGGCCAGCAGCAGCGCGCGCTGGCGCGGGCGCAGCGCCGCGCCGCCGGGGGGCGGGTGGGGGCTGGCCGCGGGCGCGCTCACGGCGCCTTGGCGCCGGCCAGCGGCTCGACCTGCATCACCGAGCGGTCACCGTCGGCCATGCGCATCTCCACGCTGCGCAGTTCGGCGCGCCGGCCGCTGATGCGCACCTGCGACAGCATCACCTGCAGGCGCGGCTCCAGCGGCACCAGCTCCAGCGTCCACAGCTCGGGCTGGCCGCTGACCGTGGTGCGGAAGTGCTGGCGCAGCGTGGCGCCATTGCCGGTGAGCGTGCCGCGCACCGCCTCGACGATGGCCTCCATCTCGGGAATGGCGTCGAGCACCAGGCTGCGCGTGCGGCCGCTGCGGCTGATGGTGATGATCTTGCCCTGCACGGCCAGGGTCTCGGGCCGCGGCTGCAGGGTTTGCCGCGTGAAGCGGTCGGGCGCGGCAAAGCTCAGCAGGCCGCTGCTGGTGAGCGGTGCGTCCAGGCCCTTGACCTGGCGCTCTTCGGTGAAGCGGGCCTGGCCGCCGCGGGTTTGCGACAGCAGGTTCATCAGCTCGTCGAGCTCGAGCGCGCGGGCCGGTGCGGCCGCGGCCAGCCACAGCCCGGCGCCCAGCAGCAGCCCCAGGGTGCGCGGCCAGGCCTGGCGCCTGCGGGCCGGCTCAGGCCGCGTCTTCATGCCAGAAATCATGGAAGTTGAACCAGTTGTCGGGGTGTTCGCGGCACAGCGACTCGAGCTGCGCCACATAGGCCTGCATGGCCGCCTGCAGCCGCGCGGCGCGGGCCGCCGGGTCGCGCAGGCGCTCGCTGAAATCGGCCAGCGGCTCGAAGCGCACATCGTACGTGCGGCCACCGGCATACAGGCCGACCATGAACACCACGCGCTGGCGCAGCAGTTCGGCCAGCCGGAAGGGGCCGTCTGAAAACGGCGCCGGCCGGCCCAGGAAGGGCAGCCAGACCACGCCGCCGCGCTGCGACTCGGCGCCCGGCAGGGTGCGGTCGGCCAGCACGCCGACCAGGCCGCCGGCCTCGAGGCGCTCGCGCACCGCCAGCATGGCCTCGGGGCGGCCCAGCGCGATGATGCGCGGGCTGGCCCCCGGCGCCAGCGCCTGCAGCGCGGCATTGATCTTGCGCGCGTTGTCGGGGTACATCAGCATCGTGATGTCGAGCTCGGGCCGGTCGCGCCCGGTCACCCGCAGCGCCTCGAAGCTGCCGATGTGCGAGCCCATCAGGAAGGCGCCGCGGCCGCTGGCCAGGCAGGCGTCGACATGCTCGGCCCCGCGCACCCGCAGGTCGAGCCAGGCGGTGCGCTCGCGCAGGAAGTACACCCGGTCGAGCACCGTGGCGGCAAAGGCGAAGACATGGCGGTAGCCGTCGCGCCAGCCGGCCTCGCGGCCCAGTGCGCGAGCCAGGTAGCGGCGGCTGGCGCGGCGCTGGCGGGCCGCAAAGACCACGAAGTACAGCGCGATGCCGGCCAGCACCACGCGCGCCAGCCGGCGGCCGCAGACCACGGCGATCCAGCCCATCACGCGCAGCGCCATGGCATTGCTGCGCTCGGGCTCGTCGGCCCAGTTGGGGTTGGATGGCTCGCGGCTGCCTTCGGCCTGGGCGGCCTGGGCGGCCTGGGCGGCCTGGGTGGCCTGGGTGGGCGGCCGGGCCTGGTGTGCCGAGGGGCCGCTCATCGGCCGGCTCCGGCCGCCGGGCCGCCCGCCGCTGCCGCGGTGGCCAGCGCAAAGCTGCCGCTGGCGGCCAGCGTGGCAGCGCCATCGCCATCCAGGCGCAGCAGCTCGAAGCGCAGCTGGGTGGCCGCCGCCTGCAGGCGCACGCCCAGGCCGGCACCGGGCTGCACCGGCGCCAGAAACTTGGCTGCCTGCAGCTGCAGCGGCGGCTGCGGCGGCGGCAGCTCGCCGCGGCCGGCGGCCTCGCGCCAGGCCTGCAGCACCTCGGCCAGCAGCACCACGCCGGGCAGGATGGGCTGCCCCGGAAAATGCCCGGCAAAGGCCGGGTGATCGAGCGGCACCTGGCGCGGCGGCAGCTGCAGCCAGCCATCGGCCGGCAGGGCGGGCGCGGCGTTCACTGCGCTGCCTTCAGGCTGCGCAGCGCAAACTCGCGCAGCGCCTGCAGGGTGAGCTTGCCGGTGGCCTCGCGCGGCAGGGCGGCCACCTGCACCACGCGCCGCGGCACGAACACCGGGTCGAGCCGCTCGCGCAGCGCGGCCAGGATCTGCGGGCCGCTGAGGCCCGGCGCCACGACAAAGGCGATCGGCCGCACCACGCCGTCGGTCACCTCGTCGGGCAGCCAGAAGGCGCCATCGTCAACGCCGGCGATGCTGTTGAGGTGGTGGTTCAGGTGGCCCAGCGAGCTGCGCTTGCCGGCCACGTGCACCAGGTCGTTGGCGCGGCCCAGCAGCTGGAAGTGCTGGTCGTCGATCAGGCGCAGCACATCCGACAGCGGCGTGGTTTCGACGAGGTGCCCGCCGCTGACCACGAAGCCCTCGCCACCCGGTGCCTCGGGCTGCGGCACGGCGGCCAGGCGCAGCGTGCCGAAGGCATGCCAGACATCGGTGAGCGCGGTGCGCCGGCTGGCCACCTGGCCGGCTTCGGTGCAGCCGTAGATCTCGATCAGCTGGCCACCCAGGCGCTGCTCGGCCAGGCGCGCCAGCTGGGGCGACAGCGGCGCGGTGGCGCTGAGCACCAGCGCGGTGGCGGGCAGCTCGATGCCGGCGGCCAGCAGCGCCTTCAGGTGGAAGGGCGTGGTCACCAGCGCGCGCGGTGCCGGCACGGCGGCCAGCGCCGCGGCGATGTCGGCCGGGTAGAACGGCCGGCCGGTCTCGAAGCTGGCGCCGCCCAGCAAGGCCAGCAGCACGCTGGATTCGAAGCCGTAGCTGTGCTGCGGCGGCACGGTGGACACCAGCGTGAGCCCCTGCAGCGAGGGCCGGCCCAGCAGCTCGGCCAGGCGCTGCGCGGCGGCCGCCACGTTCACCGTCCACTGCCGCCACGACTTGGCATGCGGCTGCGGCGCGCCGGTGGAGCCCGAGGTCAGCAGGCAGGTCAGCGCCGCGTCGGCGGGCACGCCGGCCGGCAGGCTGGCGGCGGCGGCAGCGGTGGCAGCATCCGCGGCCGTTGCAGTGATGCCGGCGGTGGTGCCGTCAGTGGTGCCATCAGTGGCGCCATCGGTGCTGGCATCGGTGGCCGCCGTCACCACCGCCGCGGTGGGCAGGCCCGGTGGCGGCTGCAGCGCGGCATCGTCGCTCAGCGCATGGCGGGCGCCATGCACCTGCTGCAGCTGGGCCAGCGTGTCGGCCCGCGCATTGGGCGGCAGCATCGACACCTGGCCCCGCTGCAGCGCGGCGCCCAGCGCCACCGCGAAGGCATAGCGGTTCAGGCACAGGTTGACGGCCGGGCCCTCGGCCGGCAGGGCAGCGGCCGTGGCCGCCACATCGGCCAGGAACTGCGCCACGCCGATCGGCCGGCCGTGGTGCCAGGCCAGCGGGGCGGTGCCATGGCCGGCGGCCAGCAGCGCGAGCGTGGCCGCGCTCATCGCGTCGCGTCGGTGCTGCGCCAGGCGCGCACCACATCGGCCAGGCGCACGCGCTCGAACTCGGGGTGCAGGCGGTAGCGCAGCAGGTACTCAAGACCGAAGACGGTGGCAATGCACACCGGCGTCAGCACATTGGCCAGCAGCGACCAGGCGGCCCAGGAGCCCAGCGCAAACACCGCCAGCGACAGCACCGCCATGCCGGCAAAGTAGCCCAGCCACAGCCAGGTGAGGCCGCGGGTGTAGCGGCTCTTGGCCGGTGTCATGGCATGCAGGCGGCCGGCCATGGCGGTGATCAGCGGCGTGCGCCCGGGCATCAGGGTCAGCGCAAAGCCGGCGCCCAGCACCAGGTGGATGGCCACATGCTGCAGCAGATAGAGCCGGCGCACATCGCCCAGGCCGCCGGCCGCAACGATCAGCACCAGGCCGGCCGCGGCGGCCAGGCCCAGCAGGGCCAGCAGCAGGCGGCGCTGGCGCCAGGCCACGGCCAGCGGCGGCAGCAGCAGCGGCCCGAACAGGGCGGCCACCGTCCACGGCGCATCGGCGGCGTGCAGCATCAGGGCGTACGACAGCAGGCCGTAGCTCGCCAGCGCCAGCCCACCCAGCAGCAGGCGGGTGTTCATCGGCGGGGCTGCGGGCTCAGACCGTGCGGTGCTGGGCCACGTGCGCCGCCAGGCTGCGCAGCGAGGCGAAGATGCGCACGTTGTCTTCGTCGTCCGAGCGCAGCTGGAAGCCGTAGCGCTGCGAGACCTCGAGCGCCAGCTCGAGGATGTCGATCGAATCGAGCCCCAGGCCTTCGCCATACAGCGGCGCGGTCGGGTCGATCTGATCCACGGCCACGTCGAGGTTCAGCGCCTGCACCAGCACGCCGGCCAGTTCGCGTTCGAGCTCGCTGGCGGCGCCCTGCGCGGCGGGGGTGATGTGGTCGGTCGGGGACGAGCTCATGGCGATGGCGTGGCAGGACTTCGAGAACCCGCCATTGTAGGGGTGCGGCCCCGGCCGGGCGGGCTGGCGCAGGCCGCGGCACCTCTGTCCGGGGGAGGGCGCAGCGGCCCGGAATGCTGCCGCTATCATGCGCCGGCCTTTCTACCGACCTCACCGTGCCGCAGCCCATCGCTCCGCTCGCCATCACCGCCTTCACGGCCACCACGGCCGTTGGCAACGGTCTTCAAGCCCTGCTGCAGGCCCTGCGCGACGGGCGCAGCGGCCTGAGGCCGAACGACTTCGGATCGCCCGTGCTGCCCACCTGGATCGGCCGCGTCGAGGGGGTCGAGCAGGTGGCCTTGCCGGCCGCGCTGCAGCACTGGGATTGCCGCAACAACCGCCTGGCCTGGCTGGGGCTGCAGGCCGATGGTTTCATGGCCGCCGTGGCCGCGGCGCGCCAGCGCCATGGTGCCCACCGCGTGGCCCTGGTGCTGGGCACCTCCACCTCCAGCATCGGCGCCACCGAAGAGGCCTACACCCGGCTCGATGCCGACGGCCGCTTTGCCGCCGCCGACCGGCTGCCGCAGGTGCACACGCCGCACTCGCTGGCGATGTTCGTGCAGGAGGCGCTGGCGCTCAGCGGGCCTTGCGTCACCGTGTCCACCGCCTGCTCGTCGAGCGCCAAGGTGTTTGCCGATGCCGAGCGCCTGCTGCGCCTGGGCCTGGCCGATGCGGCCGTGGTCGGCGGCGTCGACACGCTGTGCGGCAGCGTGCTGTTCGGCTTCAATGCGCTGGAGCTGGTCTCGCCCGAGCCCTGCCGGCCCTTCGACGCCGCGCGCCAGGGCATCAGCCTGGGCGAGGCCGCCGGCTTTGCGCTGCTGCAGCGCCAGGCCGATGCGCCGCAGGCCGCACTGCTGCTGCTGGGCTATGGCGAGGCCAGCGACGCCCACCACATGTCGACCCCGCACCCGCAGGGCCTGGGCGCCGAGCGCGCGCTGGACGACGCGCTGGCCCGCGCCGGCCTGGCCGACACCCAGGCCATCGACTACGTCAACCTGCACGGCACGGCCAGCGCCAAGAACGACGAGGTCGAGGCCGCGCTGGTGGCGCGGCGCTTTGGCGCCACGGCCTTTGCCAGCTCCACCAAGGGCTACGTCGGCCACACGCTGGGTGCGGCCGGCATCGTCGAGGCGGTGGTTTCGCTGCTGGCCCTGCGCGACGGCTGGATGCCGGGCACCGTGAACACCCAGGTGCCCGATGCGCTGTGCGGCCCGCAGATCCGCCTGCAGGGCGCGGCCGGCCCGGTGCGGCGCGCGCTGAGCAACTCGTTCGGTTTTGGCGGCAACAACTGCGTGCTGGTGTTCGGCCGCGCCGATGCGCAGGCCGATGCGCCGGCACAAGTGGCACAGGTGGCGGTAGCGCCGGCCCGGGCCGACCTGGCGGCGGCGCCGGCCGCCACGGCCGCGCTGTATGTGGATGCGGTGTCGCTGTGGTCGCCCCTGCTGCCGGGTTGGGACAGCGCCGCGCCGGCCCTGCGCGGCGAGCCGCTGGCCGCCGGCGCCACCGCGGTGCGGCCGGTGCCGCAGATGCTGGCGCCGGCCGAGCGCCGGCGTGCGCCCGACACCGTGGCCCTGGCCCTGGTGGCCGGCGCGGCCGCGGTGGCCGCAGCCGGGGCCGATGCGGCCGCGCTGCCCAGCGTGTTCGTGTCGGCGCATGGCGATCTGGGCGTCAACGACTACATGTGCAGCACGCTGGCGCGCACGCCGCTGCTGCTGTCGCCCACGCGCTTTCACAACTCGGTGCACAACGCGGCCGCCGGTTACTGGACCATGGCCACCGCCTGCCACGAGACCAGCACCGCGCTGACCGCCCATGTGCGCAGCTTTGCCAACGGCCTGCTGGCCGCGGCCACCCAGTGCCAGGCCGATGGGCGCGCCGTGCTGCTGGTGGGCTACGACGTCAACGCCGTGGGCGGACTGGCCTCGGTGACCCACAGCGAAGGCCTGCTGGCCGTGGCCCTGGTGCTGTCGCCGGTGCCCGGCGCGCACAGCGTGGCGCGGCTCGACTGGCAGCTGAACGACGGTGCCGCGCCCGCGCCGGCGCTGCTGTCACCCGCCGCGCAATCGCTGGCCGGCAATGCCATGGCCGATGCCTTGCCCTTGTGCGAATTGTTGGCAAGGGCCACGGCGGCCGGGCCGTCGGTGCACCATGTCAACCTGCCCCTGTCGGCGCAGCAGGCGCTGGCGCTGACCGTGACGCCGCTGCACCCGCAGTGAGCCGCCCGCCCAACCCGAAGCCGCCACTGATGCCCGACGCCCCCGCCCACCCCGACGCCGCCCCCATCAGCCACGCCGCGGACAGCCACGCCACGGACAGCCGCACCGCGCCCGCGCCGCAGGCCGACGCGGCCCGGGCGGCCGGGCAGTGCGACGTGCTGATCATGGGCGGCGGCCTGGCCGGGCTGAGCCTGGCGCTGCAACTGCGCCAGCGCTGCCCCGAGCTCGACATCCTGGTGCTCGAGCGGCGCCAGCACCCGGTGCCGGTGGCCACGCACAAGGTCGGCGAATCGACCGTCGAGCTGGCGGCGCACTACTTTGCCGAGGTGCTGGGCCTGCGTGAGCACCTCGAGCAGCATCAGTTGCGCAAGTTCGGTTTCCGCTTCTTCTTCTCGGACGGGCAGCGCGAGCTGGCCGCGGTCACCGAGGTGGGCGCCAGCGTGGCGCTGCCGATGGTCAGCTACCAGATCGACCGCGGCATCTTCGAGAACATGCTGGCCGAGCGGGTGCAGCAGGCCGGCATCCGCCTGGCCGACTCGGCCCGCGTCACCGCCCTGGCACTGGCCAAGGACGACGGCGAGCACCAGGTCGACTGGCTGCAGGCCGGCCAGACCCACCGCACCCGCTGCCGCTGGGTGATCGACGCCTGCGGCCGTGCCGGCCTGATCAAGCGCCAGAAGGCCCTGGCCCAGCCCAATGGCCACGACTGCCATGCGGTGTGGTTTCGCATGCGGCACCGCATCCGCATCGACGACTGGTCGGACGACCCCGCCTGGCGCGAGCGCTGCACGCCGGCTGAACGCTGGCGCTCGACCAACCACCTGGTCGGGCCGGGCTACTGGGTGTGGCTGATCCCGCTGTCGTCGGGCTCGCATTCGGTGGGCATCGTGGCCGATCCGCGCTGGCATCCGCTGTCGACGATGGACAGCTTCGACAAGGCCATGGACTGGCTGCAGCAGCGCCAGCCGTGCCTGTTCGAGGCGCTGGACGGGCAGCGCGAGACCTTGCAGGACTTCGCCTTCCTGCGCAGCTTCTCCTATGGCTGCAAGCAGGTGTTCTCGGGCGAGCGCTGGGCGCTCACCGGCGAGGCCGGGCTGTTTCTCGACCCCTTCTACTCGCCCGGCAGCGACTTCATCGCCATGGCCAACACCGCCATCACCGAGCTGGTGCTGCGCGAGCGGGCCGGCCACCGCGTGCAGGCCCAGGCCCAGGTGTACGACCAGATCTACCAGTCGGTCTACGAAAGCACGCTGGCGCTCTACCGCGACCAGTACGCGCTGTTCGGCGACCCCGAGGTGCTGCCGGTCAAGGTGATCTGGGACTACAGCTACTACTGGGGCGTGCTGTCGCCGCTGTTCGTGCACGGCCGCCTCACCGATGTGAAGCTGCTGTCGCAGCTGCGCGAGCCGCTGGCGCGCTGCCGGGCCCTGAACACGGCCGTGCAGCAGCTGCTGCGCGAGTGGGGCCGGCTGAGCCCGCGGCGCAACCCGCCGCGCATGCTGGACCAGGCTGCGCTGCCCTGGTTCGTGGCGCTCAATGCCGCGCTGATGGCGCCGCCGGCCGACGACCCGGCCTTCTGCCAGCGCCTGCACCAGGCCGCGCGCATGCTGCAGGAGCTGGCGCTCGAGCTGGCCGACCGGATGCAGCAGACCTGCCCGGCCCCCGACCCCGAGGCGACGGCCGCACTGGCCGCGCTGCGGGCCCTGATCGACGCCGACATCACCGTGCCGGTGCCGCCGCGCCTGTTCGAGGCCGAGCCGGCCCTCGCGGCCGCCGAGCCGGGCTGAGCCTGGCCGGGGCAGGGCGGCTCAGCCGCCCTGCACGGCGCGCGAGCGCGCCTTCACCTTGCGCATGCCGCCCAGCCAGCGGTCGATGTCGGCGGCCTTGTGGCGCACGTAGTCGGCCACCTCGGGGTGCGGCAGGATCAGAAAGCGCTCGGCCTGCATCACCCGCACGATCTCGTCGGCCACCTGCTCGGGCTCGAGCATGCCGTCCTGCAGAAAGCTCTTGCGCTGGCCCTCGGCGCCCATCAGCATCGGCGTGCGCACGCCCTGCGGGCACAGGCAGCTCACGCGCAGGCCCTCGTGGCCATGGTTGATGGCCAGCCACTCGGCAAAGGCCACCGCGCCGTGCTTGGTGACGGCATAGGTGGGCGAATCCACATGCGACAGCAGGCCGGCGGCCGACGCGGTGCTGACGAAGTAGCCCTCGCCGCGCGCCACCATCTGCGGCACCACCGCGCGTGCGGCGTACACATGGGCCATCAGGTTGATGTTCCAGCAGCGCTGCCAGGCCTCGTCGGGGGCCTCCAGGCCACCGGGCAGGGCAATGCCGGCATTGGCAAAAAACACGTCCACGCGGCCGAACCGCGCGGTGGCCTGGGCCACCAGGGCCTGCACCTCGGCCTCCACGCCCACATCGCAGCGCACGGCCTGGGCGGTGGTGTGCCGCACCAGGCTGGCGGCCACGGCGGCGGCGCCGGCCTCGTCGCGGTCGGCCACCACGATGGCCGCCGGCTGCTCCTGCGCAAAACGCCGGCAGGCCGCCGCGCCGATGCCCGACGCGCCACCGGTGACGACGATGACCTTGTCCTTCAGTTCCATGGGGTGCTTCTCCGCAAGGCTCAGAGCGTCTGGGCGAGCTGCCAGGCCTGCTCGGCCAGCGGCCGGGCTCGCTTGCCGGCCTCCAGCGCGCGGGCATTCGAGGCATTGCCCTGCAGCGCGCGCGCCAGGATGCCCTGCAGGATGCCGGCCAGGCGGAACATGTTGAACACCAGGTAGTAGTTCCAGTCGGCCGCGCTCACGCTGCCGGCAGGGCGGCCGGTGCGCTCGAGATAGCGTGCCAGGTAAGCGGCTTCGCTGGGGATGCCGAGCGCGCCCAGATCCACGCCGGCCAGGCCGCGGTTGCCCTCGCCATTGGCCATGTGCCAGGTCATGCAGTGGTAGGCAAAGTCGACCAGCGGATGGCCCAGCGTGCTCAGCTCCCAGTCCAGTACCGCCAGGATGCGCGGCTCGGTGGGGTGGAAGATCACGTTGTCGAAGCGGTAGTCGCCATGCACCACGCGGGTTTCGTCCGCCGCCGGCACGCGCGCCGGCAGCCACTCGATCAGCCGGTTCATGGCCTCCACCGGCTCGGTCTCGGCGGCGCGGTACTGCTGGGTCCAGCGTTCCACCTGCCGCGCCACGTACTGGCCGGGCTTGCCGTAGCTGCCCAGGCCCACGGCCTGCACGTCCACGCTGTGCAGCGCGGCGATCACGCGGCCCAGCTCGTCGTAGTGGGCTGTGCGCTCGGCGGGCGTCATGCCCGGCAGCGCCGGGTCCCACAGCACGCGGCCGTCCACGCAGTCCATCAGGTAGAACATCGAGCCGATCACGGCCGTGTCCTCGCACAGCGCCCAGGGCCTGGCCACCGGCACCGCGGTGCCGTGCAGCGCGCTGATGACCCTGAACTCGCGATCGACCGCATGCGCCGAGGGCAGCAGCTTGCCGGGCGGCTTGCGGCGCAGCACATAACGCTGGCCGCCGGCCGTGACCTGGAAGGTGGGGTTGGACTGCCCACCCTTGAACTGCTCGACCGTCACCGCAGCCTCGAAGCCCGGCACGCGCTGCTCACGCGCCCATGCCGCCAGCGCGGCCACGTCGAATGCGTGTTGGGCAGAGACCGGTTTGGTGCCGGTGAAATGCGCGAACTCGTCAGCCATGCTCAGGCGACTTCAAACAGGCCGGCCGCGCCCTGGCCACCGCCGATGCACATGGTCACCACCACGTACTTGGCGCCGCGGCGCTTGCCTTCGATCAGCGCATGGCCGGTCAGGCGCGCGCCGCTCACGCCGTAGGGGTGGCCCACCGCGATGGCGCCGCCGTTGACGTTGAGCAGTTCGTCGGGGATGCCCAGCTTGTCGCGGCAATACAGCACCTGGCAGGCGAAGGCCTCGTTCAGCTCCCACAGGCCGATGTCGGACACCTTCAGGCCGGCGCGCTGCAGCAGGCGCGGCACGGCGAACACCGGGCCGATGCCCATCTCGTCGGGCTCGCAGCCGGCGATGGCAAAGCCGCGGAAGATGCCCAGCGGCTTGAGGCCGCGCTGCTCGGCCAGCTTGCCGTTCATCACCACCACGGCCGAGGCGCCGTCGCTGAACTGGCTGGCGTTGCCGGCGGTGACGATGCCGCCCGGCAGGGCCGAGCGCAAGCCGCTGATCGACTCGAGCGTGGTGTCGGCACGGATGCCTTCGTCGCTGGCAATCGTGACCTCCTTGCGCGTGAGGCGGCCGCTGGCCTTGTCGACCACGCCCATCAGCGTGGTCATGGGCACGATCTCGTCGGCAAACTTGCCGGCGGCCTGCGCCGCGGCGGCGCGCTGCTGGCTGCGCACGCCGTATTCGTCTTGCGCCAGCTTGGGGATGTTGTAGCGCTGGATCACCTGCTCGGCGGTCTGCAGCATGTTCCAGTACAGCTCGGGCTTGTGCTCGGCCAGCCAGGGGTCCACGCGCATGTGCTTGTTGGCCTCGTTCTGCACGCAGCTGATGCTCTCGACGCCGCCGGCCACGATGGCCGGGCAGCCCTCGGTCATCACGCGCTGGGCGGCCAGCGCAATGCTCTGCAGGCCCGAGGAACAGAAGCGGTTGATCGTGAGGCCGGCGGTGGTGACCGGCAGGCCGGCGCGCAGCGCGATGGCGCGGGCGATGTTGCCGCCGGTGGTGCCCTCGCCGAAGGTGCCGCCCATGATGCAGTCCTCGATCTCGGCCGGATCGAGGCCCGAGCGGGCCACCGCATGCTGCACCGCATGGCCGCCCAGCGTGGCGCCATGGGTCATGTTGAAGGCGCCCTTCCAGCTCTTGGCCAGGCCGGTGCGGGCGGTGGAGACAATGACAGCGTCAATCATGGATGTCCTCGGTGTCTGTCGAAGGGGGCTGGGCCAGCGCCGGGCCGCCCCAAGCGGCCCAGCCCACCCCGCGGGGGTGGTCGCGGTATTCCGCGACCGGGGGCGTCAGCTGAACGTCTTGCCTTCGGCCGCCAGCTTGGCGAGCAGCGGCGCGGGCTGCCACGACGGATCGGCCCCCGGCTCGGCGGCAAAGCGCTTGAGCGCACGCACCACGTTGGCCAGGCCCACGGTGTCGGCATACAGCATCGGGCCGCCGCGCTGGGCGGGGTGGCCGTAGCCGTTGAGGTAGACCAGGTCGATGTCGGAGGCGCGGGCGGCAATGCCTTCTTCGAGGATGCGTGCGCCCTCGTTGACCAGCGCGTAGATGCAGCGCTCGACGATCTCGTCGTCGCCCACCTTGCGCGGCGTGATGCCGTTGGCGGCGCGGTACTCGGTGATCAACGCTTCGGTCACCGGATCGGGGATCGGGTCGCGCTGGCCGGCCTCGTAGCGGTACCAGCCGGCGCCGGTCTTCTGGCCGTAGCGGCCGGCCTCGCAGAGCTTGTCGGCCACGATGGGCTTCATCTCCACACCGGCCTCGGCGGCCTTGCGCTTGCGCGTGGCCCAGCCGATGTCCAGGCCGGCCAGATCGCCCATGCGGAACGGGCCCATGGCCAGGCCGTAACCTTGCTGCAGGGCCTTGTCGACCTGCTGCGGCAGCGCACCGGCATTGACCAGGCTCTGTGCGGCGGCGCCATAGCGCGCCAGCATGCGGTTGCCGATGAAGCCATCGCACACGCCCGAGACGATGGCCACCTTCTTGATCTTCTTGGCCAGCGCCATGCTGGTGGCCAGCACATCGTTCGCCGTGGCGGCGCCGCGCACCACCTCCAGCAGGCGCATCACGTTGGCCGGGCTGAAGAAGTGCAGGCCGATCACGTCTTGCGGGCGCTGGGTGAACTGCGCGATCTTGTCGACGTTGAGGTAGCTGGTGTTGCTGGCCAGGATGGCGCCGGGCTTGCACACCTCGTCAAGCGTGCGGAACACGGTTTCCTTGACGCCCATGTCCTCGAACACGGCCTCGATCACCAGATCCACATCGGCCAGGCCCTCGTAGCCCAGCGTGGGCGTGATCAGCGCCATGCGCTGTTCCACCTGCTCGGGCTTGAGCTTGCCCTTCTTCATCGAGTTGTCGTAGTTCTTGCGGATGGTGGCGATGCCGCGGTCCAGCGCCTCCTGTTTCATCTCGAGCAGCACCACCGGGATGCCGGCGTTCAGGAAGTTCATCGTGATGCCGCCACCCATGGTGCCGGCGCCGATGACGCCCACCTTGGCGATGGTGCGCAGCGGCGTGTCCTCCGGCACGTCGGGGATCTTGGCGGCGGCGCGCTCGGCGGTGAACACATGGCGCAGCGCGCGGCTCTCGGGCGTGGCCATCAGGCCCAGGAAGATGTCGCGCTCGAGCCGCAGGCCCTCGTCGAAGCCCTTGCTGGCCGACAGCGCCACCGCCTCCACGCACTTCAGCGGTGCCGGCCAGCCCTTGGCGGTGGCGGCCACGGTGTTGCGGGCGAACTGCAGCCAGGCCTCGGCCTGCGGGTCCTTGAGCTTCAGGTCGCGGGCGCGCTTGAGCGGCTTGCCTTCGGCCACGGCCTGCTCGGCGAAGGCGAGTGCGGCCGCCACCACATCGCCGTCGGTCACGGCGTCGAACAGCGGCGTGCCCTCGAACTGCGCGGCCTTGACGCTGGCCCCCGAGACGATCAGGTTCAGCGCCGCCTCCAGGCCCACCAGGCGTGGCAGGCGCTGCGTGCCGCCGGCGCCGGGGATCAGGCCCAGCTTGACCTCGGGCAGGGCAATCTGCGCATCGCGCTGCGCCACGCGAAAGTGCGCGCCGAGCGCCAGCTCGAGCCCGCCGCCCATGCACACGCCGGCGACCGCCGCCACCACCGGCTTGGGCGAGTTCTCGAGCGCGGCAATCACCACCGGCAGGCGCGGCTCCATGCCGGCCTTGGGCGTGCCGAACTCCTTGACATCGGCACCGCCCGAGAAGGCGCGCGCCGTGCCGGTGAGCACGATGGCCTGCACGGCCGGATCGGCCAGCGCCTGGTCGAGCGCATCGACGATGCCGGTGCGCAGGGCCAGGCCCAGGCCGTTGATCGGCGGGTGGTCGAGCGTGATCAGCGCGGTGGCGCCGCGCAGCTCATAGCGGGTGGGGGTCGACATGCTCGGGTCTCCATGGAATCGGTGCACGAAACGCGGGCGCGCCTGGCGGCCGCCACGCCTGTCTGCAAGCCATTCTGCATGGCGATACCCGATGGCCCCGTCACGCGTGAGTCACGCGGCACCTAGAGAGAACCCGCAGCCGCCCGAGCGGTCTGCTGCATGCCGATCAGCGGAATACGGCCGCCGCGCGGGTGCCCGGCGGCGGTGGCCGCCGCGGCCCCGGCTTACCAGCCCTGCGCGCGCCGGAAGCTGGCCATCGCCGCATCGGCGCGGCGCAGCTGCTCGGGCGTGCAGTTGGCCAGCTGGCGCCAGCGCCGGCCGCTGGCGGCGTAGTACACGATGCAGTTGTCGCGGAACACGACCTCGGCCTCGCGGTTGTTGCCGGCAAAGATCTCGGGCGCCGACTCTTCGCGCAGCAGGCCGCCCGGTGGCCGCGGGCGGCTCCAGGGGTGGGTGTGCTCGGGGCGGTCGAGGCCTTGGTCGGCGCGGTAGCGGCTCATGCTCTCGTCGGCGCGGCGGATCTGGCGGCCATCGCAGGACGGCAGGTTTTGCAGGCGCTGGCCGGCCGGGTTGTAGTACACCACGCAGCCATTGCTGAAGGTGGCGCGGCCATAGCGCTGGATGCCCAGCGTGATTTCGGGTACCGAGCCGTCGTCGTTGTGCCAGCCGCCATTGGGCCGGCCACCGCCCCAGGCCGGCGGCCCGCTGCTGGGCCGCAGCGACGACACGGCGTCGTTCAGGCCCTGGTCGCGCAGCTGGGTGTAGCGGCCCGGGCCCAGCGTGACGCAGCGGCCGCGAAAGTCGGCGTCGCTGCACAGATCCCAGCGGCCGCTGCGGATCAAGACCGACGAGGCGCGGTCGTTGAAGTCGCGCCGCGCCAGATCGACCACCGGGCTGTTGCTGCCCAGGCGCTGGCCTTCGAGGTCATCGTGCTCGTAGAGCTCGATGGCATCGCCACGGCCGGCCCAGCCGCCGCCCCAATCGCCCAGTTCGCGCACCGACGAGACGCTGTCGTTCAGGCCCACGCCGCGCAGCGAGGGGTAGCTGCCGGCCGACAAGGTGATGCACTGGCCGCGAAACTCGGCATCGGTGCACAGCTGCCAGCGGCCGCTGCGCACCACGGCCGACGAGGCGCGGTCGTTGAAACCCTCGGCGGCCAGGTCGGGCGTGCTGCGCGCGCGGGTGCTGAACTGGCGGCCGCCGTAGTCGTCGTGCTCGTAGAGCACCAGCTCGGCATGGGCAGCGGCCTGCAGGCCGGCCAGGGCGATCAGTGCCAGCAGGCGGCGCGCGCCGCGCAGGGCAGTTGGGTGGCGGAGGTTCATGCCCGTCTAACGCCCGATGCGGGGGCCGCGATGACAGGGGCTGGCCGCCCTGGGCCCGCGCAGCAGCGGCCGTTGCAGCGGCTCAGCCGCTCAGCAGCTTGTGCACCAGCTCGGGCGTGGTGGCCGCGCCGGCCTTGCGCATCAGCCGGGCGCGGTACACGTCCACCGTGCGCGGGCTGATCTCGAGCCGCTTGCCGATCTGCTTGCTGGTGAGGCCCTCGATCAGCAGCGCGGCGATCTCGCGCTCGCGTGGCGTGAAGTCGAGCTTGAGCTTGCGGCGTGCGCTGAGGTCTTCAAAGGCCCAGATGCCGGCCGCGTGCGGTGCCGCCGGATCGAGCGCACGCCCGCTCACATGGCACCAGAACAGCTCGCCCCGCGCCGCGCCGCCGTACACCGAGCCCACGCGCTTCATCACCCGCTCGTCGGCGTACCAGCCCTGGGCATCGAGCGCGGCCACGATGCGCGCGCCGGTGCGCTCGAACTCGTCGGGCGAGGGGTACAGCATCTCGAAGCTCTGGCCCACCAGCTGCTCGCGCTCGGCGCCAAACATCGCCAGCAGCTGGCGGTTGCAGTCGACGATCTGGCGCTGGCGGCTGAGCACCAGGCCGATCGGCGCCAGGTCGAAGGCGGTGCGGTAGTCGAGCGGCAGGTCGGGCATGGGCAGGGCTTGAACAATGGGTCGCGCGCCAGCGCGGGCGGGGCGGCCGATGGGCGGCTGAACGTGCCGGGCCGTGTCGGGCGTTGTCGGGCCGTGTCGGGCGTTGTCGGGCCGTGTCGGGACGAGTCGGGGCCGGGCCGGGCGCGAACCTACAGCAGGGCGCAGGTGGTGGTGGCGTGCGCGGCCAGGCGGCCTTGGGCATCCAACAGCTCGATCTCGCCGAACACCAGGCTCTTGCCGGCGCGCAGCACGCGGGCCACCACCTGGGCCTCGCCGGCGGTCGCGGTCTGGCTGCCGGGGATGGGGCGCAGAAAGCTGGTTTGCAGCTGCACCGTGGTCATCGGCCTGAAGCCGCCCAGCTGGCTGCTGGCAGCCAGCACCATGGCGGTGTCGGCGGCCGCCATCAGGGTCTGGCCGCACAGCACCTGGCCGGCGTGCACATGCCGCGGCGTGACCGGCAGCGCCAGCGTCACCGCGCCACGGCGGGTGTGCAGCACGCGCAGCTGCAGCTCCTGCACCCACGGGGCAAACAGCTCGCTCAGCAGGGTCTGCAGCGCGGCTGCGTCCAGCTCGGGGGTGGGGTCTTGGCTCATGGTGGGCAGTGTCTCCAGGCGTGGGCGGTGCGGGCTCGGGCATGTTCCGTAAGCGATCTTACGTAACACCTACGTAATGCCATACGTAGTACGCTTTGCGCCGAATTTGCTTCCACCACTCCTGCCCATTTGCGGAGCATCCACCCCATGAACAAGATCTACCCCAGCGCGGCGGCGGCCCTGGCCGGCATCGTGCGCGACGGCCAGTTGCTGGCCGTGGGCGGTTTCGGCCTGTGCGGCATCCCCGAGGCGCTGATCGAGGCGCTCAAGGACAGCGGCGCCAAGGACCTCACCGTCATCTCCAACAACGCCGGCGTTGATGGCTTCGGCCTGGGCAAGCTGCTCGAGACGCGCCAGATCCGCAAGATGATCAGCAGCTACGTGGGCGAGAACAAGGAGTTCGAGCGCCAGTACCTGGCCAAGGAGCTGGAGCTGGAGTTCACGCCCCAGGGCACGCTGGCCGAGCGCCTGCGCGCCGGCGGCGCAGGCATTCCGGCCTTCTTCACGCGCACCGGCGTGGGCACGCTGGTGGCCGAGGGCAAGGAGCAGCGCGAGTTCGACGGCCACACCTATGTGATGGAGCGTGCCCTGGTGCCCGATGTGGCGCTGGGCAAGGCCTGGAAGGCCGACAAGAGCGGCAACCTGATCTTCCGGCGCACCGCGCGCAACTTCAACCCGGCGGCCATCATGGCCGGCAAGATCAGCGTGGTGGAGGTGGAGGAGATCGTCGAGACCGGCAGCTTCGACCCCGACGCGGTGCACCTGCCCGGCATCTACGTGCACCGCCTGGTGCTCAATGCCACGCCCGAGAAGCGCATCGAGAAGCGCACCACCAAGCAAAACCCGAAGGGAGTTTGAACATGATGCCCCCACGTTCATTTCATTCACTGCCCCCCGAGGGGGCGCATGCCTCCTTTGAGGCGGCTCGGCAGGAGGCTTGACATGGCCTGGACCCACGACGAAATGGCCGCCCGCGCGGCCAAGGAACTGCAGGACGGCTTCTACGTGAACCTGGGCATCGGCCTGCCCACGCTGGTGGCCAACTTCGTGTCGCCCGACATCGAGGTGTGGCTGCAGAGCGAGAACGGCATGATGGGCATCGGCGCCTTCCCCGACGAGAGCGAGGTCGACCCCGACCTGATCAACGCCGGCAAGCAGACCGTGACCACGCTGCCCGGCAGCAGCATTTTCGGCAGCCACGACAGCTTCGCGATGATCCGCGGCGGCAAGATCAACCTCAGCATCCTGGGCGCCATGCAGGTCAGCGAGAAGGGTGACCTGGCCAACTGGATGATCCCCGGCAAGATGGTCAAGGGCATGGGCGGCGCGATGGACCTGGTGGCCGGCGTGAAGAGCGTGGTGGTGCTGATGGAGCACGTGGCACGCAAGAAGGACGGCGGCTTCGACCTGAAGATCCTGCCCGCCTGCACCCTGCCGCTCACCGGCGTGGGCGTGGTCGACCGCATCATCACCGACCTGGCGGTGCTCGATGTCACCCCGCACGGCCTGAAGGTGGTGGAGATGGCGCCGGGCGTCACCCGCGACGAGCTGCAAAGCAAGACCGGCGTGGCGCTGCAGTGACGCCACCCGCGCGCTGACCCGTGCAGGGTCAGCGCGTGGTGGCCAGCCAGTCGTCGATCTCCTGCCACAGCGGGGCCAGCGCAGGGTGCACCAGCAGCTCGGCCTCGGTCTCGGGCCACAGGCAGTCGCGGCGCAGGCTTTGCAGGCGGTGGCGCAGTTCGCGCCGCGCCAGTCCGTGCAGCACCACGGTCTCGCTGGCGGCCTCGGCGTCGCTGGCCTCGGGTGTCATCTCGGCCGGCAGCCACAGGCCCATCGCATGGCCGGCCAGGCGCAGCCGGCTCAGGCGGTGGCGCGCCCGGCCCGCCACGCGGGCGGCCGCAGCGTCGCGGTGGCCGGCCAAAGCATCCACCAGCCGCAACAGCTGGTCGAGCAACTGGCCCAGCGCCGTCATCTCTTCGGCCAGCGTCAACACCCCCGTGGGCGCCGGCTCGGGCGTCAGTGGCACGGCGGTCATCTGGGTGCGGGCCCAGCGCACCAGCGGCCCGTAGGCGGTGTGGTTGAGTTCGCCGCCCACGAAGCGCAGCACAAAGTCGAGCCGGCGTGCAAAGCGTGCGGCCTCCACCTCGGCATCGCAGGGCTCGGCGGCATGGCGCATCTGGGCCGCATGGCCGGTGGCCAGGCCCAGCGCCACCTCCACCACCGCAATCAACTGGCCCAGCGGGCTGAGCTGGGCCGCCTGGGCCTGCGCCGGGTAGCCGCTGCCGTCCAGGCGCTCATGGTGCTCGGCCACCGCCTGGCACACCGCGGGCGGCGCGCCGGCCAGATGGCGCAGCAGCAGCGCGCCGACCTGCGGGTGTGCGGCCAGGTGCCGAAACTCGGCCGGCAGCAGCGGGCGCTTGAGGCCCTGGTAGGCCGGGTTGAGGTAGAAGTCGCCGATGTCATGCAGCAGGCCGGCATGCAGCGCATCCACCAGTCCCTGCGGCGTGGGCTGGCGCTTCGGGGCCAGCGCGCAGGTCAGGGCGCCGGCCAGCGCCATGGCCCGCACGGCATGCGAGAAGGTGTCGGGCTGCAGGCGGTGGGTGGTGGTCAGCAGCAGCTGCACCACCGGCGGCAGCGGCAGCGAGGCCACGGCCGGGGTCAGCGGCGCGGCCAGCGGCGCCACAAAACGCGCCAGCGGCTCGGGCCCGTCGACAAAGCGGTACAGCTCGCGCACCAGGTGGTCGTGCGTCACGCCGTCCACCACGCGCAGGCTGGTCTCGAGCGGATGGCGCAGCTTGCGGTCGATCAGCTGCTGGTGCAGCCGCGGCGTGATGCTCAGGTTGGCGGCCAGCAGCTTGATGCCGTGGTCATCGACGATGTCGCGCGCGGCGACGATCTCGGTCGACTCCGCGGCCTGCAGGATGCTGGCCAGGGCGAAAGGATTGCTGGGAAATCCATTGTCGGGCGGCGACGTAGACGACATTCCGACTTTGCGGGTACTTCAATAAGGGTTGATGCTAGCCCAGGCTGGGGGCGAGTTCATGCGTCTGTGAAAAAGTTCCAGGGTTTCGTCACGCCAAACGCACAAATGCGGGCTGGTGCGATGCCGGCCCATCGTGCTGCAAGCGGGGCAGGCCGCGCCAAGCTGGGTTGGTGCGTTCAGACGGTGCGTTCAGTCTGTGCACAGCGTCGACCATGCCGCCAGCGCTAGCATGCGCCGATGCGGCGTTCTTCATTTCTGGCGTCTGTGGCGCCTCTGGCGGCCATCGCGGCCATCGCGGCACTCACGCTGTCAGGCTGTGCCTGGCAAGCCAGGCCCACACCGGCTGCACCAGCCCCTGCATCGCCACCCCCCCAGCCCGAGGCTGCCAGCGGCCTGAGCGCCAAACCCGGCTGGGCCTTTCAACGCCAGGCCGTGGCCGCGGCCAACCCGCTGGCCGCCGAGGCCGGTGCGCGCATGCTGGCCGCCGGCGGCAGCGCGGTGGATGCGGCAGTGGCCGTGCAGATGGTGCTGACGCTGGTGGAGCCGCAAAGCAGCGGCATCGGCGGTGGCGGTTTCCTGGTGCTGTGGGACGGCCAGGCTGTGAGCGCCTGGGATGGCCGCGAGACGGCGCCGGCCGCTGCCGACGAGCACCTGTTCCTGGCCCCCGACGGCCAGCCCATGGCCTTGATGCAGGCCGTGGTGGGTGGCCGGGCCGTGGGCGTGCCCGGCGTGCTGCGCCTGCTGCAGGCCGTGCACCAGCGCCACGGCCGCTTGCCGTGGGCGCAGCTGATGCAGCCGGCCATCACGCTGGCTGACGAGGGCTTTGCCGTCAGCCCGCGCCTGCATGCGCTGCTGGCCGGCCAGGCCCCGCAGCTGCGGCGCGATGCCCAGGCCGCGGCCTACTTCCTGGACGCCCAGGGCCAGCCCTGGCCGGTGGGCCACCGGCTGCGCAACCCGGCATTGGCCGCGGTGCTGCGCGCCATTGCCGCGCAGGGCGCCGATGCGCTGCACCAGGGGCCCATTGCCGCCGACATCGTGGCCCGGGTGCGCGGCCATGCCGGCAATCCCGGCCGGCTGAGCCTGGCCGACCTGGCCAGCTACCGCGCCATCGAGCGCGCGCCGCTGTGCAGCGCCTGGCGCCAGCTGCGGGTGTGCGGCCATCCGCCGCCCTCGTCAGGCCACATCGCGGTGATGCAGACCCTGGGCCTGCTGGAGCGGGTGCCGCCGGCGCTGGTGCCGGCCGCGCCGGTGCTGCAGCAGGGCGTGCCGGGGGCCGACTGGCTGCACCTGTATGCCGAGGCCGCCAAGCTGGCCCAGGCCGACCGCGAGCGCTGGGTGGCCGACCCCGACTTTGCCGCGCCACCGGCCGGCCGCTGGGACAGCCTGCTCGATGCCGCCTATCTGCAAAACAGAGCGGCCCGCATCGGCCCGCGTGCCGCGCCCACGGTGGCCGCTGGCGAGCCCGAGCAGGGCACCAGCCACATCAGCATCGTGGACGCGCGCGGCCAGGCGCTGGCCTTCACGTCCAGCATCGAGTACGCCTTCGGGGCGCACCTGATGAGCGATGGCGGCACCGGCCTGGCCGGCGGCTTTTTGCTGAACAACCAGCTCACCGACTTCAACTTTGCGCCGCTCGATGCCCAGGGCCGGCCGGCGGCCAACCGGGTGCAGCCGGGCAAGCGGCCGCGCAGCAGCATGAGCCCGACCCTGGTGTTCGATGCCCAGGGCCGGCTGCTGGCCACGCTGGGCTCACCGGGCGGCGCGGCCATTCCGCACTTCACGGCCAAGACCCTGCTGGGCCTGCAGGCCTGGGGCCTGGACGCCCAGCAGGCCGTGGCCCTGCCCAATGTGGCGCAGTTCAGCGGCAGCCCGCTGCTGCTGGAGGCCGGGCGCTACCCGCCGGCCACCGTGCAGGCCTTGCAGGCGCGTGGCCACAAGGTGCTGGAGATGGCGCTGACCAGCGGCCTGCAGGCCATCCAGCGCACGCCCGACGGCTGGTTTGGCGGCGCCGATCCGAGGCGCGAGGGCGTGGTGGCGGGCCAATAGCTGAGCAATAGCTGAGCAATAGCTGACCAATAGCGGGCCTGGGCTCAGCGTCCGTTCTTCAAGGCCCGCGCCACCTCGCCCGCCAGCCCCGGGCCGCGGTAGATCAGCCCGGTGTACACCTGCACCAGATCGGCGCCGGCGGCCAGCTTGGCGCGGGCGTCGGCGCCGTTCATCACGCCGCCCACGCCGATGATCGGGTAGCCGCTGCCCAGCTCGGCGCGCAGCATCGCGATCACGCGGTTGCTGGCCTCGCGCACCGGGGTGCCGCTCAGGCCGCCGGCCTCGTCGGCGTGCGGCAGGCCTTGCACGGCCTCGCGGCTGATGGTGGTGTTGGTGGCGATCACGCCGTCGATGCCGTTGGCGCGCAGCGTGGCGGCAATCACCTTGACCTGCGCGTCGTCCAGGTCGGGCGCGATCTTCAGAAACACCGGCACGGTCTTGCCATGCTGCGCGGCCAGCTGCGCGCGGCGCTGCTGCAGCGCGCCCAGCAGGGCATCGAGCGCCTCGTCGCTTTGCAGCGCGCGCAGGTTCTTGGTGTTGGGGCTGGAGATGTTGACGGTCACGTAGTCGGCATGCGGGTACACGCCGTCCAGGCCCAGCAGGTAGTCCTGGGCCGCGTCCTCGATGGCTGTGGCAGCGTTCTTGCCGATGTTCAGGCCCAGGATGCCGCCGCTGGCGCGAAAGCTGCGGCTGCGCTGCACATTGGCCACAAAGGCCTCCAGGCCCTCGTTGTTGAAGCCCAAGCGGTTGATCAGGGCCTCGCGCTCGGGCAGGCGGAACATGCGCGGCCTGGGGTTGCCCGGCTGCGCCTTGGGTGTGACCGTGCCCACCTCGATGAAGCCGAAGCCCATCGCGCCCAGGCCGTCGATGCAGCGCCCGTTCTTGTCCAGGCCGGCGGCCAGGCCCACGCGGTTGGCAAAGCGCAGGCCGGCCACGGTGACCGGATCGGCCACGCGCGGCGCGCTCCACAGGCATTGCAGCGGCGTGCCCTGCAGCGTGGCAATGGCATCGAGCGTGAGCTCGTGCGCGCGCTCGGGATCAAGGCCAAACAGGAAGGGGCGGGTGAGGGCGTAGGGGACAATCGGCATGGTGGCGCGATTGTCCCGCATGGGTTCCATGCCGGCCGGGCGCGCCGCCACCCCGAGGCCCGCTGCGCCGTCGCCCCTTCACCCCTTCACCCCTTCAACCCACCGGAACCCGCTGCCATGTCCGCCCCGCTGACCCAGGATCAACTCAAGGCCCTCGTGGGCCGCGCCGCTTTGGATTACGTGGTCGATGGCCAGATCGTCGGCGTGGGCACCGGCTCCACGGTCAACCAGTTCATCGATGCGCTGGCCACGGTCAAGCACCGCATCAGCGGCGCGGTGTCGAGCTCGGTGGCCAGCACGCAGCGCCTGCAGGCGCATGGCATCACGGTGCTCGACAGCAACAGCGTCGAGCGCATCCCGGTCTACATCGACGGCGCCGACGAGATCGATCACCGCGGCTTCATGGTCAAGGGCGGCGGCGCCGCGCTGACCCGCGAGAAGATCGTGGCCGACCTGGCCGAGCGCTTCATCTGCATCGCCGACGAGAGCAAGCTCGTGCCGGTGATGGGCAAGTTTGCGCTGCCGGTGGAGGTGATCCCGATGGCCGCCGCCCAGGTGGCGCGGCGCTTCAAGGCCATCTACGGTGGCGAGGCGCAGTTGCGCGCCCACTGCACCACCGACAACGGCAACGCCATCCTGGATGTGCGTGGCCTGCAGATCACCGACCCCGCGGCCATGGAGGCCGAGGTCAACCAGTGGCCCGGCGTGGTGACGGTGGGCATCTTTGCCCGCCACCGCGCCCGCGTGTGCCTGCTGGGCACGGCGGCCGGCGTCAAGACGCTCAGCTTCGACTGATGCGTTGTGATTGAACCCGCTGCGCGGGGCGCAGGGCGCCCGGCCTCAGCGGTCTTGCCGGTGCCGCTGCTCCCGCGCAAAAAAGCGCGCCGGGTCCACGGCATCCAGCAGTGCGGCCGGTGCCGGCAGGGGGGCGCCGCACATCCACGCGGCCAGCAGTTCGCCGCCCAGCGCGGCCTGGCTGAGGCCGCGTGAACCCAGCGCGCTGAAGATCCACAGCCCCGGCTCGCGTGGCACCTGGCGTGGCTGCTCCAGCCGGTGCCCGGTGGGCTCGGCCACCGGCACCGGGCCCAGCAGCGGCAGGCGGTCGTCGGTGACAAAGCGCCAGCCGGTGCGGCCCTGCAGTTGCGCGGCGTCGCCGGGCTGCTGCGGATCGAGCGGCGCGGCCCAGCCGCTCACGCGCTGCAGCGCGGCCAGGTTGTGCGCATGGTCGGCCGTGCGCACGGCGGGGTCGTCGTCGCCGGGCTGCGAGGTGGCGCCGCACAGCAGCCGGCCGTCGGGCAGGCGCAGCGCATAGCCGCCGGCGGCCAGCGGCACGGGCAGCGCGGGCAGGCCGGGCAGGGCGGCCGGCAGCAGCGTGGTCTGGCCGCGCTGGCGGCCGGTGAGCCAGCGGGCGGTGCAGCGGGCGTCCAGCAGGCGCAGGGCCTCGCCGGCATTGGCCAGCACCACGGCGTCGGCATCGGTGATCGGTTGGTCGTCGGCGTCCAGCAGCTGCCAGGCCCCGTGCAGGCGCTGCAGGCGGTGCACGGCCACGCCACAGCGCAGCGTGATGGCGGCGTCGTCCAGCCAGGCGCGCACCAGCTCGGCCGGCGCGGCCCAGCCGGCACCGGGGTAGCGCCAGGCTGCGCCGGCCAGGCTGCTGGCGGCGGGCCAGGCGTGGGCGTCGATCTGCAGGTAGTCGGCCGGCAGGCCCAGGCGCTCGATCAGCGCCTGCATGGCCGCGGGCGTGCTGTCGTGCGCGCTGCGCAGCAGGCCGTCGGCCGCGCCGCTCACCCGGCCGGCGGCCAGCAGCGGTGCCAGCACGCGCTGCATGTGCAGCGCGCCGGCGCGCAGCCAGCGTGCGTGCGGGCCGTCTTGCGCATGCACGATGCCGTGGAACAGGCCGCCGGCGTTGCCCGAGGTCTCCATCGCCGGGGCGTCGCGCCGCTCGATCACCTGCACCGCGCAGCCCTGGGCGGCCAGGGCGCGGGCCACGGCCGCACCGGCCAGGCCGGCGCCGATCACCGCCACGCGCCGCGGCGGCCGGGCCGCCAGGTGCGGCCGGCCGGGCGGCGGCGGCGGGTGCACGCGCGGCATGAACTGGCCCACGCTCATCTCGCGCTTGCCCGGCAGGCCCGGCAGCTTGCGCATCTGGAAGCCGGCGGCGGCCAGGGCCTCGCGCACCGTGCTGGCCACGCTCCAGGTGGCCAGGGTGGCGCCGGGGGCGGCCAGGCGGGCCAGGCGCTGCAGCTGCCGGGGGTCCCACATGGCCGGGTTGCGGCTGGGCGCAAAGCCGTCGAGGTAGATCGCATCGGCCTGCAGCACCAGCTCGGGCAGCACCTGGGCGATGTCGCCCAGCGCCAGCAGCAGGCGCACCCGGCCCAGCGAGGCGGCGGCGGCGCCGCGCGCTGCGGTGGGATCGGGCAGCGCGGGCAGGTCGATCAGGTGCAGATCGGGCGTCAGCGGCGGCCAGTGCGCCAGCAGGGCCTGGGCCAGTGGCGCGATCTCGGCATCGGCCTGGTGCTGGGCCAGCGCACGGGCCAGGTCATCGCGCCGCGGCGGGTGTTTGTCGAGCGACACGAACAGCAGCTCGCGCGGGCGTTGTGCATCGGCGCGCCAGGCGGCCCAGGTGGCCAGAAAGTTGTGGCCCAGGCCGAAGCCGGTTTCCAGCACCGTGAAGCGTGGCCGCCCGGCCCAGCGGCCGGGTGGCGCCTGGCCGTCGCAGCCAGGCGCCAGCAGGCCGTTGCCGGCCAGGAACACATGGCGTGCCTGCACCAGCGCACCCTGGCGCGCGTGGTACACGTCGCCGAAGTCGGGCGCGGCGGGCGCGGCCGGGTCCGAAAAAACGATCCGCACCGGTTGCGGCGGGCCCCAGCTCATCGTGCTGCGGTCAGGCCGTGGCCGTGTCGCCGGCGGCGCGGCGGGCCAGCCAGGCCAGCAGGGGCGCGCGCGCCGCGCCGAGCCCGCGGTAGGCCAGCACCGCCTCGCTCATCGAGGCCAGCGCCTCGTGCACGCGCTGCGCCCGGGCCGGCTCAGCCAGCGCGCGGCCCAGCGGCTGCACCTCCACGCCGATGCAAAACACGGCCTGGCCCGGGCCGGCGTCGACGATCGTGGTGCCAGGCACCGGAATGAAGCTCTGCCGCTCGGTGCGCCACCAGCTTTGCGCGGCCAGGGTGTCGCCGCTGGCATCGGCCAGCAGTGCCGGCGCCCAGCGCTCGGGTGGATAACGCCGCGGATGGGCGTGCAGGCGCGGGTGCGGCGTGATCGTCCAGACAAACCGCTCCCAGCGTTCGGCCCCGGTCACCAGCTTGACCAGTTGCGGTGCGGCCTGCACGATCAGCCTGGCATCGGCCACCGGCGCGTGGATCTCGCCGAACGGCCGGCCCACCTTCTCGGCCGGCGCCCACACCGAGGGCAGGGCCACGGCCAGCCAGGGGATGCTGCCGCTGGCGGCGTCGACGATGGCGAAGTCTTCGCAGAAGGCCAGCGAGAGCAGCGCCGCGCGCCGCCACGGCCGGGCGATCTGGCGCAAAAAGGGCCCGATCTCGGGCCAGCCGGTGTCGGCATCGGCCACCGGCTCGTCATCGGCGTCCAGGCTCCAGCCCAGACCGGCGCAGCGCCAGCGCGCACCGTCGACCTGCCAGGCTGCGGGATGCTCGGCCGCGGCATGCGCGGCCAGCGCATCGAGCGCGGGGCGGGCATCGAAGCCGGGCACGCTGCACAGCGCATCGTCGGCAAAGGCCCACAGCACGGCCAGCTTCTCGCGCATGTGGCGCGACACGCCGCGCTGCGGCAGCGCGGCCGGCGTGAGCTGCGGCGTGCCGGGCGCCAGCCGGCGCAGACCGGGCTGCATGCGGAACGGGGCCTGAACCGCGAAATCGAAATCGAAGCCGGGGGTGTCGCTCATGGTGGTGCGCACGGTAGCACCGCAGCGCCCAATGCAAAGGGGCACCGAGGTGCCCCTTGTTGCATCAGCGCAAGACCGTGATCAGACGCGCTTGCGGTACTCGTTGGTGCGGGTGTCGATTTCGACCTTGTCGCCCTGGGCCACGAAGATGGGGACCATGATCTCGTAGTCGGTGGCGATCTTGGCCGGCTTGAGCACCTTGCCCGAGGTGTCGCCCTTGACGGCCGGCTCGGTCCAGGTGATCTCGCGCACCACGCTGGTGGGCAGTTCAACCGAGATGGCCTTGCCGTCGTAGAACACCACTTCGGCGCTCATGCCGTCTTCGAGGTAGTTCACCGCGTCGCCCATGTTCTCGGCTTCGACTTCGTACTGGTTGAACTCGGTGTCCATCCACACATACATCGGATCGGCAAAGTAGGAGTAGGTGCACTCCTTCTTGTCGAGGATGATCTGGTCCATCTTGTCGTCGGCCTTGTAGACCAGCTCGGTGGCCTGGTTGTTCAGCAGGCTCTTGAGCTTCATGCGCACCGTGGCGGCATTGCGGCCACCGCGCGAGTATTCGGTCTTCAGAACCACCCACGGGTTCTTGTCCTGCATGATCACGTTGCCGGCGCGGATTTCCTGAGCGATTTTCATGGGCGGTCCTTCTAGCGGGTGCCCTCGACCGCTGGAAGCGTCCGGTCGCCGGGCTGGGACGGTCGGCAGGCCGACCTGAGGTTCGGGGATGTTCGGGAGGCTGGCCCGACGGCGCGGTTTTCACCCGCTGCCGGGCAGCAAAGCCCGCTATTCTAGCGTTTTCCCCGTGACGAAGCTGTGCAGCTGCGTGACCAGATCGGTCTGCGCGCGCAAGCCGTCGCGCCAGCGGGCCTGCAGCGCCGCCCACGGCGCGGGTGGCGGCAGGGCCTCGGGCCAGTCGCCCAGGCCGTTGATGGCCCGCTGGCTGGCGGCCACGGCCAGCGCCAGATCAGGTGTGGCACCCGCGGTGCAGCGGCGCACAAAGGCCTCGAGCTTGGGCGCATGCGCGCCGTCGTGCTGCGGGTAGATCTGCCACAGCATTGGTGCGGCGCCAGCCAGCTGGGCGCGCGCGAACGAATCCTCGCCGCGCACCAGGTTCAGCGCGCAGCCGGCCAGCAGGCGGTCGTAGTCGGGCTGGCTCAGCCAGGGCAGGGCGGTGATGGCCAGGCCCTGCGGCAGCGTGCCGGCCGTGGCCATGGCCTGCAGCTGGCGCTGCGCAGCGCCGGGGGCGGCCAGCAGCCGCACCGGCTGGCCGCCGGCCCAGGCCGGCAGGCGCCGCAGCAGGCCGGACAGCGCCGGGTTGTCGTAGCAGAACAGCGAAACCGGCCATTCGCCCGCCGCGCACCAGCCGCAAGCCTGCAGCCAGGCACGGTGCTCGTGCGGGCTGCCGGCGGGCAGGTCGTCGTGCATCAGGCCACCGGTGGCCGGCGTGAAGCCCGGGTAGAAAAACCACTTGGTCAGGCCCCGGCCCGGGCCGCTGAACTGCGGCGAGGCCAGGCGGTGCGAGCGCTCCACATAGGCTTCGGCGCTGAGGTACTCGAGGTTGATCCACACCGGCGGGCGCTGGCCCTGCGCTGCGCACGCCGCCATGCGCGCGACGAAGGGCGCCGGCGGGTCGCAGCCGAAGGCCTCGACCACCACCGCGCCGGGGTTCAGCGCGGGCAGCGTGGCCGCGTCCCCGGCCCAGTGGATCAGCGTGACGCCCGGCTCGCCCTGTGGCGCCATCCAGGCCAGCGCCGCGGCGTCGTCCACCCACAGGCGCACCGGCAGGCCGCGCCGCGCCAGGCCGCGCGCCAGGCGCCAGCACACGCCCAGATCGCCGTGGTTGTCGATGACGCGGCAGAACAGGTCCCAGACCGCGGCCGGCGGCGGCGTGGTGGCAGGGGCGGGCAGCGGCATGGGCCGCATTGTCGTGCGGTGACAATCACGCCCCGATCTGCCGCCGCCCGATGACCGAGCCCGCCCCTCCAGACGCCCCCCTCGCCAGCCACAGCGCCAGCGCCGGCCCCAGCCCCGAGGCGCTGCAGCGCGAGCGCCTGCTGGCCGAGGTGGCCGCGCTGCCCGGCCTGCCGGGCGTCTACCGCTACTTCGATGTGCGCGGCGAGGTGCTGTATGTGGGCAAGGCGCGCAACCTGAAAAAGCGCGTCTCCAGCTACTTCCAGAAGGACCACGGCGGCACCCGCATCGGCGTGATGGTGGGCCGCATCGTGCGGCTCGAAACCACCGTGGTGCGCAGCGAGGCCGAGGCCCTGCTGCTGGAAAACAACCTGATCAAGGCGTTGAACCCACGGTTCAACATCCTGTTCCGCGACGACAAGAGCTACCCCTACCTGAAGCTCGAGCGCCACCCGTTCCCGCGCATGGCCTACTACCGCGGCGCGGTGGACCGCAAGCACACCTACTTCGGCCCCTACCCGGGTGCCTGGGCGGTGAAGGAGACCATCCAGCTGCTGCAAAAGGCCTTCCGCCTGCGCACCTGCGAGGACACGGTGTACGCCAACCGCTCGCGGCCCTGTCTGCTGTACCAGATCCGCCGCTGCTCGGGCCCCTGCGTGGGCCTCATCACCCCGGCCGGCTACGGCCGCGACGTGGCCGATGCCGAGCGTTTCTTGCGTGGCGACACCGATGCCGTGCTGGGCGACCTGCAGCGCCAGATGATGGCCTTTTCCGACGGCCTCGAGTTCGAGCGCGCGGCCGAGGTGCGTGACCGCATCGGCGCCTTGTCGCGCGTGCTGCACCAGCAGAGCGTGGACGAAAGCAGCCTGTCGGCGCGCGACCGCGATGTCGACATCCTGGCCGTGCGCGTGCTGGGCGGGCGGGCCTGCGTCAACCTGGCCATGGTGCGCGGCGGCCGCCACCTGGGCGACCGCGCCTACTTTCCGGCCCATGTGGAAGACGCCACCGCGATCAGCGCCGAAGAGCTGGAGGCGATGGAGGCGCTGGAGGCCGCCGAGGCCGGCACCGAGGGGGCCGAGCCCGCAGCGCGGCCCACCGTCGAGCAGCAGGTGCTCGAGGCCTTCATCGCCCAGCACTACCTGGGCGTGGCGCCGCCGCCCAGCCTGGTGGTCAGCCACGCCGTTGACAAGGCCTTGCTGCAGGCCCTGGCCGAGCAGACCGGCGTGAAGCTGGCCGCCCAGCCCAACCCGCGCGAGCAGCGCCGGGTATGGCTGGAGATGGCCGACAAGGGCGCGCAGATCGCGCTGGCCCGGTTGCTGGCCGAAGAGGGCAGCCAGCGCGAGCGCACCCGTGCGCTGGCCGAGGCGCTGGAGCTGGAATCGGACGACCTGGACGCGCTGCGCATCGAGTGCTTCGACATCAGCCACACCGCCGGCGAGGCCACGCAGGCCAGCTGCGTGGTCTACGAAGCCCACGGCATGCGCCCGGCCGAATACCGCCGCTACAACATCGAGGGCATCACCGGCGGCGACGACTACGCCGCCATGCGCCAGGTGCTGCAGCGCCGCTATGCCAAGGTGGCCGAGGCGCGCGCCGCGGCCGCCGCCAGCGGCGAGCTCGATGCCGATGGCGCCATCGCCACCCAGCAGCCGCTGCCCAAGGCCTTGCGCCTGCCGGGTCTGGTGCTGGTGGACGGCGGCCGTGGCCAGGTGGCCATGGCCCGCGAGGTGTTCAGCCAGCTGGGCCTGCCGCTGAACATCATCGTCGGCGTCGAGAAGGGCGAGGGCCGCAAGGTCGGCCTGGAAGAGCTGGTGTTTGCCGATGGCCGCGACAAGGCCTACCTGGGCCATGACTCGGCCGCGCTGATGCTGGTGGCGCAGATCCGCGACGAGGCGCACCGCTTCGCCATCACCGGCATGCGCGCCAAGCGCGCCAGCGTGCGCACCGGCGGCAGCAAGCTCGAAGAAATCCCGGGCGTGGGCCCGAAGAAGCGCGCGCGCCTGCTGCAGCGCTTTGGCGGCATCCGTGGCGTCACTGCGGCCAGCGTCGACGAGCTGGCCACCGTGGATGGCATTGGCGCCGACCTGGCCGAGGAGATCTACCGTGCCCTGCACTGAGCACCCGCGCGTGCCGCGGCCAGCACCGGCTGGCGATGGGCCGAGCCTGCGGGCCAGCGCCCGGCCAGCCGCGCCAGCCACCGGCTGGCTGAACCCGCTGGCCGCCGGCGCCCTGCTGCTGCTGCTTGGCGCCTGCGGCCAGCCGCCGGCGGTGCCGGGGCCGGGCGACAGCCGCCCGGCCGCCGAGCGGGGTGGCGCGGCACCCGCCCGCCCCGCAGCGCCAGCCCAGGCCGACGCCGCGCCCAAGGCCCCGGCGCCACGCCGCGGTGCGCCGGCCCGTGGCTGGGACGACTGGCGCCGCCAGGCCGCCTTGCAGCTGGTGGCCGCCAACACCGGCCGCACCTACGACGGTGTGCCGCCCGAGCCGCTGCTGGCCATTCCGGTGCTGGAGGTCGAGCTCAATGGCGACGGCAGCGTGCGCCGCGTGGGCGTGCTGCGCCGGCCCGGCCAGGCGCTGGACACGGTGCAGCTGGCCATCGACGCGGTGCACCGCGCCGCGCCCTTTGCGCCGGTGTCGCACCTGCCGCGGCCCTGGAAGTACACCGAGACCTTCCTGTTTGCCGACGACCGGCGCTTCAAGCCGCGCACGCTGGATTGATGCGGCGCCCGGCCCGCGCAGGGGCGGGGCTCCATGCACAATGCCCCCCATGTTCCTCACGCTGCCGACCTTGCTGACCTGGGCGCGCATCGTCGCGATCCCGCTGATCGTCGGCGTGTTCTACCTGCCGCTGGATGCCGGGCTGCGCAACCTGGTCGCCACGGTGCTGTTCGTGGTGTTTGCGCTGACCGACTGGCTCGACGGCTGGCTGGCGCGCAAGCTCAACCAGACCTCCTCGTTCGGCGCCTTTCTTGACCCGGTGGCCGACAAGTTCCTGGTGTGCGCCTGCCTGCTGGTGCTGGTCAAGCTCGACCGCGTGGACGCGCTGGTGGCGCTGGTGATCATCGGCCGCGAGATCGCCATCTCGTCACTGCGCGAATGGATGGCGCAGATCGGCGCCTCGCGCAGCGTGGCGGTGCACATGCTCGGCAAGCTCAAGACCGCCACGCAGATGACGGCCATCCCCTTTCTGCTGTACGACGGCGCGCTGCTCGGCGTGATCGACACGCGGCTGTGGGGCACCGCGCTGATCCTGGTGGCCACCGTGCTGACCATCTGGTCGATGGTGTACTACCTGCAACGCGCGCTGCCGGAGATCCGCGCCAAGGCCAAGTGAGCGATCCCGGCGCGCCGCAGCGCGCCCGGCTGCTGGCGTCCATGCCCTGGGTCTTCGTGGCCATCTGGAGCACCGGCTTCGTGGTGGCGCGCCTGGCCATGCCGCATGTGCCGCCCCTCAGCTTCCTCACCTGGCGCTATGCGCTGTCGGTGCTGGCGTTTGCGCTGTGGGTGCGCCTGGCCAGAGTGGCCTGGCCGCGTGGCGCTGCGCAATGGGCGCACCTGGGGGCCAGCGGCGTGCTGATGCATGCCGGCTACCTGGGCGGTGTGTGGGCCGCCGTGCGCGCCGGTGCACCGGCCGGCACGGTGGCATTGATCGTCGGCCTGCAGCCGCTGCTGACCGCGCTGTGGGAAAGCCAGCGCGGCCGCCAGGCCGTGGCCCCGATGCAATGGCTGGGCCTGCTGCTGGGCCTGGCCGGCCTGGTGCTGGTGGTGTGGCCCAAGATGGGGGCCGGCGAGGTCACCGGACACAACCTCGGCCTGGCGCTGCTGGCGCTGGTCTGCATCACCGCCGGCACGCTGTATCAGAAACTTTTTGTGCAGCCGGTGGATGTGCGCACCGGCAACGCGGTGCAACTGGCAGCCGCGCTGCTGCTGAGCTGGCCGTTTGCGCTGCTCGAGGCCGCGCCCATGGTCTGGCATGTCGATGTGCTGCTGGCGCTGGCCTGGTCGGTGCTGGGCCTGTCGCTGGGCGGCAGTTCGCTGCTGATGCTGCTGATCCAGCGCGGCGCGGCCACGCACGTCACCAGCCTGCTGTACCTGGTGCCACCGTGCACCGCGCTGCTGGCCTGGCTGATGTTCGACGAGCGCCTGGGCCTGCTGGCGCTGGCCGGCATGGGCTTGTGCGCGGTGGGTGTGGTGCTGGTGCGCCGCGGCGATGTGAGGTGAGTCACATCCCGTCCTGCAGCGGGTTCGGGGCCCTCTGACGCCACGCATAGAATCCGCGCCTCACGCTTGACACTGCAGGGCGGCCACCGCTGTAATCGACGCGCTTCACAGCGCCCTTGCAGCGGGGACCGCAGAGCCTCCGAGAACCATCAAACCAGAGCGCAAACGAGAGGGGGTACCTTCGTGAACAAGACCGATCTGATCGAGCACATTGCCAAGCAAGCCGACATCTCCAAGGCTGCCGCCACGCGCGCCCTGGATGCGCTGATCGGCGGCGTCAAGACCACGCTCAAGAAGAACGGCAATGTGTCCATCGTCGGCTTCGGTACCTTCACCGTCACCAAGCGTGCGGCCCGCAGCGGCCGCAATCCGCGCACCGGTGACGTCATCAAGATCAAGGCCTCCAAGGTGCCCAAGTTCCGCCCGGGCAAGGCACTGAAGGACGGCATCAAATGAAGTCTGGCGCCACGCGCGCCTGAAGGGTGCTTAGCTCAGCTGGTAGAGCGGCGCCCTTACAAGGCGTAGGTCGGGGGTTCGAGCCCCTCAGCACCCACCACTTTTGCCGCGTTGCGCGGCCACCTGCCTGGAGGCGCCGCACGGCGCCGCCCGGGCCCTAGAATCGCGGGCTCCGGCGCCGCCGGCGTTCGGGTCCCGACACATGCAAGGCGAACCCCGGTTCGCCTTTTTTGCATTCAGGGCCCGCCCTGGTCTGCCGCTTCCCAAGGCTCTTCATCCATGTTCGAGTTTGTACGCACCCACAACCGGCTGCTGCAGCTGCTGCTGCTGATCTTGATCCTGCCGTCGTTCGTGGTTTTCGGCATCCAGGGCTACTCGGAGTTCTCCGAGAGCGGCAACAACACGGTGGCCAAGGTGGACGGCCAGGCCATCACCCAGGCCGAGTGGGACGCCATGCACCAGCGCCAGGTGGAGCGCGTGCGCGCGCAGATGCCCGGCGTGGACGCCAAGATGCTGGATTCACCCGCTGCCCGCGCCGAGACCCTGGACATGCTGGTGCGCGAGCGCGTGCTGCAGGCGGCCATGCAGAAGCAGCACCTCACGGTGACCGATGAGCGCCTGCAGCGCCTGTTCACCACCGATCCGCAGTTTGCGCAGATGCGCAATGCCGACGGCACGGTCAACAAGGAGCTGCTGTCGGCCCAGGGCATGACCTCCGAGATGTTTGCCGCACGCCTGCGCCGCGACCTGGCCCAGCAGCAGGTGCTGGGTGGCATCACCGGCGCCGTGGTGGTGCCGGCCGCGGTGGTGAACACCGCGCTCGACGCACTGCTGCAGCGCCGCGAGCTGCGCCTGGCGCGCTTCGAAGCCAAGGACTACCTGGCCAAGGTGGCGCCCACCGACGCCGACATCGAGGCCTTCTACAAGCAGCGCGAAGCCGACTTCCGCGCCCCTGAACAGGCGCAGATCGAGTACGTGCTGCTCGACATGGACAGCATCAAGCGCGGCATCACCGCGCCCGAGGAAGATCTGCGCAAGTACTACGCCGAGAACGCCAGCCGCTACACCGCCGCCGAAGAGCGCCGTGCCCGCCACATCCTGATCACCGCCGACAAGGACGCTGCGGCCGACCTGCGGCAAAAGGCCAAGGCCAGGGCCGAGGCGCTGCTGGCCGAAGTGCGCAAGAGCCCGGCCAGCTTTGCCGAGGTGGCGAAAAAGAACTCGCAAGACCCCGGCTCGGCCGAGAAGGGCGGCGATCTCGATTTCTTCGGTCGCGGCGCGATGGTCAAGCCGTTCGAGGAAGCCGTGTTCGCGATGAAGCCGGGCGAGATCAGCAATGTCATCGAGACCGATTTCGGCTACCACGTGATTCAGCTCGAGGCAGTGCGTGGCGGCGACAAGAAGGCCTTTGACGCGGTGCGCGCGCAGATCGAGGAGGAGGTGCGCCAGCAGCTCGCGGTCAAGCGCTGGGCCGAGGCCGCCGAGCAGTTCACCAACACCGTGTACGAGCAGAGCGACAGCCTGCAGCCGGTGATCGACAAGCTCAAGCTCGAGAAGCGCACGGCCACCGTGCAGCGCAGCGCCCCCGCCGATGCCAAGGGCCCGCTGGCCAGCGCCAAGCTGCTCGAGGCGGTGTTCGGCAACGACCCGCTGAAGAACAAGCGCAACACCGACGCGGTGGAGGTGGGCGCCAACCAGCTGGCCGCAGCCCGCGTGCTGCAGCATCAGCCGGCACGCACCCTGCCGCTGGCCGAGGTGAAGGACGTGGTGCGGCAACGCCTGGTGATCAGCCAGTCGGAAGCCCTGGCGCGCAAGGACGGCGAAGCCCGCCTGGCGCAGCTGAAGGCCGATGCCGCCAGCGGTGCGCTGGGCGATGCGCTGACCGTGTCGCGCGCCAAGCCCGAATCGCTGCCGCGCCAGGTGCTCGAGGCCGTGCTGGCGGCCGACACCGCCAAGCTGCCGGCCGTGGTGGGCGTGGCCCTGCCCGGGCAGGGCTATGTGGTGGCGCGCGTCGACAAGGTGCTGCCGCGCGAAGCCCGGCCCGAAGATGCACAGGCCTTGCGTGGCCAGTACGGCCAGGCCTGGGCGCGCGCCGAGTCCGAGGCCTACTACCAGGCCCTGAAAACCCGCTTCAAGACCGAGAAGCGCACCGATCCGGTGGCCGCTGCTGCGGCAGCCTCTGCAAACAAGCCATGATCAGGCTATAATCTGCGGCTCTACGGTGGCTGTAGCTCAGTTGGTAGAGTCCCAGATTGTGATTCTGGTCGTCGTGGGTTCGAGTCCCATCAGCCACCCCACCCGATAAAGCCCAGACCGATCCAGTGCCCACGGCCTCCGTGGGTGCCAGGTGTGGGAGCAAGACGAAGGCCCTGCGGCGCATCTGCCCCAGGGCCTTTTTGTCGCCTGTAAGCGCCTGCGCCGGGCGCTGGCTGCGCATGAGTCCGTGGCGCGCGCAGGTGGGTGCCCGGGCTCAGGCTGGCGGCGGCGGCCAGCGCAGCAAGGTGCCGTACAGGCTGTCCGGGTCCACCGGCTTGGCCATGTGGTCGATCATGCGGCGGCCAGGCAGACGGCGAAGTCTTCGCCAAAGGCGTTGGCGGTCATGGCCACGATGGGTGTGTCGGGGCCCGGCTGCTGGCGGATCTGACGTGCGGCAGGCAGACCATCCAGCTCGGGCATCTGCAGGTCCAGCAGGTTCAGCGCATGGCGCTGTTCCAGCGCCATGGCCACGGCCTGCCGGCCGTTGTGGGCGCTGGCCACGTGCAACCCGGCGTGGCGCCGCAGTTCTTCGGCCACATCGTGGTTGAGCGGGTTGTCGTCCGCGCTGTCGTTTGCCTGTGGGGTGCCGGGGCTGCCGGTGGCATCGGTGCGGCCGTTGGGGCCGGTGCTGGCTGTGCTGGCTGTGCTGACGCGGGTGGCATGGGTGGCACGGGCGGCACGGGTGTGGTCTGCCGGTGCGCCGGCCGTGGCGGCCAGCGCGGCGGCCGGAGTCTCGGCCAGCCGCAGCCAGGCCGAGAACCAGCAGCAGCTGCCCTGGCCGGGGTGGCTGCGCACCCCCCGCCTCGCCGCCCATCAGCTGGGCCAGATGGCGGGTCAGTGCCAGGCCCAGGCCGGTGCTGGGCGCGATGCTGCTGCAGTACGCGAAACACGCGGCCATCGGCGTGGCGGCAGTCCAGCGTCACCTGCGGTGGCAGTCCGATGCTGGCTTGCGCAAACCGCGTAGCGGCCTGCTGCTCGAACTCGGCGGCACCGGCATGCAGCATGGCGGTGCCCTGGCCGATCACGGCCTGCGGCGCGTGGCCGAACACGCGGCTGAAGGCCGGGTTCACCATGCGGATGCGGCGCTGCGGGTCGAGCAGCGGCGCCGCGTCGGTCATCACATCGAACGTCGCCCGCAGCGTGGCTTCGCTGCTGCGCAGGGCCGTCGGCGCCGCCGTCTGGCCCTGCATCGGCGGCAGCATCGGCAGGGCCGTGCCCAGCGGCAGACGGGTGGTGAACAGCAGCTGGGTGCTGGGGTCCACCAGCAGCACATGGCCGCTGAAAGCCGCGAAGAAGGGGCGGGCCTGCTGGTACGGCGGCGCCAGATCGCCACCAGGCGCCACCGCCGCGGTGGCGGCCGGACTGTGGGTCATCAGGATCAGTCCGGCCAGGCGGGTTTCGATGCTTTGCGCCACGCGCCCGGCCATGTGTTCGGCCATGTGTTCGGCCAGTTGGGCGGCCAGCCGCTCGGTGTTGCGCTGGGTCTGCGCCAGACCCATGCCCCGCCCACCAGCGCCATCAGCAGCAGCGGCGGCAGCACGCACAGCCAGATCAGCCAGCGCAGGCAGCGCCGCAGCGTCATGGACCGCGGTTCACCTGATGTCCTGTGACCGAGCGAGGGTCTGCCGAGGCGTGCCTCCCCGATCGCCGAGGGTGGCTGCCTGGCCCAGTGCCTACGCGGCCTGGGCGGGGGCGGGGGCGGTGGCCTGCCGCGCAGCGCCTGTGCGGTGACGGTGCGGCGGCGGTGCGAACCACCGAGCCACCATTGGCG
This sequence comes from Aquabacterium sp. OR-4, assembly GCF_025290835.2. Taxonomy (NCBI): domain Bacteria; kingdom Pseudomonadati; phylum Pseudomonadota; class Betaproteobacteria; order Burkholderiales; family Sphaerotilaceae; genus Pseudaquabacterium; species Pseudaquabacterium prasiolae. The sequence goes on along the minus strand of NZ_JAOCQD020000002.1, from coordinate 861,378 downwards.
CCGGGCCCGGTGCATGGCGGCCGCCCGGCTGGCGCTGGGGCATCGGCCGGCGCCGCAACCGTCTGGGAACGTCCGGTGTCGATGATTCGGTTGGAAGTAAAACTACAAATTCAATCGGCCATCGCCGTGATCGGTCGCCTGAATTTGTGTGGAGGCCAGGAGAATCCGCCCGGGGAGAGGGGCTTCATCGGGATTTCACCAGCTTCCAGTTGTAGTTTTACTTCAATAGCATCGGCGCCACACAAGAAGCTGAGGTGAGACATGAGGTCATGGTTGGACAGGTTGGGTCGCCAGGCGCGCCAGGTGGTCGGGGGCCTCGCGCTGGGCCTGTGCGGCCTGCTCGCGGCCTGTGGTGGCGGCGCTGGCGATGCCCAGGCCGTGGCCCAGGCGCAGGCCGGCGGCACGGTGTCGGCCGCCGCGGCCGACAGTGGCGTCGAGCTGCTGGCCGGCGTGCCCGGTGCGCCCGTTGCGGCAGCTGAGGCCCCCACCGCCCGCATCGCGGCCGTGGCCACCGAAACCGCGCCGGCCACCTCGCTGCGCGTGCACTACCGCCGCGCCGACGGCAACCACGCCGGCTGGCAGATCCACACCTGGAACGCCGCGCAAAGCCCGAACTGGAACGCCGGCTGGAACGCCGCCGGCAGCGACGACTTCGGCGTGTACTACGACGTGCCACTGGCCGCCGGCAGCGGCACGGTGGGCTTTCTGCTCCACCAGGGTGACACCAAGGACAACGGCGGCGCCGACCAGAGCCATGTGCTGCAGGCCGGTGCCAACGAGATCTGGCGCGTGGAGGGCGATGGCACCAACTACACCAGCAACCCGCGCCTGCTGCCGGTGCCCGACATCAAGACCGTGCGCGTGCACTACAAGCGCTTTGACGGCGGCTACAGCGCCTGGGGCCTGCACCTGTGGAACGGCAGCGGCCTGGACGCTGCCGCGCTGCCCGCCAGCCTGCAGATCGACCGCTGGAACCAGCCGGTGGCGCTGAGCGCGATGCCGGGCTACGCCGCGGCTGACGGCGAGGTGGTGTTCGACATCCCCGTGCTGAACCCGCAGGGCGACGTGAACCGCACGGCGCTGGAGTTCATCGTGCACGGCATGGCGCCGAACGAGAACGACAAGGATGGCCGCGACAACAACATCCGCGTGCCCTACGCGGCGCTCACCGTGCGCGGCCAGGTCGGCCACGTCTGGCTGGTCGAGCGCGACGCCACGGTCTACACCGCCAGCCCCGATCTGCGCCAGGTGTCCAGCACCGATGCCCGCGCGGTGTGGCTGAACCGCCGCCTCGTCAAGTGGCCGCGCATCGCCACCACCGGCAGCGTGCGCCTGTACCACTCGGCCACCGGCCAGATCAGCGTGGGCCTGGGCGCCGCGGTGCAGGGCGCCGACGGCTTCATCACCCTCGATGCCCACAGCGGCACGGTGCCGGCGGCCGATGCGCTGCGCTTCAAGTGGGTGGCCAGCGGCACGGTCTTCGGCGTGCGCGCCGCCGACGAGGCGCGCCTGCCCGCGCTGCACCAGCAGCAACTGGTGCTGGTGCAGGAAGATGCCGCCGGCAAGGTGCAGAACGCCACCACCGCCCAGGTGGCCGGCGCGCTGGATGACCTGTATGCCGCGGCCGAGGCCGTGCCCGGCCTGGGCGCGGTGGTGTCCGGCGGCAGCACCCGCTTCAAGCTGTGGGCACCCACGGCGCAGGCCGTGTCGCTGGTGCTCACCACGCCGGTCAGCGGTTCGGCCCTGCTCACCCGCACCACCACCGAGGCCATGAGCCGCGACGCCGCCACCGGCGTCTGGCAGCTGGCCAAGCCCGGCAACCTGCAGGGCGCCAGCTACCGCTACCAGGTGCAGGTGTTCGTGCGTGGCGTGGGCCTGGTGCGCAATCTGGTGACCGATCCGTACTCGCTGGGCCTGGCGCTCGGCGGCCAGCACAGCGTGGTGATGGATCTGCAGTCGGCGGCCACCAAGCCGGCCGGCTGGGATGCCGCAGCGCCGCCGGCCACGGTGGCCGCGCCGGCCGATCTCAGCATCTACGAGCTGCATGTGCGCGACTTCTCGATCCACGATGCCAGTGTGCCGGCGGCCCGCCGCGGCAAGTACCTGGCCTTTGCCGAAACCCAGTCGAACGGCATGCGCCACCTGGCCGCGCTGGCCCAGGCCGGCCTGAGCGATGTGCACCTGCTGCCGGTGTTCGACATCGCCAGCGTCAGCGAAAAAGGCTGCGTCACGCCCGTGCCCAGCGGCGCGCCCGACAGCACGGCCCAGCAGGCCGCGGTGGCCGCCACCGCCGGCACCGACTGCTTCAACTGGGGCTATGACCCGCACCACTTCACCACGCCCGATGGCAGCTACGCCAGCAGCGCGGCCGACCCGCTGGCGCGCGTGGTCGAGTTCCGCCGCATGGTGCAGGCGCTCAACGCCGTGGGCCTGCGCGTGGGCATGGACATGGTCTACAACCACACCACCGCCTCGGGCCAGAACAGCAGCTCGGTGCTCGACAAGGTGGTGCCCGGCTACTACCACCGCCTGAACGCCGGCGGCGGCATCGAGCGCTCGACCTGCTGCGAGAACACCGCGGCCGAGAACCGCATGATGGCCAAGCTGATGATCGACTCGGCCATCACCTGGACGCGCGACTACCGCATCAGCTCGCTGCGCTTCGACATCATGGGCCACCACCCGCGCTCGGTGATCGAGGCGCTCAAGGCCCGCACCAGTGCCGCCGCCGGCCGCGAGGTGCAGATCGTTGGCGAGGGCTGGAACTTCGGCGAGGTGGCCAATGGCGCGCGCTTTGTGCAGGCCGAGATGCTGTCGCTCAACGGCTCGGGCATCGGCAGCTTCAACCCGCTGCTGCGCGACGCGGTGCGCGGCGGCGGCTGCTGCGACACCGGTGCCGCGCTGGTGGCCAGCCAGGGCTATGTCAACGGCTTCTTCTACGACCCCAATGCCAGCGCCACGGGCCAGAGCCGTGGCGAGCTGATGTGGCAGGCCGACCGCATCAAGGCCTCGCTGGCCGGCTCGATCCGCAGCTTCCAGATGCAGACCAGCTGGGATGCCACGCTGCGCCTCGACCAGATCGACGTGGGCGGCATCCCCGCCGGCTGGGTGCTCGAGCCGGGCGAGGTGGTGAACTACGTGGAGAACCACGACAACCTCACGCTGTTCGACACCAACGCCTACCGCCTGCCCACCGGCACCAGCCGCGACGACCGGGCCCGCGTGCAGATCCTGGCCAGCGCCATCAACGCCTTCAGCCAGGGCGTGCTGTACTTCCATGCCGGCACCGACACGCTGCGCAGCAAGTCGCTCGACCGCAACAGCTACGACAGCGGCGACTGGTTCAACCGCCTCGACTGGAGCTACGCCGACAACAACTTCGGCGTCGGTCTGCCCCCGGCCCGCGACAACGCCGACAACTGGGACCTGGCCCGTCCGCTGCTGGCCAACCCGCTGATCAAGCCCGGCGCGGCCGAGATCGGCTGGACCCGCGACGCCTTCCGCGACCTGCTGCGCATCCGCCAGAGCAGCACGCTGCTGCGACTGCGCACGGCCGAGGACATCAAGTCGCGGCTGAGCTTCCTGAACACCGGCTCGACCCAGGAGCCCACGGTGCTGGTGGGGCGCCTGAACGGCGTGGGCTACCCCGGCGCCAACTTCGACGAACTGGTCTACCTGATCAACGTCGACAAGACCGACAAGCAGCTCACGCTGCCGGCACTGGCCGGCCGCCCGCTGGTGCTGCACCCGGTGCATCGCGCCGCCACCGCCGCCGACCGCCGCGCCGCGGCAGCCGCCTTCGACCGCGCCAGCGGCCGCTTCAGCCTGCCGGCGCGCACCGCGGTGGTGTTCGTCGCACCCACCGCCGCCCCCTGATGAAAGCCCCAGCCATGAAGCCCCTGCACCGCACCTGCCGCCGCCTGCTGGGCGCGGCCGCCATCGCCCTCTCGGCCGCCAGTGGCAGCCAGGCGGCCAGCATCGTGGTCGATGCCACCGGCGTGCAAAGCCGCAACCTGCTCGGCGAGGCCGGCAACACCGTGCTGCAGGTCGATGTCGGCGCCTACAGCGCCCTGCAGTCGCTCGACTGGTCGGTGCTGCTCGAAGCCTTTGCGCCCAGCCTGCTGTCGGAGCTGCAGTTCAGCTTCGGCAGCTCGAGCGGGCTGGACACCGTGACGCTGGCGCCGGCCGCGGCCGACGCCATCAGCGGCAGCGGCCAGTACAGCGGCTCGCTCGACCTCAGCGCCCTGGGCCTGGCCGTGGGGGCCGATGGCCTGCTGCGCATCGAGTTCAGCGAGCAGTTCAAGGACCTGGGCACCGATGTGGCCGACGGCCGCTGGCTGGGTGGCACGCTCACCTTCGGCGTCAGCGCCGTGCCCGAGCCCGGCACGGCCAGCCTGCTGCTGGCCGCCGCCGCCGGCCTGGCGCTGGCCGGGCGCTTCAGGCCTGGCCGGCGTCCGGGCTGACCCGCAGCGGCACTTGCACCTCGCAGCGGATGCCGCGCCCGGCCTGCTCGAGCCACTGCACCTGACCGCCGAGCTGCTTGACGCGCTTGCGCACGCCGCCCAGGCCCAGGCCATGGGCCCACAGCGCGGGCGCGCGGCCAATGCCGTCGTCCAGCATGGTCAGCGTGAAGCGGCCGCGGTCGACATGCACGGTGATCTCCACCTGCGTGGCCTGGGCGTGGCTGATGATGTTGTTGACCAGCTCGCGCATCACACGGGTGAGCGCCGACCACTGCACCACGTTCAGCGTGAGGTCGCGCTCGGTGGAAAAGCTCCAGTGCAGGTCGCAGCCCGTGGCCGACAGGCGCTGGGTGATGTCGGACTTCCATTCGGCCGCGGCATGCGACAGCCGGTGGTTCGAGGCCGCCAGGCCGCGGGTCAGCGTCTTCAGGTCCTGCAGCGTGTGGCGGATGTACTCCTCGATCTCGGGATCCGGCGCCTTGTACATCAGCGTCAGCAGGCGCGCGCCGATGTCGTCGTGCAGGTCTTGCGCGATGCGCGTGCGCTCCTCGGTGCGGCCGTGTTCCACCGCGCGGTCGTAGGCCACGGCGCGGCGCAGCTGCTCGATCACACGCTCGGTGAGCTGGCGGTCCTCGTCGGTGAACAGGCGCCGGCCGCGCTGCGCGTGGCGCAGCACCAGGGCGCCGCGGGTGGCCGCGGGCGGGGCGTCGTCGCCGAGGTCGGGCACCGGCACGCCCAGGGTCGAGCCATCGCCGGCCAGGCGCACGCGCGACAGGGTGCGTGGCGTGTGCGTGACCTGCAGCGGATCGAAAAACTCGCGCAGCAGCTTGCCCAGCTGCTCGCTGGCCTGGCGCGGTGACTGCTCGAGCTCGCGCGCGGCGCGGTACAGGCTGTCGAACATGCGCTCGGCGCTCACCGTCACCGAGCCGGTGAGCTGACGCACGATCCAGTGGCGGGCCAGGTGGTACAGCCCCAGGCCCACCAGCAGCGCCAGCAGCAGCGCGGCCAGGTGGCCAAACGGAAACAGCGCCGCGAACAGCAGGTTCAGCGAGGCCACCGTGCTGGCAATGCCGGCCAGCAGCGCAAACATGCGCAGCACCTGCTGCGAGCGCGACAGAAACGGCGCCAGCATCAGCAGCGCGGCAAAAAACACCATCCACACCACCGGGCCGATCACCGCCACATCGGCCGGTGCGCGTGCACTGCCACCGGCCACGCCGATGGCCAGCAGCAGCAGCGCCAGCGTGCCGGTGCCGGCCAGCGTGAGCCACAGCAGCGTGCTGGCCATCGCGTGGCGGGCGTGGCGCTGGGTCCAGCGCAGCAGCGCCAGGCCCAGCAGGCCGCAGCCCAGGCCCAGGCCCGAGGTCCACCACCACAGGCCGGGCAGCGGCAGCAGTGGTGCCATCACGGCCAGGCCCAGCGCCACAGTCCAGGCCGGCCAGGCCAGCCAGCGCCAGCGCGGCAGCGGCTGCGGATGCACCAGCAGCAGGTGCACCAGCGCGGCCGAGGTCACGGCATCGGCCAGCAGGCGCAGCCGCAGGTCGACGCTGGCCAGGGCCTGGCTCATGCCCAGGCCGGGCAGCAGCTCGGTGCCGATCAGCAGCAGGTTCAGGCATTGCGGCAGGGCCATCGCGGCATACAGCAGGGCCGGCGGCCCAGGGCGCCACACCAGCACCGCCGCCGTCACCAGGTACAGCTGCAGCGCCAGCACGGCCAGTGCGCCGCTGGCCAGGCCCAGGCCCCACAGGCCGCGCGGCCGGGTCGGCACCGACACCTCGGCCTCGCCGCCGGCGGCGGTGGCGAACACCAGGGTCACCCGGGGCATCGCCTGGGCGGTGGCCAGATGGGCCTGCGCGGCCATCAGGTCGACACGCGCCTGGTCATCGACGATCCAGCGCGGCGAGCGTGCCAGCCACTCGGGCTGGGCCGGCAGCCGCTGGCCGGCGGCGTCGCGCAGGGCCAGCAGGCGCTGGCCACGGTGGGCGCCCAGCACCGGATCGCTGCTGGCCACCAGCTCGAGCCCCGGCCCGCTGCTGGGCACGCGCCAGCGGGCGGGCAGATGCGGCTCGGCGGCCGCCCAACGCAGCCACAGGGCCAGCAGCACCACGCCCAGCAGGCCCACCAGCAGCAGGCGTCGCGCCACGTCCACCGGGCGTTGCGGGGCGCGGCGTGGCGCGTCGGCGGTGGCTTCGGTCCAGGCCGAGTCGGCGGGGGATTCGGTGGGCGGATCGCCCGCCATGCGCGGCGCGGCACGCGCGCCAGGGTCGGTGGCCATGCCCTGGGCGGGCCAGGGCGGCGGGTCGGTGCTGCGGCTGCTGGGCGGCAGTGGCACGCCGCCAGGGCGGTCGTCGCGGCCGGAGGGCGGGCTCACGGCCGCAGGGCGATGGGCGGGCCGACGAAGCGCAGGCGGGTGAACGGCGGGCCCGGTGGCCGGGCGCCGTTCAGACCAGGCCCTGCTTGGTGGCCAGCACCGCCGCCTCGGCGCGGCTGGACACGTTGAGCTTCTTGTAGATGGACTTGATGTGGTCGTTGACGGTGAACCACTTGATGCCCATCAGGCTGGCGATCTCCTTGATCGTGAAGCCCTTGCTCAGGTAGGTGAGCACCTCGCTCTCGCGCGGCGTCAGGCGCTCGTGGTCGGGCAGCTTCTCGATCGGCACCGGCGCGCTGGTGGTGACGAACTCGCCCGGCACGGTGAAGCCCGAGTCGGGCGCCGCGCCATCCAGCCGCCCACCGTGGCGGAAATGCGTCAACAGCCGCCGCGCGATCGCCGGCGACAGCGGCGGCTGGCCGCGCACGATCTTCTGCAGCTCTTCCACCAGCACCTCGAAGCGGTCTTCCTTCAGCAGGTAGCCGTCGGCGCCGCGCTGAAGGGCAGGGAACAGGTGGTCGTCGTCCGAGTACAGCGTGGTGACGATCTTGGTGGCCGGGTAGTGGCCCAGCTCGGCCAGCAGCTCCATGCCATTGCCGTCAGGCAGTTCAAGATCGACGAGGATCAGCTTGAACGGATCGACGCCGTGCAGGCCGCTGGCGCCGCCGGCCAGCTTGATTTGCGCGCGCGCGGTTTCCAGATCACCGGCTTCGGTGATCGAGATGGCATCGCTGAAGCTTTCGCGCACCACGCGGCACAAAAAGGCGCGGGCGACCGGGTTGTCTTCGAGGATCAGGACCTTGACGGCCATATGCAGGGCTCTCCGCTGCGCATGCTAGCGCAGAAGACCCGTGGGCGCGAGAAACGGGCGTCCTACCGAGGGGGTAGGTTGCATCAGCCCGGCGTGAGCACCAGCTTGCCGATGACCTGGCGGCCGGCCATCATCGCGTAGGCCTTGTGCAGTTCGCTCATGCGCAGGGTTTGGTGGACCAGCGGGCGCACCTTGCCTTCGGCGTACCACTGGCCCAGCTGGCGCATGTCGCGCTGGAACGCGGCCGGCTCGCGGCGCACGAAATCGCCCCAGAACACGCCCACCAGGTCGGCGCTCTTCAGCAGCGCCAGGTTCCAGGGCAGGGCCGGGATGCCGCCACCGGCAAAGCCGATCACCAGGTAGCGGCCGCGCCAGGCGATGCTGCGAAACACCGGCTCGGCCAGATCGCCGCCCACCGGGTCGTAGACCACGTCGGGGCCCTTGCCGCCGGTCAGCGCCTTGAGCGCCTCGCGCAGGTTGCCGGTGCTGTAGTTGAGGGTGTCGTCGGCGCCGATCTCGCGGCACAGCGCGCACTTCTCGTCGCTGCTGGCGGCGGCGATCACGCGCGCGCCGGCGGCCTTGGCGATCTGCACCGCGGCCGTGCCCACGCCGCCGGCCGCGCCCAGCACCAGCACGGTTTCGCCCGCTTGAAGGCGGCCGCGGTCGAGCAGGGCGTGGATCGAGGTGCCGTAGGTCATGGCAAAGGCCGCGCCGTGCTCGAAGCTCATCGCGTCGGGCAGCGGAAACAGCTTGTCGGCGGCCACGATGGCGTGGCTGCCAAAGCCGCCGTTGCCGGCCAGCGCCGCCACACGGTCACCGGGCTTGCAACTGGTGACACCTTCGCCCACCGCCTCCACCACACCGGCAAACTCGCTGCCCGGCACAAAGGGCAGCGGCGGCTTGAACTGGTACTTGTTTTCCACGATCAGCAGGTCGGGAAAGTTCAGGCTGGCGGCATGCACTGCCAGCCGCACCTGGCCGGCCTGCGGTTCGGGCGTAGGCGCCTCGCGCCACTGCAGCGCATTCACGCCGATCGGGTTGTCGCAGAACCAGGCTTGCATCGTGTCTCCTCGCGGCGTCTTCGCAACGCCATGCTGCTGTTGAACCAAGGATCATAGGCAGGCCGCCGGGCCAGCCCCGTCGCCGGGGCGACGGGGCCGCGCAGCCGCCGCGGGCGCGGGCCGCGCCTCCTACAATCGGCGCCCTATGCGCATCCTGATCGCCAATGACGATGGTTACCTCGCCCCCGGCATCGCCGCCCTGGTGCAGGCGGTGCAGGGCCTGGGCGAGATCGACGTGTTTGCGCCCGAGCAGAACGCCAGCGGCACCAGCAATGCGCTGACGCTGGGGCGGCCGCTGTCGGTGTTCACCGCCAGTGGCGCGCAGCAGGGGTTTCGCGTGGTCAACGGCACGCCGTCCGACAGCGTGCACCTGGCCCTCACCGGCGTGCTGGGGCACCGTCCCGATCTGGTGCTCTCGGGCATCAACCAGGGCGCCAACATGGGCGACGACACGCTTTATTCGGGCACCGTGGCCGCGGCCATGGAGGGCTACCTGTTCGGCGTGCCGGCCATCGCGTTCTCGCAGGTCGAGAAGGGCTGGGGCCAGCTCGATGCCGCGGCGCGCGTGGTGCGTGCGGTGGTCGAGCAGGTGCTGGCCCAGGGCATCGTCGGCCGGCCCGAGGCCGCGCCGTTTCTGCTCAATGTCAACATCCCCAATCGCGCCGATGCCGACGCGCTACCGCGCCGCATCACGCGCCTGGGCCGCCGCCACGCCAGCGAGCCGGTGATCCGCCAGACCAGCCCGCGCGGCGAGACCATCTGGTGGATCGGCCCGGCCGGCGATGCGCGCGAGGCGGGCGATGGCACCGATTTCCATGCCGTGGCCCATGGCTGCGTGTCGATCACGCCGCTGCAGGTCGACTTGACCGACCATGCCGGCCTGGCCACCTGGGGTGGCCGCCTGGGCAACTGGGGTGGCCGCCCGGCCAGTGGCGGATGAGCGCCGGCTGCGCAGCGAGCGCCGGGCCGAGCCTGGCGCCGCGCCCCGGCCCGGCTGGCCGCTGCCCGGCAGATCGGCCGATGCCGATGCCGATGCTGGCGCCGCTGTCGGCCAAGGCGCGGTCATGAGCAAGCCCTCGCGCTTTCCGCTCGGTCTGGACAGCATGGGCCAGGCCCCGGCGGGCGCCCGTGCCAAGACCGACGGCCGCACCGTGCTGCGCCCGCAGCGCCCGCTGCACGAGGCCGCCCGCGATGCCGTGCGCCAGGCCGCGCCGCAGGGCCTGGGCCTGGATTCGCAGCCGATGCGCGAGCGCATGATCGGCGTGCTGCGCCGCGAGGGCATCCGCTGCGAGCCGGTGTTCGAGGCCATGCGCCGGGTGCCGCGCCATGTGTTCGTCGACACCGCGCTGGCCAACCAGGCCTACGAGGACACCAGCCTGCCGATCGGCCTGGGCCAGACGATCTCCAAACCCTCGGTGGTGGCGCGCATGGTCGAGCTGCTGTTCGAGGGCGCACAGGCGCGTGCCGGTGGCAGCCTCGGGCGCACGCTGGAGGTGGGCACCGGCTGCGGCTACCAGACGGCGCTGCTGGCGCACCTGTCCAGCCGCGTGATCTCGATCGAACGGCTGAAGCCGCTGTTCGAGAAGGCCGGCACCAACCTCTCCGCCTGGCGGCTCGACCACGTGCGCCTGGTGCACGGTGATGGTCGCCTGGGTCACGGCCCGAACGCCCCCTACGAGAGCATCATCGCCGCCGCGGGCGGCGACGACGTGCCCCAGCCCTGGCTCGACCAGCTGGCCATCGGCGGGCGCCTGGTGGCGCCGATGCACCGCAGCGGTGGCCGTGGCCAGGTGCTGCTGGTGATCGACCGCCATGCCGGCGGTCTGGTGCGCACCGAGCACGAGGCGGTGCATTTCGTCCCTCTAAAATCGGGCATCGCCTGAATCCGCCGCTCATGCGGCGCGTTGTCATGATCCCGTCCCGCCCCGTGTCGCCCCGCTTCCACCTGCTGTCCTGGTCGGCCGTGGCCCTGGTGCTGGCCTTGGCGGGCTGCGCCTCGCCCAGGCACAAGGCGCCGGTCGAAGACCGCGGCAGCCAGGCGCGCGCCTCGGCGCCAGCGCCAGGCGGCGCCGCTGCCGGCACCACCACCGCCGGCAGCGCCCCGGCCGCCGCGACCGAGGGCAGTGCCAAGCCGCCGCCGCCGGGCATCGAGAACGCCGGCAAGCCGGGCTACTACACGGTCAAGCCCGGCGACACGCTCACCCGCGTGGCACTCGAGCACGGCCAGGCCTGGCGCGAGATCGCCCGCTGGAACGGCGTGGAGAACCCCAACCTGATCGAGGTGGGCCAGGTGCTGCGCGTGGTGCCGCCGCAGGTCGATGCCTCGGCCGCCAGCACCCGGCCAGTCAGCTCGGGCCAGGTCGAGGCGCGTCCGCTGGACGGCCGTGCACAGGCCGGTGGCGCAGCGGCGGCCGCGGGCACGGCCTCGGCGCCGGCCACCGCGCGCGAAGGCGACGAAGACATCGGCTTCGCCTGGCCGGCCAGCGGCCCGGTGCTGGGCGCGTTTGAAGAAGGCCGCAGCAAGGGCCTGGCCATCGGCGGCAAGGCCGGCGATGCGGTGCTGGCCGCCGCCGACGGCCGCGTGGCCTATGCCGGCTCGGGCCTGCGTGGTTATGGCAACCTGGTGATCGTCAAGCACAACAACACCTATCTCACGGCCTACGCCCACAACCAGACCCTGCTGGTGAAGGAAGACCAGGTGGTGCGTCGCGGCCAGAAGATCGCCGAGATGGGCGCCAGTGACGCCGAGCGGGTGCAGCTGCACTTCGAGATCCGGCGCCAGGGCAAGCCGGTCGATCCGTCCAAGCTGCTGCCGGCGCGCTGAGCCCGGTCTGCCGCGGCGCTGTCATCCCACTGGGCGCCGCACGATGCACGAACCACCCGATGCCGCCGCCGATCCGGCCGGCGACGAACCGCCGCACGCCGGCGCCCTGAGCGACCCGGCGTCCGACGGCACGGCCGGCAGCGCGCTGCAGCGCTACCTGCTCGAGATCCGCCGCGCGCCACTGTTCAGCGCCGAGCAGGAGCAGGCCACCGCCCGCGCCGCGCGCGACGGCAGCTTTGCCGCGCGCCAGGCCATGATCGAGCACAACCTGCGCCTGGTGGTGAGCATTGCCAAGCACCATCTCGGCCGCGGCCTGCCCTTGCCCGACCTGATCGAGGAAGGCAATCTCGGCCTGATGCATGCGATCGGCAAGTTCGAGCCCGAGCGCGGTTTTCGCTTCTCGACCTATGCCTCGTGGTGGATCCGCCAGGCGATCGAGCGTGCGCTGGTGCAGCAGACGCGGCTGGTGCGCCTGCCGGTGCATGTGGTGCGCGAGCTCAACCAGGTGCTGCGCGCCCGCCGGGCACTCGAAAACGAGGCCGCCGATGCGGCCGCCGGCGAGCCGGTCAGCGCCGAGGCCATCGCGCGGCGCCTGGGCTGGCAGCCCGCACAGGTGGGCGCCTTGCTGGCGATGGCCGAGCCGCCCACCTCGCTGGATGCGCCGCTGGCGCTCGACACCGCCGAATCGCTGCTCGACGGCGTGGCCGACGAGCGCGCGGCCGATCCGGTGGGCCTGATGCTCAGCCACGAGGTCTCGGCCCTGCTGGCCCAGGGTCTGGCCGGGCTGAACGCACGCGAGCGCGAGGTGCTGAGCGGCCGCTACGGCCTGGACGACCGCGAGCCCGAGACGCTGGAGGTGCTGGCGCAGCGCCTGGGCCTGACCCGCGAGCGGGTGCGCCAGATCCAGCAGGAGGCCCTGCTCAAGCTCAGGCGGCGCATGGCCGGCCAGGGCGTGGGGCGCGACGCGCTGTTCTGACCGGCTCGGCGCTCGGCGCCTGCGGTGCCGTGCTGGGCTGTCTTGCGCTTTGTGGCTGCGCCGGTGGCGTGGCGCTCATCGCTTCCCCGGGGATCGTGGCGCCCCCCTGCGGGCTAGCATGCCAGCCGCAACGGCCCGCCCCGTGGCCGACCATCCGACCCCTGTGTGGAGACACGTTCCATGATGAAGCGCATATCCCTTGCCCTGCCGGCGCTGTCGGTGCTGGCCACGCTCACATCGCTGGCCACCAGTGCCCAGGCGCAGACCCAGGGCGTCAGCAAGACCGAGATCCTTGTCGGCACCATCCAGGACCTGTCGGGCCCGCTGGCCGGCTACGGCAAACAGGCGCGCAACGGCATGCAGCTGCGCGTGGACGAGATCAACGAGCAGGGCGGCATTGCCGGGCGCAAGGTCAAGCTGCTGGTCGAGGATTCGGGCTATGACCCCAAGCGCGCGGTGCTGGCCACGCAGAAGCTGGTGAACCAGGACAAGATCTTCATCATGGCCGGCCACCTGGGCACGGCGCAAAACCTGGCCTCGATGCCGGTGCAGTTCGAGAAGAACGTCGTCAACTTCCTGCCCATCACCGCCGCGCGCGAGATGTACGAGCCCTTCCACAAGCTCAAGTACTCGTTCGCCGCCACCTACTACGACCAGATCCGCATGGTGCTGCCCAAGCTGGTGAAGGAGAAGGGCGCCAAGAAGGTGTGCACGATCTACCAGGACGACGAGTTCGGCCTCGAGGTGGTGCGCGGTGGCGAGGCCGGCCTCAAGGCCATGGGCATGGAGTTCGCCGAGAAGACCAGCTACAAGCGCGGCGCCACCGACTTCAGCTCGCAGGTGGCCAAGATGAAGTCGGCCGGCTGCGAACTGGTGGTGCTGGGCACCATCATCCGCGAAACCATCGGCGCCATCGGCGAGGCGCGCAAGACCGGCTTCAACCCGGTGTTCCTGGGCTCCAGCGCGGCCTACACCGACCTGATCCACAAGCTCGGCGGCAAGGCCATGGACGGCCTGTACACCACCATGACCGCACAGCATCCGTACCTGGACGAGGCGGCGCAGCCCATCCGCTTCTGGGCCACCAAGTACAAGACCCGGTTCAGCGAGGATCCCACGGTGTTCTCGGCCTACGGCTACGTGATCGTCGATGCCTTTGCCCGTGCGGCGCAGAAGGCCGGTGCCAACCTCAGCACCGAGAGCTTCGTCAAGGCCATGGATTCCATGGTGATCCCGCCCGACATCTTCGGCAGCCCTCAGATGAGCTACACCGCCACCAAGCGCCTGGGCAACGACCTGTCGCGCCTGTCGCAGATCGTTGATGGCCGCTGGAAGGTGCAGTCCGACTACGTCAAGCCCTGAGTGGGGCGCAGCGTCAACAGTTGCCCGATCCATGCAACGCCGCCTTCGGGCGGCTTTTTCGTGCCCGGATAATCGGGCCCATGACAGCAAGAGACGAATGGCTGACGGTCGACTCGATCGACCTCGAGGCCCAGGGCGTGGCCCGCAATGCCGAAGGCAAGGTGGTGTTCATCGAAGGCGCACTGCCGGGCGAAGAAGTGCAGGTGCAGGTCGGCCGCAGCAAGAACGCCTGGGAGCAGGGCACGCTGACCGCGATGCGCCGCGAAAGCGCGCTGCGGGTGCGCCCCGGCTGCCCGCATTTCGGCCTGCATGCCGGTGCCTGCGGCGGCTGCAAGATGCAGCATGTGGACGGCGCGGCGCAGGTGGCGATCAAGCAGCGCGTGCTCGAGGACAACCTGGCCCATCTGGCCAAGGTGAAGGCCGAGACCCTGCTGCGCCCGATCCAGGGCCCCGACTGGGGCTACCGCTTCCGCGCCCGCCTGTCGGTGCGCTATGTGGCGCGCAAGGGCACGGTGCTGGTGGGCTTCCACGAGCGCAAGAGCCGCTACGTGGCCGACATGCAGGTCTGTCCGGTGCTGCCGGCCACGGTGAGCGCGATGCTGATGCCGCTGCGCGCGCTGGTCGGCAGCATGGATCAGCGCGACCGCCTGCCGCAGATCGAGCTGGCCATCGGCCAGGCCGAGGCCGGCCCCGTGATCGCGCTGGTGCTGCGCCACCTCGAGCCGCTGACCGATGCCGATCTGGCGCGCCTGCGTGCCTTTGCCGCCGTGCACGGCGTGCAATGGTGGCTGCAGCCCAAGGGCCCCGACACCGTGCACCTGTTGGACACCGATGGCCCCGAACTGGCCTACACCCTGCCCGAGTTCGGCGTGGTGATGCCTTTCAAGCCCACCGACTTCACCCAGGTGAACCACCAGATCAACACCGTGCTGGTGGGCCGCGCGCTGCGCCTGCTGGCGCCCACGCGCGACGAGCGGGTGATCGACTGGTTCTGCGGCCTGGGCAACTTCACGCTGCCGATCGCCACGCTGGCGCGCGAGGTGCTGGGCATCGAGGGCAGTGAAACCCTGGTGCAGCGCAGCCGCGACAACGCGCTGCGCAACGGCCTGGACGGGCGCGCCAGCTTTGCCGCACGCAACCTGTTCGAGCTGGCGCCCGACGATCTGGTGGCCTATGGCCAGGCCGACAAATGGCTGGTCGATCCGCCGCGCGAGGGGGCCTTTGCGCTGGTCAAGGCCCTGGCCGATCTGCATGCCGCGCCGCGCGCCGACTGGCAGCCGCCGCGGCGCATCGTCTACGTCAGCTGCAACCCGGCCACGCTGGCGCGCGACGCCGGCCTGCTGGTGCACCAGGCCGGCTACCGCTGCGTGGCGGCGGGCGCGGTGAACATGTTTCCGCACACGGCGCATGTGGAGAGCATGGCCGTGTTCGAGCGCGCCTGACGCCCGTCGGACCGCCATGAAAAAGGGCACCCGAGGGTGCCCTTGTCATTTCAGCGGGTGCTGCGGTCAGTCACGCTCACCGCCCACGATGCCCAGGATGGACAGCAGGCTCTGGAACACGTTGTACACGTCCAGGTAGATGGCCAGCGTGGCGCTGATGTAGTTGGTCTCGCCGCCATCGATCACGCGCTTGATGTCGAACAGCATGAAGCCCGAGAAGATCACGATGGCCAGCACCGACACGGTCAGCATCAGCGCGCTGCTCTGCAGGAACGCGTTGGCGATGCCCGCCACCATCAGGATCAGGGCGCCGATGAACAGGAACTTGCCCATGTTCGACAGGTCGCGCTTGATCACCGTGGCCAGCGTGGCCATGCCGACAAACACCACGGCCGTGCCGCCGAAGGCCGTCATGATCAGGCTGCTGCCGTTCTTGAAGCCCAGGATGGCCGCCAGCAGGCGCGACAGCATCAGGCCCATGAAGAACGTGAAGGCCAGCAGCACGGCCACGCCGGTGGCTGAATCCTTGGTCTTCTCGATCGCGAACATGAACCCGAAGGCTCCGGCGAAAAAGACGATCATCGACAGGCCCATGCCCATCGAGGCCATGATGCCGGTGCTGACACCCACCCAGGCGCCCAGCACGGTGGGCACCATCGACAGTGCAAGCAGCCAGTAGGTGTTGCGCAGCACGCGATTGCGGCTGGCCGCCAGCGCGCCGCCGCCGGCCATACCGGTGCCGAGGTGCAGGCCTTGATTGTTCATGAGGACTCCAGGTCGTCAGGGGGTTGGGGATGCGGCTGTCTGACCGCGGGCGCGATTCTAAGTTCCGCAGGGCAGTACAGGCGTTTCGGCCCTGAATCGCTTGTGGGCGCTGCGGCACACTGCGCAGCACTCTCTCACACTGCACATGGATGCACCCCGATGAAAACCAAGCCCTTCCTGAGCGCCGCTGACGTGCGCCTGATCGCCGAAGCCGCCGAACGCGAGGCCCTCGCCAACCAGTGGGCGGTGACGATCGCCATCGTCGACGACGGCGGCCATCCGCTGTGGCTGCAGCGGCTGGATGGCGCTGCACCGCTGTCGGCCCAGATCGCGCCGGCCAAGGCGCGCACCGCCGCACTGGGTCGACGCGAGAGCAAGGTGTACGAAGACATGATCAACGGCGGCCGCGTGTCCTTCCTGAGCGCACCGCTGATCGAAGGCATGCTCGAAGGCGGCGTGCCGGTGCTGGTGGACGGGCACTGCATCGGCGCGGTTGGCGTCAGCGGCGTCAAGTCGGCCGAAGATGCGCAGATTGCACGCGCCGGCATCGCCGCGCTGGCCCAGCCGGGCTGACATCCCCGCTGCGGCCGGGGGTGTGCAAGTCTCCGGGCAAACCCTTGCGGCTATAATTCGAAGGTTTACCCGCCACCACCGCAGCCTTAGCGAAACTTCCGCGAAGTGTTTCGTCGCCGGATGCCGTTCCCCGTGATGTTCGGGCGCAACGGCCCTGGGGCTGCGCGACTTCCGGAGCTTCTCCCTTGCTGCCAGTTCTGCCCCCCGCCATCCTCGCACTCGCAGACGGCACGGTCTTTCAGGGCATCTCGATCGGCGCCGCCGGTCACACCGTGGGCGAGGTGGTGTTCAACACCGCGCTCACCGGCTACCAGGAAATCCTCACCGACCCGAGCTATTGCCGGCAGATCGTCACGCTGACGTATCCGCACATCGGCAACTACGGTGTCAACGAGGAGGACGTGGAGGCCGCGAAAGTCCATGCCGCCGGCCTGATCGTCAAGGACGTGCCGCCGCGCGTCTCCAACTTCCGCGCCGGCCTCACGCTCAGCGACTACCTGCAGCGCGAAGGCACGGTGGCCATCGCCGGACTGGACACCCGCCGCCTGACCCGCGTGCTGCGCACCAAGGGCGCGCAGAACGGCTGCATCGTCACCTTTGCCGCTGGCACCAGCGTGACGCAGGCCGACATCGACACCGCCATCGCCAAGGCCCAGGCCGCGCCCAGCATGGCCGGCCAGGACCTGGCGCAAAGGGTCACGGTGGCCGAGCCCTACGCCTGGGCCGAGACCGAATGGCAGCTCGGCAGCGGCTACGGCGCAGTGGCCGATGCCCGCTTCCACGTGGTGGCCTACGACTTCGGCGTCAAGCGCAACATCCTGCGCATGCTGGCCAGCCGCGGCTGCCGCGTGACCGTGGTGCCGGCCAGGACGCCGGCTGCGCAGGTGCTGGCACTCCAGCCCGACGGCATCTTCCTGTCCAACGGCCCCGGCGACCCCGAGCCCTGCGACTACGCCATCGCCGCCGCCAAGACCCTGATCGACACCGGCATCCCCACCTTCGGCATCTGTCTGGGCCACCAGATCATGGCCCTGGCCTCGGGCGCCAAGACTTTCAAGATGAAGTTCGGCCACCACGGTGCCAACCACCCGGTGAAGGATCTCGACTCGGGCCGCGTTTCGATCACCAGCCAGAACCACGGCTTCGCGGTTGACGAGGCTAGCCTGCCCGCCAACCTGCGCGCCACGCATGTGAGCCTGTTCGACGGCACGCTGCAGGGCCTGGCGCGCACCGACAAGCCGGCCTTCTGCTTCCAGGGCCACCCCGAGGCCTCGCCCGGCCCCCATGACATTGCCTACCTGTTCGACCGTTTCACCACGCTGATGGCTGACAAGAACGCGGAGAAGAAGAATGCCTAAGCGTACCGACCTGCACAGCATCCTGATCATTGGCGCCGGCCCGATCATCATCGGCCAGGCCTGCGAATTCGACTACTCCGGCGCCCAGGCCTGCAAGGCGCTGCGGCAAGAGGGTTACCGCGTGGTGCTGGTCAACAGCAACCCGGCCACCATCATGACCGACCCGGAGATGGCCGACGCGACCTACATCGAGCCCATCACCTGGCAGGTGGTCGAGAAGATCATCGCCAAAGAGCGCGCCGAGCGCCCGAACGAGAAGATGGCCGTGCTGCCCACCATGGGTGGCCAGACGGCACTGAACTGCGCGCTCGATCTGCACAAGCACGGCGTGCTGGCCAAGTACGACGTCGAGATGATCGGCGCCAACGAGCACGCCATCGAGAAGGCCGAAGACCGCCTGAAGTTCAAGGATGCGATGACCTCCATCGGCCTGGGCTCGGCCAAGAGTGGCATCGCCCACTCGATGGAAGAGGCCTGGAGCGTGCAGAAGGCCATCCAGGCCGAGATTGGCGGCGCGGGCTTTCCGATGGTCATCCGCCCCAGCTTCACCCTCGGTGGCACCGGTGGCGGCATCGCCTACAACCCCGAAGAGTTTGAAGAGATCTGCAAGCGCGGCCTCGACCTCAGCCCGACCAACGAGCTGCTGATCGAGGAAAGCCTGATCGGCTGGAAGGAGTACGAGATGGAAGTGGTCCGCGACAAGGCGGACAACTGCATCATCGTGTGCTCGATCGAGAACCTCGACCCGATGGGCATCCACACCGGTGACTCGATCACCGTGGCCCCGGCGCAGACGCTCACCGACAAGGAATACCAGCTGCTGCGCAACGCCTCGATCGCGATCCTGCGCGAGATCGGCGTGGATACCGGCGGCTCGAACGTGCAGTTCTCGATCAACCCGGTCGATGGCCGCATGGTGGTGATCGAGATGAACCCGCGCGTCTCGCGCTCGTCGGCGCTGGCGTCCAAGGCCACGGGCTTCCCGATCGCCAAGATCGCCGCCAAGCTGGCGGTGGGCTACACGCTCGATGAGCTGCGCAACGACATCACCGGCGGTGCCACGCCGGCCAGCTTCGAGCCCAGCATCGACTACGTGGTCACCAAGATTCCGCGTTTCGCGTTCGAGAAGTTCCCGGCCGCCGACTCGCACCTGACCACGCAGATGAAGAGCGTGGGCGAGGTGATGGCCATGGGCCGCACCTTCCAGGAATCGTTCCAGAAGGCCCTGCGCGGCCTGGAGACCGGCATCGACGGGCTCAGCGAGCGCAGCACCGACCGCGAGGAGATCGTCGAAGAGATCGGCGAGGCCGGCCCCGAGCGCATCCTGTACGTGGGCGACGCGTTCCGCATCGGCATGACGCTCGACGAGATCTTCGACGAGACCGCCATCGACCCGTGGTTCCTGTCGCAGATCGAGCAGATCATCGCCACCGAAACCCAGCTGCGCGGCCGCACGCTGGCCGGCTTGAGCGCGGCCGAGCTGCGCTACGTGAAGCAAAAGGGCTTCTCCGACCGCCGCCTGGCCACGCTGCTGGGCACGCACCAGCATGCCGTGCGCGAAGCCCGCCACGCGCTGGGGGTGCGCCCGGTCTACAAGCGCGTGGACACCTGCGCGGCCGAGTTCGCCACCCAGACCGCCTACCTGTACAGCTGCTACGAGACGCTCGACGGCGAGTGCGAGGCCGAGCCCACCAGCAACAAGAAGATCATGGTGCTGGGCGGTGGCCCCAACCGCATCGGCCAGGGCATCGAGTTCGACTACTGCTGCGTGCACGCGGCGCTGGCCATGCGCGAGGACGGGTACGAGACCATCATGGTCAACTGCAACCCGGAAACCGTGTCGACCGACTACGACACCAGCGACCGCCTGTACTTCGAGCCGGTGACGCTGGAAGACGTGCTCGAGATCGTGGCCAAGGAACAGCCGGTCGGCGTGATCGTGCAGTACGGTGGCCAGACCCCGCTGAAGCTGGCGCTCGACCTCGAGCGTGCCGGCGTGCCCATCATCGGCACCACGCCCGACTCGATCGACATCGCCGAGGACCGCGAGCGATTCCAGCAGCTGCTGCACACCCTCGGCCTGAAGCAGCCGCCCAACCGCACGGCGCGCACCGAAGACGCCGCCATCGCGCTGGCCAACGAGATCGGCTACCCGCTGGTGGTGCGTCCCAGCTATGTGCTGGGTGGCCGCGCGATGGAGATCGTGCACGGCGACAAGGATCTCGAGCGCTACATGCGCGAGGCCGTGCGCGTGTCCGAGAAGAGCCCGGTGCTGCTCGACCGCTTTCTGGATGACGCGATCGAGGTCGATGTCGACTGCATCGCCGACGGCACCGGCGAGGGCGAAGGCCCGGTCGGCGTGATGATCGGCGGCATCATGGAGCACATCGAGCAGGCCGGCGTGCACTCGGGTGACTCGGCCTGCTCGCTGCCGCCCTACACCCTGCCCAAGGCGCTGCAAGACGAGCTGCGCCGCCAGACCACGCTGATGGCGCGCGCGCTGAAGGTGGTGGGCCTGATGAACGTGCAGTTCGCCATCCAGGGCGACGTGAACACCGACCAGGCCGTGGTCTATGTGCTGGAAGTGAACCCGCGCGCCTCGCGCACCGTGCCCTTCGTCAGCAAGGCCACCGGCCAGCCGCTGGCCAAGATCGCCGCGCGCTGCATGGCCGGTCAGCTGCTCAAGGACCAGAAGGGCCTGGGCGGCGTGGCGCCGCACGAGGTGATCCCGCCCTACTTCTCGGTGAAGGAGGCAGTGTTCCCGTTCAACAAGTTCCCGGGCGTGGACCCCATCCTCGGCCCCGAGATGCGCAGCACCGGCGAGGTGATGGGCGTGGCGCGCAACTTCGGCGCGGCCATGCTCAAGAGCCAGCTCGGTGCTGGCAGCCGCCTGCCCGCCAAGGGCACGGTGGTGATCACCGTCAAGAACAGCGACAAGGCCCGTGCCGTGGCCGTGGCGCGTGATCTGGTGGCGCTGGGCTTTGCGGTGGTGGCCACCAAGGGCACGGCGGCGGCCATTGCCGCGGCTGGCGTGCCGGTGAAGACGGTCAACAAGGTCAAGGACGGCCGGCCGCACATCGTCGACATGCTCAAGGCCGGCGAGATCCAGCTGGTGTTCACCACGGTCGACGAGACGCGCACGGCGATTGCCGATTCGCGCAGCATCCGCACCGCCGCGCTGGCCAGCCGCGTCACCTACTACACCACCATGGCCGGCTGCGAAGCGGCCACCGAGGCGCTGCAGCAGCGTGGCGCGGTCGACGTCTACAGCCTGCAGGAACTGCACGCCGAACTGCACTAAACTGTTGCCCCAAGCCGGCTCCGCCGCGTCTGTGTCCCGTCTTGTGCGGGGCTTCAGCGCGGCGGATTCGTTTTGTCTGCGTACTCCCAAAAAATCACGCTGAGGAGGCCCCGATGGCCACCATTCCCCTGACCAAGCGCGGCGCCGAGAAGCTCAAGGAAGAGCTGCACCGGCTCAAGACCGTGGAACGCCATGCCGTGATCCAGGCCATCTCCGAGGCGCGCGCCCAGGGCGACCTGTCGGAAAACGCCGAGTACGACGCCGCCAAGGACAAGCAGGGCTTCATCGAAGGCCGCATCCTCGAGATCGAAAGCAAGCTCGCCGCGGCGCAGATCATCGATCCGTCGGCCCTCGATGCCGGCGGCCGCGTGGTGTTCGGCGCCACCGTGGTGCTGTGCGACGACGACTCGGGCGCCGAGGTCACCTACCAGATCGTCGGCGACGATGAAGCCGACCTGAAGCTGGGCCGCGTCTCGATCAGCAGCCCGATCGCGCGGGCGCTGATCGGCAAAGAGACGGGCGACGAGGCCGTGGTGCAGGCGCCCGGTGGCGAGCGGCACTACGAAGTGGTGGACGTGCGCTACATCTGAGGCCAGGCATGCAGCCCGGCGCATCCCCTGACCGCCCGCAGCGCCTGCTGACGGTGCTGTGGGCCGGTGCCTTGCTCTGCATCGGCCTGGTGGCCACGCCGGCGCCGTTTGCCACACTGGCCACGGCCGACGCCGGCCGCGTCGTGTCGCGCATCCTGGCGCAGGAGGCCTGGCTGAGCCTGGTGCTGGGCGTGACGCTGCTGCTGCTGGCGCGCCGCCAGGCGCGCCAGGCAGCCCAGGCGCAGGGTGCATCGGCGTTCAGCACCGACATGCTGCTGCTGCTGGGCACGCTGTTCTGCACCGTTGCGGGCTATTTCGCGATCCAGCCGCTGATGCCGGCGGCGCGCGCCGGGCAGGGGCCGTTCAGCTTTGGCCAGTTGCACCTCGCAAGCGCCTCGTTCTTCGTGCTGAAGGCGCTGCTGGTGATGGCGCTGGCCTGGCGCGTCAGCGCCTGAAGCGCCGGCCGGGTGGTCGCGCTCAGTCGGCCACGGTCTTCTTGACGCTGGTCGGGCGCTTCTTCTTCACCCGCTTGATGTTGCCGCCGGGCGTGACACGCTCGTTGCCCAGCACGCGCACCTTCTTGACCTGCGGGCGGGTGGAGCCGCTCTTGGCGAACTTGACGATCTTGACCACCCGCGGTGCGGGGGCGCGATCACCGCGCTCGGCCTTGGCCTTCTCGGGCATCGGCCGCCACAGCACCAGCAGCTTGCCGATGTGTTGCACCGGCGCGGCCGACAGCTGATCGGCCAGGTTGGCCAGCATGGCTTCGCGGGCCGCTCGATCATCGGAGAACACGCGCACCTTGATCAGGCCGTGGGCCGTCAGTGCGCGGTCGATTTCCTGGACCACCGCGGGCGTCAGGCCCTCGCCACCGATCATGACGACCGGGTCGAGGTGGTGGGCACCGGCGCGGTGCTCCTTGCGTTGGGCGGGAGTGAGGAGAAGGGCAGACATGGCCCAATTGTCCTATGTCCGGCGACCAGCGCCGGTTTTATGATGCGCCGCCCGTGCGTCCGCGCGTGCCAACGTCGATGACAACGCCGAAAAAACTGCCGCCGCCCCGCGTGATCCGTGTCCGACACCTGGCGGTGCTGGCCAGCGCCCTGCTGTTGGCGCAGGCCGCCAGCGCCGGGCCGGTGCTCGAACGGGTGCGCAGCAGCGGCACGCTCAGGGTGTGCATCTGGCCCGACTACTACGGCATCACCTACCGCAACCCGCGCACCGAGCAACTGGTGGGCGTTGACATCGACCTGTCGGCCGAACTGGCCAAGGGCCTGGGCGTGAAGCTGCAGCATGTCGAATCGTCATTCGCCAAGCTGATCGAGAACCTGCACACCGACCGCTGCGACGTGGCAATGCATGCGGTGGGCGTGACCGCGCAGCGCCAGCAGCACCTGAAGTTTTCGCTGCCCTACCTGCAGAGCGACATTTATGGCGTCACCACCCGCAGCAACCATGTGGTGCGGCGCTGGGAAGACATCGACCGCCCCGGCGTGCGGGTGGCCGTGCAGGCCGGCACCTTCATGGAGCCGGTGATGGCCGTGGCACTGAAGCAGGCCCAGGTGGTGGTGATCAAGCCGCCGGCCACGCGCGAGCAGGAGCTCGAAGCCGGGCGGGTGGATGTGTTCATGACCGACTTTCCCTACAGCCGGCGCCTGCTGGACAACGCCGACTGGGCGCGGCTGGTGGCGCCATCGCGGCCCTTCCACACCATTCCTTATGCCTACGCCATCAAGCCGGGCGACGAGGACTGGCTGCGCGAGCTGGATCACTTCGTGGCGCGCATCAAGCGCGATGGTCGCCTGGAGGCGGCGGCGCGCCGCCACGGCCTGGCCGAGATCGTCGTCAAATAGCGCATCGGCGATACTCTCGCCCCCGCCAAGGCCGGTCGGCCGGGGCCCCACCGCAAGAACGCGAGAATCCCCAAGCGCATGGCGACGAAGTCCCGCAAGGTCAACCGGGCCTGGTTGAACGACCATCTGACCGATCCCTACGTGCGAATGGCCCAGAAAGAGGGCTATCGCGCCCGGGCGGCCTACAAGCTCAAAGAGATCGACGAGGCGCTGTCGCTGCTGCGTCCGGGCCAGGTGGTCGTGGATCTCGGCTCGGCGCCCGGCGCCTGGAGCCAGTACCTGCGCCGGCGCTTCGCGCCCAAGGTGGCCGGCGCCGGTGGCGCGGCCTCGGGCGAACTGCAAGGCACGATCATCGCGCTCGACCTGCTGCCGATGGAGCCGGTGGAAGACGTGCAGTTTCTGCAGGGCGACTTCCGCGACGACGCCGTGCTGGAGCAGCTGCATGCCGCCGTGGCCGGCCGGCCGGTGGACGTGGTGCTGTCGGACATGGCGCCCAACCTGTCGGGCATTGCATCGTCGGATTCGGCGCGCATCGAGCACCTGGTCGAGCTGGCGCTCGAGTTCTCCCAATCCCACCTCAAGCGCGATGGCGTGCTGGTGGCCAAGGTGTTTCATGGCGCCGGCTACAGCCAGCTGGTTGAAATGTTCAAGCGCCAGTTTCGCGTGGTCAAGCCGATCAAGCCCAAGGCCTCGCGCGACAAATCGGCCGAAACCTTTCTGGTCGGCATCGGTCTGAAGGACTGCTGACAGGCGGTGCGTCCGGTGCGCAGCTTTGCGTTGCGTCGAAGACGGGCCGATTTCCCCCGGCTCACGCCGGTTTTGGCGCCCGGAGCCGGGGGCTTGACTCGACTAGAATCATCCCCATCTGCCGTGGAACTGCGTTGTATCTCGCGGGAGCAGGCGTGCCATGGTGTCGCCTGCACCACCTGCGCAGTCTTGTTTTGGCTGAAGGAGCCGTGGTGAACAATCAGTGGTTCTCGAAGGTCGCTGTCTGGCTGGTGATCGCACTTGTGCTGTTCACTGTGTTCAAACAGTTCGACCGCGGGGTGTCGGCAGGGGGCCAGATCGGGTACTCCGAGTTTCTGGACGAGGTGCGCGCCAAGCGCGTCAAGCAGGTCACGCTGCAAGAGGGCAATGGCGGCACCGAGATCCTGGCCGTCACCAACGACGACAAGCGCATCCGCTCCACCGCCACCTACCTCGACCGCGGTCTGGTCGGCGACCTGATCAACAACGGCGTCAAGTTCGACGTCAAGCCGCGCGAAGAGCCCTCGCTGCTGGTCAGCCTGCTGATCAGCTGGGGTCCGATGCTGCTGCTGATCGGCGTGTGGGTGTACTTCATGCGCCAGATGCAGGGTGGCGGCAAGGGCGGCGCCTTCAGCTTCGGCAAGAGCAAGGCGCGCATGCTCGATGAGGCCAACAACTCGACCACCTTCGCCGATGTCGCCGGTTGCGACGAGGCCAAGGAAGAGGTCAAGGAGCTGGTCGACTTCCTGAAAGACCCGCAGAAGTTCCAGAAGCTGGGTGGCCGCATCCCGCGCGGCGTGTTGCTGGTCGGCCCTCCGGGCACCGGCAAGACGCTGCTGGCCAAGGCCATCGCCGGCGAGGCCAAGGTGCCGTTCTTCAGCATCTCGGGCTCCGACTTCGTCGAGATGTTCGTCGGCGTGGGCGCGGCCCGTGTGCGCGACATGTTCGAGCAGGCCAAGAAGAGCGCGCCCTGCATCATCTTCGTCGACGAAATCGACGCCGTGGGCCGCCATCGTGGCGCCGGCCTGGGCGGCGGCAACGACGAGCGCGAGCAGACGCTGAACCAGATGCTGGTCGAGATGGACGGCTTCGAGACCAATCTCGGCGTCATCGTGATGGCGGCCACCAACCGGCCCGACATCCTCGACCCGGCGCTGCTGCGCCCCGGCCGTTTCGACCGGCAGGTGTATGTGACGCTGCCCGACGTGCGCGGCCGCGAGCAGATCCTCACCGTGCACATGCGCAAGGTGCCGATCGGCCAGGACGTGCGGGCCGACATCCTGGCGCGTGGCACGCCGGGCTTCTCGGGTGCCGATCTGGCCAACCTGGTCAACGAATCGGCCTTGTTCGCCGCCCGCCGCAGTGCGCGCGTGGTGGAGATGGTCGACTTCGAGAAGGCCAAGGACAAGATCATGATGGGCCCCGAGCGCAAGTCCATGGTCATGCCCGAAGAAGAACGCAAGAACACGGCCTACCACGAGGCTGGCCATGCGCTGGTGGCGCGCCTGAGCCCCAAGACCGACCCGGTGCACAAGGTCACCGTGATCCCGCGCGGCCGTGCGCTGGGCGTCACGATGCAGTTGCCCGAAGGTGATCGCTACAGCATGGACAAGGAGCGCATGCTCTCCACCATTTCGGTGCTGTTTGGCGGCCGCATCGCCGAAGAAGTGTTCATGAACCAGATGACCACCGGCGCCAGCAACGACTTCGAGCGCGCCACGGCCATTGCCCGCGACATGGTCACGCGCTACGGCATGACCGATGAGCTGGGCCCGATGGTCTACGCCGAGAACGAGGGCGAGGTGTTCCTGGGCCGCTCGGTGACCAAGCAGGTGCACATGTCCGAGGCCACCATGCAGAAGGTGGACAAGGAAGTGCGACGCATCATCGACGAGCAGTACGCCACCGCGCGCAAGCTGATCGAAGACAACCAGGACAAGATGCACGTCATGGCCAAGGCCCTGCTCGAATGGGAAACCATCGATGGCGAGCAGATCGACGACATCATGAACGGCAGGCCGCCGCGGCCGCCGAAGGATTGGACGCCCACCCAGCGCAACACCGGCGGCGGCGCCAGTGGCAGCGGCCCGGTGAGCACCGATGGGGCGCCGGCAGCGGCCGCCTGATCGGCCACCAAGCTCGTCTTCTTGAACCATGGCCCGGCGGCTGATGCGCTGGGTTGATCACACGGGGCCCGCGGGCCCCGTTTTCACGCGCCATGCCTGAATCCGCCTCCGCACCGCCGCCGCTGTTCTGGCAGACGCGCCGCTTTCGCATCGATCTGGCGCGCCCGCAGGTGATGGGCATCGTCAACGTCACGCCGGATTCGTTCTCCGATGGCGGGCGGCACCACGAAGTGTCGGCCGCGTTGAGCCATTGCGAACGTCTGCTCGGCGAAGGTGCCGACATCCTGGACATCGGCGGTGAATCGACCCGCCCGGGCTCGAGCAGCCCGACGGCCGAGGACGAACTGGCCCGCGTGCTGCCGGTGCTGCGCGGCGCCTTGACGCTGGGCGTGCCGGTGTCGGTGGACACCAGCTCGCCGCTGGTGATGCGCGCTGCGCTCGATCTCGGCGTGGACATCGTCAACGATGTGCGTGCGCTGCAACGCGAAGGCGCCCTGGCCGCGGTGGCCGCGCATGCCAATGTGGGTGTGTGCTTGATGCACATGCGCGGCGGGCCCGACACCATGCAGGCGCTGTCCGGCTACGCCGATGTGGTGGCCGAGGTGCGGGCCTGGTTGGCGCATCGCCGTGAACAGGTTCACGCCGCAGGCCTGGCCCTGGACCGCATTGCAGTGGATCCCGGCATCGGATTCGCCAAGGCGCCCGACGACAATTGGGCCCTGCTGCAGCGTCAGGCCGAATTGCTGACGCTGGGCGCGCCACTGCTGCTGGGCTGGAGCCGCAAGAGCACGCTGGGCCTGCTGACCGGCAGGCCGGTGCACGAACGGCAGGCCGCCAGCGTGGCAGCGGCGCTGGCCTGCGTGCAGCGTGGTGGCCATGTGCTGCGCGTGCACGATGTGGCCGCCACCGTGGATGCGCTGGCGGTCTGGCGCTCGGCAGGCCTGCCGTAAGCCTGGCGCAGACGCCAGGGCACGACACTCTCAAACAAAAGATTCCGGAGCGAAGGATCCCTCACGATGACACGCCAGTACTTCGGCACCGACGGCATTCGCGGCACTGTGGGCACCAGCCCGATCACGCCCGACTTCATGCTGCGCCTGGGCCATGCCGTGGGGCGCGTGCTGCGCCGCCAGGGCGGGCGGCCCACGGTGCTGATCGGCAAGGACACCCGCATCTCGGGCTACATGATCGAATCGTCGCTCGAGGCCGGCCTGGCCTCGGCGGGCGTGAACACCTTGCTGACCGGCCCGCTGCCCACGCCCGGCGTGGCCTACCTGACCCGCGCGCTGCGGCTGGACCTGGGCATCGTGATCAGCGCCTCGCACAACGCCTACCCCGACAACGGCGTCAAGTTCTTCTCGGCCATGGGCGAGAAGCTGCCCGATGACTGGGAGCTTGCTGTCGAGGCGGCGCTCGACGAGCCGCCGCAGTGGGTGGACTCGGCCAACCTCGGCAAGGCGCGGCGGGTGGAAGACTCGCGCAGCCGCTACATCGAGTTCTGCAAGAGCACGGTGCCCAAGGCCTTTTCGCTCAAGGGCATGAAGGTGGTGGTCGACGCGGCCAATGGGGCGGCCTACCACGTGGCGCCCGATGTGTTTCATGAGCTCGGTGCCGAGGTGGTCACCATCGGCTGCAGCCCGGACGGCCTGAACATCAACGCCGGCGTTGGCGCCACGTCGCCCAAGGCCTTGGTGGCCGCCGTGGCCGCGCATGCCGCCGACTACGGCGTGGCGCTGGACGGCGACGCCGACCGGCTGCAGCTGGTGGATCGCCACGGCCGCCTGTTCAACGGCGACGAACTGCTCTACGTGCTGGTGGCTGAGCGCCTGTCGCGCGGCCATGCGGTGCCGGGTGCGGTCGGCACGCTGATGACCAACATGGGTGTCGAGCTGGCGCTGTGCCGCCGTGGCGTGGCGCTGGTGCGGGCCAAGGTGGGCGATCGCTACGTCCTGGAAGAACTGGCACAGCGCGGCTGGCTGCTGGGCGGCGAAAGCTCGGGCCACCTGCTGCAGCTGGACAACCATTCCACCGGCGACGGCATCATCAGCGCGCTGCAGGTGCTGCACGCCGTGCACCAGGCCAAGACCGGGCTGGCGGACCTGCTGGCCGATGTGCAGATGTTTCCGCAAACCCTGCTCAACCTGCGCCTGCCCGACGGCCTGGACTGGAAGAACCATGCCGGTTTTGCCGCCGAGCAGGAGTGCGTGCGCGCCGAACTGGGCGACAGCGGGCGCATCCTGATCCGCGCCTCCGGCACCGAACCGGTGCTGCGCATCATGGTCGAGGCGCGCGAGGCGGCCGTGGCCAAGGCGGCGGCCGAGCGCCTGGCGGCCACCTTGCAATCCTGAACCGCACCCGCCAGACGGCCTGGTGAACCGGCGCCAGGCCGGGCCTTGTGCGGTGGGGCAGGGGCATGCGGTGTGAAAAACTGCCGGCTGCGCTTGCGCATGGTGGTATGTGACAGTTTGCCGATTGCTTTATGACAGCGATTTGCACCACATCGGTGCCGTCACGAAGCTGTCATGGTGCGTTCTTAAAGTGTCGATCTATCTGAACGACACCCAAGAAAGGCGAACCATGCTCAACCAGTGGATCCGTACCGCCAGCTTCGGCTTTGGCGCTGCCATGGCGATCACCGGCGC
This sequence comes from Aquabacterium sp. OR-4, assembly GCF_025290835.2. Classification (NCBI taxonomy): domain Bacteria; kingdom Pseudomonadati; phylum Pseudomonadota; class Betaproteobacteria; order Burkholderiales; family Sphaerotilaceae; genus Pseudaquabacterium; species Pseudaquabacterium prasiolae. Next base: position 832,113 of record NZ_JAOCQD020000002.1, on the reverse strand, counting down.
CGCACAGGCCCAGGACGTCACCGGCGCTGGTGCCACGTTCCCGGCGCCGCTGTACGCAAAGTGGGCCGATGCCTACAACAAGGCCACCGGTGCACGGATCAACTACCAGTCGGTCGGGTCGGGTGCGGGCATCAAGCAGATCAAGTCGAAGACGGTCGACTTCGGTGCCAGCGACATGCCGCTGAAGGACGAAGACCTGGCCAAGGACGGCCTGGTGCAGTTCCCCACCGTGATCGGTGGCGTGGTGCCGGTGGTCAACATCCAGGGCATCCAGCCGGGCCAGATCAAGCTCACCGGCCAGGTGCTGGGTGACATCTACCTGGGCAAGATCACCAAGTGGAACGATCCCGCCATCACCGCGCTGAATGCCGGTGTGCCACTGCCGGCCGCCGACATCTCGGTGGTGCGTCGCGCCGATGGTTCGGGCACCACCTTCATCTTCACGAACTACCTGTCGAAGGTGAACGCCGAGTGGAAGGCCAAGGTGGGTGACGGCACGGCGGTGAACTGGCCGATCGGTGCCGGCGGCAAGGGCAACGAGGGCGTGGCCGCCTTCGTGCAGCGCCTGCCCAACTCGATCGGCTACGTCGAGTACGCCTACGTCAAGCAAAACAAGATGACGTACACCCAGCTCAAGAACAAGGACGGCGTGTACGTGTCGCCCAGCGACACGGCCTTCAAGGCCGCTGCCGCCGGTGCCGACTGGTCGAAGACCTTCTACCAGATCACCACCGAGCAGCCCGGCAAGGACGCCTGGCCGCTGAGCAACCCCACCTACATCCTGATGTACAAGGTGCAGGACAAGCCGGCCAGCGCCAGCGCCGCGCTGAAGTTCTTCGACTGGGCCTTCGCCAACGGCGACAAGGCCGCCGACGATCTGGACTACGTGCCGCTGCCTGATTCGGTCAAGGCTCTGGTGCGCAAGCAGTGGGGAGAGATCAAGGACGCTTCGGGCAAGCCCGTTGCTCTGAAGTAGGCCAACCCATCTTGTCGAAGCAGCGCCAGGCCCGTCGGCCGGCGCTGCGCCGATGAAGCGGAGAATCCGGTGACCACCGCACTGCCCGCCACACCCTTGAACACCTCCACTCCCATCGAGCGGGCCGCGCCTCAGGCGCGGCCACCGCAACGTCGTCGCGTCGCACCCTGGGCTGACTCGGTGTTCTCGCTGCTCACCCATGGCGCTGCGTGGCTCACGCTGCTGCTGCTGGTGGGCATCATCATCTCGCTGCTGATCGGCGCCGCGCCGGCGATCGAGAAGTTCGGCCTGAGCTTCCTCTGGACCAAGGAATGGGATCCGGTGCAGGAGAAGTTCGGCGGTCTGGTGATGATCGTGGGCACGCTGATGACCTCGCTGATCGCGCTGCTGATCGCGGTGCCGGTCAGCTTCGGCATCGCGGTGTTCCTCACCGAGCTGTCGCCCAACTGGCTCAAGCGGCCGCTGGGCACGGCGATCGAGTTGCTGGCGGCGGTGCCGTCCATCGTCTACGGCATGTGGGGCCTGCTGGTGTTCGGCCCCATCCTGTCGAAGTACGTCCAGCAGCCGCTGCAATCCATGTTCAAGGGCGTGCCGCTGCTTGGCGCGCTGTTCGAAGGCCCGCCGGTGGGCATCGGCATGCTGTCGGCCGGCATCATCCTGGCCATCATGGTGATCCCGTTCATCGCCGCGGTGATGCGCGACGTGTTCGAGGTCACCCCGGCGATGCTGAAAGAATCGGCCTACGGTCTGGGCGCCACCACCTGGGAGGTGGTGTCGCGTGTCGTGCTGCCGTACACCAAGGCGGGTGTGGTCGGCGGCATCATGCTGGGCCTGGGCCGCGCGCTGGGTGAAACCATGGCGGTCACCTTCGTCATCGGCAACTTCAACCAGCTCGACTCGCTGTCGCTGTTTCAGGCGGCCAACAGCATTGCCTCGGCGCTGGCCAATGAGTTTGCCGAAGCCGGCGAGGGCCTGCACCAGGCCTCGCTGATCTATCTGGGTCTGGTGCTGTTCTTCATCACCTTCGTGGTGCTGGCCTTCAGCAAGCTGCTGCTGGCCCAACTGAAGAAGAGCGAAGGAGCGCGCACATGAGCCAAGGCATGACCCTGGATGCGGGCCGGCTGGCCCACCACAGGCGGCGCAAGCAGATCAACGCCGTGGCGCTGATGCTGTCGCTCGGCGCGATGGCCTTCGGCGTGTTCTGGCTGCTGTGGATCCTGTTCGAGACGGTGCGCCTGGGCATCGGCGGCCTGTCGCTGAGCCTGTTCACCGAGATGACCCCGCCGCCGCAGGAAGCCACTGGCGGCCTGGCCAACGCCATCTACGGCTCGCTGCTGATGGTGGGCGCGGCCACCGCGCTGGGCACGCCCATCGGCGTGCTGGCCGGCATCTACCTGGCCGAGTACGGCCAGAAGTCGTGGCTGGGCACCGCGGTGCGGTTCATCAACGACATCCTGCTGTCGGCGCCGTCGATCGTGATCGGCCTGTTCATCTACGCGGTGGTGGTGGCGCGCATGAAGTCCTTCTCGGGCTTCGCCGGCGTGCTGGCGCTCGCGCTGATCGTCATCCCGGTGGTGATCCGCCAGACCGAGAACATGCTGAGCCTGATTCCGAACGCACTGCGCGAGGCGGCCTACGCGCTGGGCACGCCCAAGTGGAAGGTGATCTCCTCGGTCACCTTGAAGGCGGCGCGAGCCGGCGTGATGACCGGCGTGCTGCTGGCGGTGGCGCGCATCGCCGGCGAGACGGCACCGCTGCTGTTCACCGCGCTGAGCAACCAGTTCTTCACCAGCAGCCTCGGCGAGCCGATGGCCAGCCTGCCGGTGACGATCTTCAAGTTCGCGATGAGCCCCTACGAAAACTGGCAGAAACTGGCCTGGGCCGGCGTCTTCCTGATCACGCTGGGCGTGCTGGCGATCAACATCGCCGCCCGCGTGCTGTTCAAGAACAAGCACTGAGAAGCGAGTACCCCATGGACGCACGCGTCAACGCCCCGGTGGCCGAAAAGGCCAAGATCTCGGTGCGCAACCTGAACTTCTACTACGGCGGTTTCCACGCCCTGAAGAACATCAACATCGACATTCCCGAGCACAAGGCCACGGCCTTCATCGGGCCGTCGGGCTGCGGCAAGAGCACGCTGCTGCGCACCTTCAACCGCATGTTCGAGCTCTACCCCGAGCAGCGCGCCGAGGGCGAGATCAATGTCGATGGCCAGAACATCCTGACCAGCCGCGACGATGTCTCGCTGATCCGCGCCAAGATCGGCATGGTGTTCCAGAAGCCGACACCGTTCCCGATGTCGATCTACGACAACATCGCCTTCGGCGTGAAGCTGTTCGAGACCCTGTCGCGTGCCGAGATGGACGAGCGCGTGGAGTGGGCGCTGAAGAAGTCGGCGCTGTGGGGCGAGGTCAAGGACAAGCTCAACCAGAGCGGCTCCGGCCTGTCGGGCGGCCAGCAGCAGCGCCTGTGCATCGCGCGCGGCGTGGCCATCAAGCCCGAGGTGCTGCTGCTCGACGAGCCCTGCTCGGCGCTCGACCCGATCTCCACCGGCAAGATCGAAGAGCTGATCCAGGAGCTCAAGGGCGAGTACACGGTGGCCATCGTCACCCACAACATGCAGCAGGCGGCACGTGTGTCGGATTACACCGCCTACATGTACCTGGGCGACCTGATCGAGTTCGGGCCGACCAGCGAGCTGTTCATGAAGCCCAAGCGCAAGGACACTGAGGACTACATCACCGGCCGGTTCGGTTGAGTTCATCGACGATGTGCCGGGCCGTCGTGCCCGGCCGTCGCCAGCAAGCCACGATCCTGTTGCGGGGTCGATTGACGCATTCGGCGATCGGGGAGTTTCAATGACTGACAAGCATCTTTCCACCCAGTTCGACTCCGAACTCAGCGCGGTGTCGACCCGCGTGCTCGAGATGGGCGGCCTGGTCGAGGCGCAGGTGGCCCAGGCCGTCTACGCCCTGTCCAACTTCAGCGGCGAGACCGCTTCGCAGGTGCTCAAGCAGGAAGAGCGGGTCAACTCGCTCGAGGTCGAGATCGACCGCGACCTGTCGACCATCATCGCCCGCCGCCAGCCCACCGCCCGCGACCTGCGCCTGCTGATCGCCGTGAGCAAGACCATCGGCAACCTCGAGCGCATCGGCGACGAGGCCGCGCGCATCGCCCGCACCGTGCAGCGCCTGCTGAACTCGGGCGTGTCCAGCCGGCTGCGCCTGCCGGTGGCCGACCTGGCCTTCGAGAGCGAGCTGGCCATCAAGCAGCTGCGCAAGGCGCTCGACGCCTTTGCCCGCCTCGACACCGAGGGCGCGCTCGAGGTGCTCAAGCACGACGACCAGATCGACCAGGAGTTCGACGGCCTGATGCGCAAGCTGATCACCTACATGATGGAAGACCCGCGCACCATCTCGTCGTCGATCGACCTGGTGTTCGTGGCCAAGGCCATCGAGCGCGTCGGCGACCACGCCAAGAACCTGGCCGAGCAGATCATCTACATCGTCAAGGGCACCGACGTGCGGCACAACCCGCTCGACACGGTCGAAAGCCTGGTGCGCTGACGCCCCGCCGCGCGCGCATTTTCTGAAGCCACAACGGACCCCCTAGCCATGAGCCACATCGTCGTCGTCGAGGACGAACCGGCGATCGCCGAGCTGATCGCCATCAACCTGCGCCATGCAGGCCACGAGGTGACCATTGCCGCCACCGCCGAGCAGGCGCAGCGCGAAGTCGACGCCATGCTGCCCGATCTGGTGGTGCTCGACTGGATGCTGCCGGGCCAGTCGGGCCTGGCGCTGGCGCGCCGCTGGCGCGGCGATGCGCGCACCCGCGAGCTGCCGATCATCATGCTCACCGCCCGCGGTGAAGAGGCCGACAAGGTGGCCGGCCTGGACGCCGGCGCCGACGACTACCTCACCAAGCCCTTCTCGACCAACGAGCTGATGGCGCGCATCCGTGCGGTGCTGCGCCGCAAGGCGCCCGAGGCGCTGGACGAAGCGGTGGACGTGGCCGGCCTGCGGCTGGATCCGTCCACCCGCCGGGTCAGCCACGGCGAGCGCGAGCTCAAGATGGGCCCGACCGAGTTCCGCCTGCTGCACTTCCTGATGACCCACCCCGAGCGCGTGCACAGCCGTGCCCAGTTGCTCGATCGGGTGTGGGGCGACCATGTGTTCATCGAGGAGCGCACGGTCGACGTGCACGTCAAGCGCCTGCGCGAGGCCCTCACGCCCGCGCAGTGCGCCGGCATGATCGAGACCGTGCGCGGCGCCGGCTACCGGCTCACCCGCCATGTGAGCGCCGTGCAGGTTTGATGGGCTGACGGGCTGATGCGCCGACACATCGCCACGGCGCCGCCCGACGCGTCATGAGCTGGCTGCTGCCGCGTTTGCTGGTGATGCTGGCCAGCCTGGGCCTGGCCATGCTGGCGGGGCACTTCGCCGGGTTCTGGCTGGGCAGCTCCGAGCTGGGCACGGCCGTCGGCGCCGCTGCGGGTGTCACGCTGGTGGTGGTGATCGACACCGTGCGCGGTGCGCGCCTGCTGCGCTGGATGCGCAGCGATCTGGCACTGGGTGCACCGCGCGATGCCGGCTTCTGGGCCGAGGTGGCCTACCGCAGCGAGCGTGCGGTGCGCGAGCGCGACAAGGCCATTGCCAACGAGCAGCGCAAGCTGGCCGAGTTTCTGCAGGCCATCGAGGCCTCGCCCAACGGCGTGGTGCTGCTCGATGACCACGACCAGGTCAGCTGGTGCAATGCCATCGCGGCCGATCACCTGGGTCTGGACGCCCGCCGCGACCTGCACCAGCCCATCACCAACCTGGTGCGCAAGCCGGCCTTCGTGGCCTATCTGCAAAGCCGTGAATGGCGCGAGCCGCTGATGCTGGCCGAGCCCAGCGGCCTGTCGGCACTGCAGCTGGTGATGCGCGGTTATGGCGAGCGGCAGACGCTGCTGATCACCCAGGACGTCACCGAGCGCCAGCGTTCCGATGCGATGCGCCGCGACTTCGTGGCCAATGTGTCGCACGAGATCCGCACCCCGCTCACCGTGCTGGCCGGCTTCGTCGAGACCATGGCCTCGCTGCCGCTCACCGGCGTGGAGCGCACCCGTGTGCTGGCGCTGATGCAGCAGCAGACCGTGCGCATGCAGACCCTGGTGGCCGACCTGCTCACGCTGGCCCAGCTGGAGGGCAGCCCGCGCCCGGCCATCGACCGCTGGGTGTCGCTGTCCGGCCTGCTGGAGCGTGCCGCGGCCGACGGCCGCACGCTGTCGGCGGGCCGGCACACCATCACGGTGTTGCCGGTGCCCGCGCTCGAGCTGGCGGGGCAGGAGAGCGAGCTGTTCAGCTCGGTGGTCAATCTGGTGGGCAATGCGGTGCGCTACACGCCCGACGGGGGCCAGATCAGCGTGTCTTGGCAGGCCCGGCCGGATGGCGGTGGCGAGGTGCTGGTGCGCGACAACGGCATCGGCATCGCACGCGAACACCTGGGTCGCCTGACCGAGCGCTTCTACCGCGTGGATGGCAGCCGTTCACGCGATACCGGCGGCACCGGCCTGGGTCTGGCCATCGTCAAGCACGTGATGCAGCGGCATGGTGGCACGCTCGAGATCGACAGCGAACCGGGCAAGGGCTCGAGTTTCCGCCTCGGCCTGCCGGTGGGCCGGCTGCGGGCCACGGCTGCCGCGGCCACGCTGGCCGACGACGCCACCTCGCGGGTGGGCTGAGCGCCTGCGGGTGCTGCGGGGGTTTGTGGCCGGCTGAGCCGGCGCGGGCCCGGCGCGGCGGGCCACCTGCCGTCCGACCAGGGCTCAAGGTTCAGGGCCGGGTGGCGGCAGCGCTGCGCTGAAACACCAGGGTCCACTCGTGGCGGTCGGTGGGCCGGCGTTCGCGGCCGGTCTCCACCCAGCCGGCCGCGCGCGCCGCCAGCACCGGTGCGGTGTCCTTGAGCCCGCGTTGCGCCAGCATCAGCACCGGGCAGGGGCCCTGGGCGGCCGTGGCCGAGGCATCCACACGGTGGCGGCCATGGAACTCGAGTGCCGCCACCAGCGAGCCCGAGGCGCCGGGTGCGGCAATGCAGGCATCGCCCGGCACCAGGCGCGCCAGGCGCTGGGCCAGCGGCCGGTTGCTGCGGCCGTAGTCCAGCAGCGGCAGCCACAGCGTCATCAGCAGCAGCCAGCACAGGGCCACGCCGCCGGCCGGCAGCACCAGGCTCTTCCACAGGGCCGCGCGGTGGCGGGCGGTGCGCCAGCGCACCAGCAGCAGCCAGACCAGGCTGCCGGTCAGCGCCAGCAGCAGCGGCAGCCACAAGGCCGGCGCCTGAAAGCCCGGGGCCAGGCGCGCGATGTTGGCCGCCGGCCGTGCCGGCACGCCAATCTGCATGGCCAGGTACATCACCCAGATCACCAGCGCGGCCAGGGTGAAGAAGCTCACCGAGAACCAGTCGATGGCCGCGGCCGTGCCGCGCTGCAGGGTGGGCAGGGCAAAGGCCGCCAGCACGGCCAGCCCCGGCAGGCCCAGCATCAGCGCACGATCGGATCCGCCCATGGTCACGCTGGCCGCCAGGGCCACGCCGAACACCAGGCCGGGCAGCGCCAGATGGCGCTCGCGCAGATGGCCGCGCCAGCGCCACAACGTCCACATCGCCAGCGGCCAGGCCGGCCACAGAAACCACAGCCACAGCTTGGCCAGCTGCAGCGCGGCCGGCAGCTTGGCCATGCGCCAGGCCCAGGTGTGCATGGGCCAGCCGGCCAGCGCGGCCAGCACCAGCGCGGCGGCCAGCCAGGGCCACAGCGCCCGCACCGCCGGATCGCGGTTGAAGACCGACAAGGCCAGCGCGCCAGCCCCCAGCACCAGGGCCATCGTGGGCGCGCCGCAAGCCGCCAGCACCGGCAGCAGCAGCAGCGCGCCGAGCCGCGCGCGCCAGCCCTCGGGGCTGGCCAGCACCCATTGCAGCCCGGCCACCACGGCCAGCTGGGCCATCTCGGGCGTGGCTTCGTGGCCCAGCTGCAGCAGACCAAGCGTGGCCATCAGGGCCAGCAGCGCGGCGTCGGCCATCGCGCGGGCGTAGTCGAGCGGCGGGGCTTCGCCGCCGAAGGCAAAGGGCAGCGGCTGCGCGGCCTCGCTGCGCGCCAGGTGGTAGGTGGCGTACCAGGTGCCGGCCAGCGCCAGCGCCAGCAGTGCGGCAAAGGGCAGGCGGGCGGCCAGCGCCGCATCCAGCCAGGGCTGGCCCAGCAGAATGGCCGCCGCCCCCAGCCAATGCGGCAGCAGTGCGGCATCGGTGGGCACGCCGCCGAGGGTGGGCTGCCACCACGACGAGCGGCCCTCGGCCATGGCCAGCATCTGCCCGAAGGCGGTCAGGTCGGCGCCACGCCAGGGGTCGCGCCCGAACAGGCCGGGCAGCAGGTAGGCGGCGCAAAACAGCAGCAGCGCGAGCCGTGGCAGGCGTTGCGCCGCCTCGGCAGTGACGAGGGCAGGGCGGGGCGAAGGTGTCACGGCGGCGATGATGCCCGAAGCCACGGGCCAGTCGGGCCGCTGCGCCGGCGCAGGCTGGCGGCGCAGCAAGCAAAACGGCAGCCGAAGCTGCCGTTGTGTGGAGGGGGGCCAAGCGAGCGTCGGGCCGCCCCGAGAACCGGACGGCGATGCGTCCGGTGGGTGGCGCCGCGCACGCGCGACGCCAGGTGCCCCGGTCAGGCCTTCTTGGTGATGCCGACGCGGGCGAACTTGTTGCGGAACTTCTCGACGCGACCGCCCAGCGTGTCGATGCTCTTCTGGGTGCCCGTGTAGAACGGGTGGGTCTCGCTGGTGGTTTCCAGCTTCACCAGCGGCAGATCACGGCCGTCGTCCATCTTGATGGTTTCCTTGCTCTGCACCACCGAACGGGTGACGAACTTGAAGCCATTGGTCAGGTCGACGAAACAGACGTCGCGGTAGTTGGGGTGGATGCCGTCTTTCATGGGAAACCCTTCGCTGCAGTCACAGGCAGCCACGCAGCACCCTTGCCACGCACTTGCCCGAAGCGGAAAACCCGCGATTATAGCGTGAACGCGATCAGCCGCCGCGCCGCATCATGTCGAAGAAGTCCAGATTGCTCTTGCTGGCCTTCATCTTGTCGAGCACGAACTCCATCGCCTCGATCTCGTCCATGTTGTAGAGCAGCTTGCGCAGGATCCAGGTCTTTTGCAGGATCTCGGGCTTGAGCAGCAGCTCTTCGCGACGCGTGCCGCTCTTGTTGATCAGGATCGAGGGGTACACGCGCTTCTCGGCCATGCGGCGATCCAGGTGGATCTCGCAGTTGCCGGTGCCCTTGAACTCCTCGTAGATCACCTCGTCCATCTTCGAGCCGGTGTCGATCAGCGCGGTGCCGATGATGGTCAGCGAGCCGCCTTCCTCGACATTGCGCGCGGCACCGAAGAAGCGCTTGGGACGCTGCAGCGCATTGGCATCCACACCGCCGGTGAGCACCTTGCCGGAGCTGGGCAGCACGTTGTTGTAGGCGCGGGCCAGGCGGGTGATGCTGTCGAGCAGGATCACCACGTCCTTCTTCAACTCGACCAGGCGCTTGGCGCGCTCGATCACCATCTCGGCCACCTGCACGTGGCGGGCGGCGGGTTCGTCGAAGGTGGACGAGATGACCTCGCCACGCACGCCGCGCACCATCTCGGTCACTTCTTCCGGACGCTCGTCGACCAGCAGCACGATCAGGTGAATCTCGGGATGATTGGCCACCAGCGCATGCGCGATGTGCTTCATCATGATCGTCTTGCCGGTCTTCGGCTGGGCCACCAGCAGGGCGCGCTGGCCCTTGCCGATGGGCGCGATCAGGTCGACGATGCGGCCGGTGACGTTTTCTTCGCCCTTGAAGTTGTCACGCTCGAGCTTGAACGCTTCCTTGGGGAACAAGGGCGTCAGGTTCTCGAACATGATCTTGTGCTTGTTCTCCTCGGGCGTGAGGCCGTTCACGCGGTCGACCTTGACCAGCGCGAAGTAGCGTTCGCCGTCCTTGGGCACCCGCACCTCGCCCTCGATCAGGTCGCCGGTGTGCAGGTTGAAGCGCCGCACCTGGCTGGGGCTGAGGTAGATGTCGTCGGTTGACGCCATGTAGCTCGAGTCGATCGAGCGCAGGAAGCCGAAGCCGTCGGGCAGCACCTCCAGCACGCCGTCGCCGAAGACCTGCTCGCCGGCCTTGGCGCGCTTCTTCATGATGGCGAACATCAGCTCCTGCTTGCGCAGGCGCGAGACGTTTTCGATCTCCAGCGCCTCGCCCATGGTGATGAGTTCGGAGACGTGGAGCGCCTTCAGTTCGGACAGATGCATCGGGGTGTCACCCTGGGGTGGTTGCCGCGCGCCTTGCCAGGGCGATGGCGGCCGGAACAGATGGCCCCTGTTGCGCGCCCCGCTGCCGCAGCCTGGCGGGCTGCAGCCGGATCGCCACCACGGGGGCGGCGAAGCGGGTCGGGGTCACGGGGGAGGGGCCGAAACCACGCGGTTCAAGCGCCGGGCTCGGGCCCGGGTGGCGTGGTGGCAATGGGCCGGTGGCGCCGGTGCGTCGCTTGTGGCGACGCGCTGAAACCGGCGCTATGGCTGCAGATTATAGGTGCGGCTCGATGAAGGCGGTCAATTGCGCCTTGGTCATCGCACCCACCTTGGTGGCGGCCAGCTGACCGTCCTTGAACAGCATCAGCGTCGGGATGCCGCGGATGCCGAACTTGGCCGGCACTTCGCGGTTTTCGTCGACGTTCATCTTGGCCACCTGCAGGCGTGCGCCGTATTCCTTGGCCGCCTCGTCGAGGATCGGGGCAATCATCTTGCACGGCCCGCACCACTCGGCCCAGTAGTCAACCAGCACCGGCGTGCCGGACTGGAGCACGTCGGCCTCGAAACTGGCGTCGGTGGTGTGCTTGATCAATTCGCTGCTCATCGTCTGATTCCTTGGCGGCTGGGCCCTCCATGGGGAGTCAAAAGATTGTGGCACAAAGGCTTACGGCACCACGGCTGGCACGGTCTGTGCCCCCGGGCTGCGGTGTGGCGGCGGCAATCAGGCGGCGTGATCGGCCCCTGTTCGGGCCATCAGCGCGGTGTGCAACGCGTCCAATCGGGCCGAATCCGCCGATCCGACCGCCATGCCTGCCCCCGCCCCCTCCGATCGTCCGCCCGCCGGCCAGGCTGTGCGCAAGCTCGGCCGCTTTCAGCTTTTGCGTCTGCTGGCCAAGACCCAGCGCAGCATGCTGTGGCTGGTGCAGGCGCCGGACACGGCCGGTGAATGGGTGCTGGCCATGCCGCGCCAGCAGCCCGAGGGCGAGGAGGCCATGCGCCACTGGCTGCAGTCGGCGCAGCGCGCGGCGCGGGTTGATCATCCCGGGCTGGCCACACCGGTCGAGATTGGCGAGCAGGAGCGTTGGCCGTACATCGCCTACGCATGCGGTGACGCCGTGCTGTTGCTGGAGCGCGTCAGCGGCAAGGGCTTGCTGCCGGCCGATTTCGTGCCGGCCGCCACCCAGGCGCTTGAAGGCCTGGCCATGGCCCACGACGCCGGGCATGCCCACCTCGATCTGCACGCCGGCATGTTGTTGCTGCGCAGCGACGGCGGCGGACAGCTGATCGGCCTGGGCGTGGTGCAGGCCGATGCGGCCGCCGGCCTGCAGGCCCGGCGCCAGGAAACCGAGCGCGACCTGCTGGCCTATGGCCTGGTGCTGCACCATGCGCTGGCCGGTGCGCCGGCGCTCGATCAACCCGATGCAATGCTGGCGGCGGCCTCGATGCCGCCGCAGGGGCGCGAAATCGTGCGCCTGCCCTGGGTGGAGGGCCGCGCCGTGCCCGAAGCCCTGCGCGCCATCGTCAACCGTGCCACCGACCGGCAGGAGCGCCAGCGCTACCGCAGTGCGCGCACCTTCGAGCGCGCCTTGTCGGGCTGGCTGCGCAGTGCCAGTGACGGCAACCTCGGGCCGCTGGCCGTGCTGGCCGACCGCATGCGCAGCGCCGGCGTGCTGCCCGGCATGCCGGGCGGCGCGCGCCGCGCGGCGCGGCTGATGCAGATGGACCGCGACAGCAGCGCCGCGCTGGCCGAGGTGGTGCTGGAGGACGTGGGCCTGTGCTTCGAGCTGCTGCGCCAGGTCAACAGTGCCGCGGTGCGTGGCGTCATGGGCGCCGGCAGCGGGCCAATCCTGACGGTGCGCCGCGCCATCGCGCTGATCGGGCTCGACAGCGTGCGCCGCGCCGCGCAGGTGATGAAGCCCTGGCCGGGCGTGCTCGATTCGGCCCAGGCCGACGAGCTGAGCCGCCAGTTTGCGCTGGCGCGCCAGGCCGGGCGCATTGCCCGCCAGCTGCGGCCGGCCGGCTACGACGCCGAGCTGTGCTACCTGCTGGCGCTGCTGCAGCGCCTGGGCCGGCTGCTGGTGCAGTACCACTTTCCGGACGAGGCGGCGCAGATGCGCCGCCTGATGCTGCCCGCACCCGCGGCGCGGCCCGGTGAGCCCGAGGAACCGGGCATGGCCGAAGAAAGCGCGTCGTATGCCGTGCTGGGCATCGACCTCGAATCGATGGCCGCGGCCGTGGCCCGGCAGTGGGGCCTGGACGACAGCGTGCAGAACATGATCCGCCGCATGCCGCTGGAGGCGCCGGTGCGCAGTCCGCACACCGACCACGAGCGCCTGCGCGTCACCGCGAGCGCCGCCAACGAGCTGGTCGACACCCAATTGCTGCCGCTGCGCCACCGTGCCGCCGCGCTGCACCGGGTGGCGCAGCGCTACGGCCGGCCGCTGGAGGTGACGCAGACCCAGCTGCAGCAGGCCCTGCAGGGCGAGCCCGCCACCGAGCCGGCCACGCTGGGCCCGCGTGCGGTGGTGCTGCCCGATGAACCGTCGAGCCTGGTGCCCGCCGCGGCATCGGTCACGGCACCCGCGCCAACGTCTGCGCCCGGGTCTGCGCCTGCGCCTTCGTCAGTCGGTGCGCCAGCCGGTGCGTCAGCCGGTGCGCCGGCGGCGGCGGCCGCCAGCAGACCGGCCGCGCCGGTGGCGGCTGGCCCCGCCAGCGCGCCATCCGCACCTGCACCCGCACCCGCACCCGCACCCGCACCCGCACCCGCACCCGCACCCGCAACTGCGGCCACCAGCGGCCTGGCGGCCCGCCTGGCCGCCGCGCGCCAGACCCGCAAGGCCACGCCGTGAGCGCCGCACTGCCGCTGGCCGAGCGCCCGCCCTTGCCGCCGCCGCTGCGCCCCGGGCGGCGACTGGGCCGCTTCAAGCTCGAGGCGGTGCTGGGCCGAGGTGCGCAGGCCACGGTGTGGCGCGCGCTCGACGAACGCCTGCACCGCGAGGTGGCGCTGAAGATCTTCACCGCCGAGGGCGATGCGGCCGGCACGGCGGCCTGGCTGAACGAGGCGCGCTCGGTCGGGCGGCTGGCCCATCCGCACATCGTGCCGGTGTTCGACGCCGACACCTTCGACGGCCATGCCGCGCTGGTGTTCGAGCTGGTGCCGGGGCCCACGCTGGCCGAGGTGCTGCGTCGCGACGGCGCCATGCCGGCACGGGCCGCGGTGGAGCTGATGCTGGGCGTGGTGGATGCGCTGCGCGCAGCCCATGACCAGGGCATCGTGCACCGCGACCTCAAGCCCTCGAACATCCTGATCGATGGCGCCGGCCGTGCGCGGGTGATGGACTTCGGCATTGCCGCGCGTCTGGCGCAGCCTGGCGAAGACATCGCCGGCGCCGGCATGATCGTCGGCACGCCTGGCTATCTGTCGCCCGAGGCGGCCCGCGGCGCGGCGCCGGCGCCGCAGATGGACGTGTTTGCCGCCGGGGTGGTGCTGGCCGAGCTGCTGAGCGGTGCACGCCTGCTGCGCGAGCCCGACGTGGCCCGGGCCCTGCAGCGGGTGCAGACCGAAGACCTGCGCCTGCCCGACGACAGCCAGGCCGACGACCGCCTGCGCGCCGTGGTGCAGCACGCCATCGCCCGCGTGCCGGCCGACCGCTACGAGAGCGCCGCCGCGCTGCGCGATGCGCTGATGATCTGGCTGCAGCCGCCCGACGACGGCCAGCCCGCCGCCAGCGCCGGCCATGGCACGCTGGATTTCCTGCTGCGCCGCATGCGCCACAAGAGCGACTTTCCGGCCATGTCCGACCGTGTGCTGCGCATCCAGCGCATGTCCTCGTCGGAGACCGAGACGCTGCACCGCGTGTCCGACGAGATCCTGAAGGACGTGGCGCTGACCGGCAAGCTGCTCAAGCTGGTGAACACCGCGCACTTCCGGCGCGATGCGCAAGGGGTGTCTACCGTCTCGCGCGCCGTGGCACTGGTGGGCATGGCCGGCATCCGCAACCTGGCGCTGTCGCTGGTGCTGGTCGAGCACATGAAGGACAAGGGCCATGCACAGCGCCTGAAAGAGAGCTTTCTGCGTGCACTGCTGGCCGGTGAACTGGCGCAGCAGCTGTCGGGCGTGAAGCGCGACGGCGAGGAGGCCTTTCTGGGCGCCATGTTCTACAACCTCGGGCCCTTGCTGGCCGAGTACTACTTTCCCGACGAGGCCGAGGCGGTGCGCGACGAAATCGCCCGCCAGCAGCGCGAGCCGCGTGGTGAGGCCGGGCTGCACCCCGACCTGCTGGCCGAGCGCGTGGCGCAGCAGGTGCTGGGCCTGGGCTGGGAGGCGCTGGGCATGGGCGTGGCCCGCCACTGGGGCCTGCCCGAGGTGCTGCAGCAATGCATGCGCCGGCCCACCTCGGCGTCACCTGCACGCGCGCTGCCGGCCGGTGGCGAGCGCATGCGCTGGCTGGCCGTGGCCTCCAACGAAATGGCCGAAGCCGTCTGGCAGGGCGACGAGCAATCCTTGCCCGAGCGCCTGGAGGGCGTGGCCCAGCGCCATGGCCGGGCCCTGGGCCTGGCCGCCACCGACCTGCGCCGCGCTGCGGCCGAGGCCCAGCGTGCGGTGATGGAGATGGCGCCGGCGCTGGGCTTGTCGGTGCCGGCCGCGCGCCGCCTGATGGGTGTGGGCGTGCAGCCCGCCATCGCAGGCCAGCGCCGCGAGGGCGACACGATCACGGCCGCCGCCACACTGCCGCTGGAGGCCGCTGTGCCCGCCGATGCCCAGGCCCAGGCCGCGGCGCGCGATGCGGCGCATGGCCTGCTCAACGCGGGCATCCAGGACATCACCGACACGCTGGCCGGCGACGCCATGCAGCTCAGCCAGGTGCTGCGCATGGTGCTCGAGACGGTGCACCGCGCGCTGGGCTGCCGCCGCGTGGTGTTCTGCCTGCGCGACGCAGCCACCGGCCGGCTGCGCGGGCGCTTCGGCCTGGGCGCCGATGCCGACGCGCTGGCCGCGCAGCTGCAGATCCAGACCACCGTGGTGGCCGGTGCGGCGCCCGACCTGCTGGCCGCCGTGTGCCAGAAGGGCAACGACACGCTGATTCCCAGCCTGGCCGAGCCGCGCGTGGCGGCTGCGCTGCCGGCCTGGTTCAGGCAGCGCGGTGAGCGCGGAACCTGCCTGCTGCTGCCGATGATGATGCGCGGCGCCCCGTTCGCGATGATCTACGCCGACCATGCCGAAGCGCTGCCGGTGGGCGAGCGCGAGCGGGCGTCGCTGCGCACGCTGCGCAATCAGGTGGTGCTGGCCTTCCGTCAGGCCGGTCACGGCCAGTAGCGAGAGACCAAGCCGGCGGGCGGTCTGGCGGCCCGAGGGTGGCGCCGCCCGGCGGGCGGCCGGTCAGGGCCCGAGGCCCGCGTGCTGGCGGTCTGAAGGAGAGGGCACAGGTGCTGCGCAAGGGCTGCGCAGGTGCGGTGCAAAGGCTGCACGGCGGTGTGACGGATGAAAGGTGACGAGCCTGAACCTCGGCACTGGTTGCAACGGTTGGGGCTGCTTCGTTCCCGACCTGACCCGGTTGGCCGCGCTTCCATGCGAGGGGGCCCGTCACCGACGATTGTAGGTGATCCGCATGCGCGGCAGGTCGGCCCGGCGTTTGGCTTGACGCAGAATCGCAGGTTTCCCGTGCAGCGCACGGGCCACAGCCTTCAACGCCTTGCATGTGACCACGCTTCCGCAGACCCTGGCGCTGATCGACGACGACGCGGCGTACAGCGAATACCTGTCGCAATTTCTGCAATCGCAGGGCATTGCCGTGCGCTGGTTTGCCGACAGCGATGACCTGCTGTGCAGCGAGCGGCCCTTCGAGTTCGATTTCTACATCGTCGACCTGATGCTGCCCGGCGTGGACGGCCTGAGCCTGCTGCGCCTGCTGCGCCGGCGCACCGAGGCCGGTGTGCTGGTGGTCTCGGGCAAGCTCGGCAACGACGTGTTCGACCAGGTCATCGGTGCCGGCGCCGACATGCACCTGGCCAAGCCGGTCACGTTCGAGCAGGTGCTGCTGGCCGTGGGCAGCGTCTACCGGCGCGCCGCGCGCAGTGCCGACACCACGCCCAGCCAGGCCTGGCGGCTGGACGAGGTGCAGCGCCGGCTGGTGGCGCCCGACGGCGCGATGATCGAGCTCAGCCCCACCGATGTCAGCGTGCTGGCCTGCCTGCTCGAGGCCAAGGGCGAGACCGTGGGCCACCAGGCCCTGCTGACGCTGCTGGGCCTGTCGGCCGAGGACGATCCGAACCGCCTGCATGCCACCATCTACCGGCTGCGCCGGCGCATCGAGCGGGCCACGCCGGCGCTGGTGCCGCTGCAGTCGAAATCGCGGGTGGGCTACATGTTCCGCGCGCCCCTGGTGCGCGCCTGAGGCTGCCGGGCCTGCGCCGGCGCGCCTGAGGGCCGGGCTGCGCTCAGGCCGGTGTGTCGCTGGGATCCGGAAACACCAGCCGGGCCTGCAGGCCATGCGGCGGGTTGGCCGACAGCACCAGGCGGCCGTGGTGCAGCGCCATCACCCGCCGCACGATGAACAGGCCCAGGCCGCGGCGCGGCAGCGTGCTGCTGGGGGTGGGCGTGGTGTCGGGCGGGGCTGGCGGCGCGCCGGCCTCGAGCAGCACCGCCAGGCGGCCCTGGCCGTTGTCGGCCACCACCAGCACCATGGCCGGCGGGTTGTCCTGCTCCTCGATGCGCAGCGTGACCTTGACCTCGGCGCCGCCGTGCTCGAAGGCATTGCGCATCAGGTTGCGCAGCGCCAGGCGCACCAGGCCGGGCTCGAGCTCGGCCGAGCGCAGCGGCGTCTGCCAGTCGACCTGGGTGCGTGCGCGCTGCGATTCGGGCAGGTCGCCCAGCACCAGATGCACCAGCAGATGCAGGTCGACGTCCTGCACCACCAGCGGATCGCGGCGGGTCAGCATCAGCGCGGCGGCCAGGGTGTTGTCGAGCACCGAGCGCACGTCACCCAGCACCGACTGGGCGCGCAGCAGCCGCTCTGACAGCTGCCGGGTGTCGGCCGGCGTGGGCGCCTGCACCAGCAGGGCCGCGGCCTGCAGCGCGCCGCTGGCGTTGTGCAGCGGCTGGCGGATCTCGTGTGCCAGCACGCGCAGCAGCTGGTCGCGCTCGGCGGCCAGCTGGTCGCGCTGGGCGAGCAGGTCGCGCAGTTCGGCGGCGGTCTGCTCGGCCGCGGCACGTCGCGCGGCCTCGGCCATCTGGCCCTGGCGGGCGCGGTACTCGGCGCGGCGCAGCTTGTCGAGCACCATGCCCAGGTAGCCGAGGTTGCCGTACAGCGCGGCGGCCAGGGCCACCAGCAGCACGAGCGCGAAGTCCCAGGTCATGCCGGGCGGCCGCACCGGCAGCCAGCCCAGCATCACGCCGCCCATGCGCAGGCTGAGCGCCACGGTCAGCGCGGTTTCCACCCACGCCAGGGCCAGGCCGTTGCGCGAGCGTGCCACGGTCGCGGCCAGAAAGGCCTGCCGTGCCAGCACGCCGGTGCCCAGCGCGATCATGGCCTGGGCATACAGCGAGCGGTCGGCCGGTGACAGCCACATCGTGGCCATCTGGTAGCCGGCCACCATCAGCAGCCAGGCGCCCACGGCCCAGGCGATGCGCGGTGGGCTGCCGATGTCCAGGCGCAGCGCCATCACGCGCAGCGGAAACGAGCCGAAGGCCAGTGCAAAGGCGCCGGTCATCGCGATCCAGTCGGGAATCTGATCGCGCAGGCCCAGCAGCGACAAGGCCAGACCGGCCGCCGCCGCGCCCAGCGACCACAGCGCCAGCGGCACACGCGGGTGGCGATGCAGCAGCAGGGCCCACACCGTGAGCGCCACCACGGCATACAGCAGCCCGACCACCAGCGTGGCGCTGGACGGGCTGATGTCGGGCGTCATGGTGCTGCGCCTGCGGCCCTGGCGCTTGCGCCCGGGCCGTTGTCAGGCGGGTTGTCGGTCGGATCGGGAAACACCAGCCGCGCCTGCAGGCCGCGCGGCCAGTTTTGCGCCAGCACCAGGCGGCCATGGTGCAGCGCCATCACGCGCCGCACGATGACCAGGCCGAGGCCGCGGCGCACCGCGTCGGGCGAGCCGGCCGATGGCGGGGCCAGCGGTGCGCCGCCTTCCTCGAGCGTCGGCCCGGGCCGGCCGATGCCGTTGTCGGCCACGGTCAGCACCACGGCCGGCGGGTGCTCCTGGTCCTCGATGCGCAGGGTCACGATGACCTCGGGGCCGCCATGCTCGAAGGCATTGCGCATCAGGTTGCGCAGCGCCAGTCGCACCATGCCGGGTTCGAGCTCGGCCGAGCGCAGCGGCGTGTACCACTCGACCCGGATGCGCGCGCGCTGGGCGTCGGGCAGGTCACCCAGCACCAGATGGGCCAGCAGGTGCAGGTCGACGTCCTGCACCACCAGCGGATCACGGCGGGTCAGCATCAGCGCGGCGGCCAGCGTGTTGTCGAGCACCGAGCGCACATCGCCCAGCACCACCTGGGCCCGCACCAGGCGGCCCGAGACCTCGGCCGAGTCGGCCGGCTGTGGCGCCTGCACCAGCATTGCTGCGGCCTGCAGCGCGCCGCTGGCGTTGTGCAGCGGCTGGCGGATCTCGTGGGCCAGCATCTGCAGCAGCTGGTCGCGCTCGCTGGCCAGGCGGTCGCGCTGGTCGATGGCGGCGCGCAGCTGCACAGCCGAGCGTTCGGCCGCCTCGCGGCGCGCGGTCTCCTCCAGTTGCTCGCGGCGCGCGCGCAGCTCGGCCTCGCCCAGGCGGTCGAACTCCATGCCCAGGTAGCCCAGATTGCCGTACAGCGCCGCGGCGATCATGGTGGCGGCCAGCAGCCAGAAGCTCAGCTCGGGCGACAAGGTGCTGGGCGGCGACGATCCGCCCAGCACCGCCAGCGCACGCTGCAAGACCGCGGCGCTGACCAGCCATTCCACCGCCGCCAGCACCAGGCCGCTGCGCGACGGGATCCGCTGCGCCGAGCGCATCGCGAAGTAGGCCACCAGGCCGTTGCCGGCGGCATGCAGCAGCAGCGCCACGCCCACGCGCCACTGCGTGCTGCCGAACGCCAGCACCGCGGCAAACACCGTCACGGCCAGCAGCCACAGGCCGCCCGCCCGCCGCAACTGCAGCGGCAATCCCGGATCCAGGCTCAGGCCCACCACCCGCAGCATGTTCGAGCTGATCAACAGCGTGTTGGTCAGCATCAGGACCCACCACTGCGGCGGCTCGGGGCGCAGCGCCAGCAGGATCACGCCCAAGCCCAGGCACAGCGAGCCGGCCGTCCACAGGTCGACATGCGGGGTGCTGCGCTGGCGGCGCAGCGTCACCCACACCGTGATCGACAGCAGGGCGTAGACGACGCCCGTGAACAGCGTCAGTGTGGTGGGAGAGATCGACGGCAGCATCGCGGATGCGGCCCATGGTTGGCCGGCCTGGGCGAGGCCGGCCGTGCCGGGCCAGTGCGGCGATTGTCACGGCCGGCGCAAGGGCCGGTGGGTGCTTCCCGGGCGCGGCGGCCATCGGCATGGCTGCACCGGGGTGTGCGGGCAGGGTCTGTGCGACCCGGCCAGCCAGGCCGGGGGCCGCTCAGTGGTCGAGCGGCGGGCGCACGATGATCGAGCCGTCGTCCAGCGCGTCGACGATGCTGCGGCGGCTCAGCTGGCGCATCACGCGGCAGACCATCTCGCGCGAGGCGCCCACCATGTAGGCCATCTCGGTGCGGCTGACCCGGCCACGCACATGGAAACTGCCGTCGCCGCCAGCCTCGCCGGCCTCGCGCAGGTAGTCGATGACGCGGTCATGCACATCGTGCAGCGCCAGCGAGGCGATGCGCCGGTTGGCGCCGCGCAGGCGCTGCACCAGGAAGGACACCATGGCCTGGGCAAACTCGGGCCACTGGCGCAGGCAGCGGTCGATGTCGCGGCCGGGCAGCATCAGCACATCGCACTGCACCAGGCAGCGCACGCTGCCGCTGTGGGCCTGGCCGTCGATCACGCCCAGATCGCCGAAAAAGTCGCCACGCCGCAGCACCTGCAGCAGCAGCGCCCGGCCGTTGGCGCCAGTGCGCATGGCATGGGCCTTGCCGCTGAGCAGAATGTACAGGGTGTCGTTGTTGCGGCCCTGCTCGACCACCCGCTCACCGCGGCGGAAATGCCGCACCGTGGCGGTAGCGGCCAGTTCGGCCAGGCGGGCTTCGCCCAGGCCGGCCAGCAGCGGCAGGTCGCGCAGGGTCTGTAGGCTCACGTCGGCGGTCGACCGTGCGCTTGTGCGGGGAACCGGCAGCGGCGGCAGGCGCGACGGCAGTCGAAACAGTGCGGCGTCGGGCAAGGAGCGCTCGGGGACCTCGAAGGCAGCGGGGTGGGGTGACAGCAACATGATCCGGGGTCGACTTTCCAGCAAGCTCGCCAATGACTGGCAGGCGCTCGTCGGCGCGGGCATTCAGCCACCCGCAAACGAGCCTCCCTGAGTGAGTTTTGTCAGTTCTTGGAAAGATCATATCTGACTGATGTGATGAATGATGATGACCCGAAGCCCTCCATGTGTGGGGGGTCTTCGTCAATGAATGAAAACGATTTCTCTTTAGATCGATTGCATGCGCGCGCAGATCGGCAAATCAGCGATCAGATCTTGTTGCCGGGCCAAAACGGGGCCGCCCCAAGGCAGGGCCGGGCGGGTGGCGCGGCGGGCGGGCCGATGGCTCTCGGCGGCGTGCTGCCGGCATCGCGTTGCCGGCGGGCGCGGCAAGGGGCCGCCAGCGCGCCGTACCGGTGTGGGCAAGAAAAGTGGGGAAGGGTGTGCGCGCGGCCGGCCAGGCCGCGGCCACGGTGTCAGGGCCGGCCGGGGAGGCCGGCAAGGGGCAGCAGGCTTGTGCGCTCCGGCACAGAGGCCAGCGCTCGAACTGCCTGGATCGTCAGCCGAACGTGATGGTCCCGATCGGCTTGAACAGCCTGGGCGGCTTGATGGGCCCGTGCTGCTTCAACAGCCTGTGCGGCCTGAGCAGTGCGGGTGATCTGACCGCCCCGAACGGCCGGTCAGCCCCGATCACCCGGGCGGCGCAGCGGGCGGCCCGGGCGGGGCGCTCGATCAGCGCAGCTGCAGGTCGTCGTCGCCGAAACGCACGCCGATCGGCTCGATCAGCAGCTGCTTGGCGCCGGCTTCCACCGTGCCGGCGATGCGGGCGCCGATGCCCTGGGCCTGGGCCACGGCCACGGTGCGCTCGGCGTCCTCGGCGGCCACGAACAGTGCAAAGCCGGCGCCCATGTTCAGTGTGGAGTAGGCCTCGCGGTCATCGTGCTGGGCGTGCTGCTGGATGAACTTCAGCACCGGCGGCACCGGCGGCACGGTGTGGATGCGGTAGGTGAAACTGCCCGGGTGGCGCAGCAGCTTGCGCCAGCCGTGGCCGGTGATGTTGGCGCAGTAGTGCGGCACGATGCCGGCCGCCCACAGCGCCTCGGTCACCGGCGAATACAGCGGTGTCGGCGCCAGCAGCGCTGCGCCATAGCTCAGGCCGGGGTGGTTGACCGGGTCGACCTCGGTCAGCCAGCCCTGCGGCAGGCGTTCGAGCAGCTTGCGCGCCAGGCTCAGGCCATTGGCGTGGATGCCACTGGCATCGAGCAGCACGATGGCGTCGCCGGCCTGCAGCCGGTCGCCCACGCTCAGGCGCTGCTTGGGGTTGATCAGGCCGGTGCACGAGGCCGCCAGATCGATGCGGCCACCCTCGACGATGCCGGCCAGCGCCGGCGTCTCGCCGCCGCCCCAGGCCACGCCGCACACCTCGCAGGCCTTCTTCCAGCCGGCCACCAGGGCCTGGGCACGCTGCGCGTCGCCGAACCAGTCGCTGCCGCCGGCGGCCCAGTAGGCCTGCACCACCAGCGGCGTGGCGCCCACGGTGATCAGGTCGTTGACGGCCATCGCGATGGTGTCTTGCGCAATGCCGTCGTACCAGCTGCGGCCGGTGAGGGTGGCCATCTCGTCGGCCACCAGGGCCTTGGAGCCCAGGCATTCGACGATCGAAGCGATGTAGAACGGGCCGACATCGACCACATAGGCCGATTCGCCGCGCGAGGCGGCCACCTCGGTGAAGCCGTGGCGGCCCAGCTGGCTGGCGGTGGACGCGGCAGCGCGCTGGGCGCTGACCTTCAGCGGATCGATCAGGTCGTAATTGACGCCGGCCTGCTCATAGCTGAGCGTGCCCGGGTTCGAAGGGGCGTGCGAGGAACTCATGGGGCGGGATTATCGTTGACAGCTTGCGCACGCCGACGGCGGGCGGGGTGGGTTCCTTAGAATGCGCCGGATGCAACACACCCCGTCTACCAGCGCGCGCAAGCAGAGCGCCGGGCCGCGCCCAAGCCGGCCCGCGATGGCCTCTGGCGAGCGGCCGACGTACCCGTTGGCCGAGGGGCAGGCATGACGGATGTCGTTCTGGCCCGCAAGTACCGCCCGCGCAGCTTCGAGCAGATGGTGGGCCAGACGCACGTGGTGCAGGCGCTGACGCACGCGCTGCAGTCGGGCCGCCTGCACCATGCCTACCTGTTCACCGGCACCCGCGGCATCGGCAAGACGACGGTCAGCCGCATCTTGGCCAAGAGCCTGAACTGCACCGGGGCCGATGGCCGCGGTGGCGTCACCGCGCGGCCCTGTGGCGTGTGCCAGGCCTGCACCGAGATCGATGCCGACCGCTACATCGACTACATCGAGCTCGACGCCGCCAGCAACCGCAGCATCGACGAGATCCGCGATCTGATTGAACGCGCCGCGTACAAGCCCAGCGTGGGCCGTTACAAGGTGTTCATGATCGACGAGGCGCACCAGCTCACCAAGGACGCCTTCAACGCGCTGCTCAAGACCCTGGAGGAGCCGCCCGAGTACCTGAAGTTCGTGCTGGCCACCACCGACCCCGAGAAGATGCTGCCCACGGTGCTGAGCCGCTGCCTGCAGTTCAACCTGCGGCCGATGGCCCCCGAGACGGTGCGCGAGCACCTGCAGCAGGTGCTCGAGGCCGAGGCCGTGCCGGCCGATGCGGGCGCGCTGCGCCTGCTGTCGCGCGCCGCGCGCGGCTCGATGCGCGATGCGCTGTCGCTCACCGACCAGGCCATCGCCTACGGTGGCGGCCAGCTGGGCGAGGACGCCGTGCGCGCCATGCTCGGCAGCGTTGACCGCTCGCATGCACTGCGCCTGGTGCAGGCGCTGGCGCAGCGCGACGGCCCCGCCGTGCTGGCCACCGTGGACGGGCTGCGCGGGCGCGGCCTGTCGGCCGCCGGCACGCTCGAGGAGATGGCCGCCCTGCTGCAGCAGATGGCGGTGGAGCAGGCGGTGCCGGGCGCGCTGGACGACAACGACCCCGACAGCGCCGCCGCACGCGAGGCCGCCGCTGCGCTGGCCGCCGACGAGACCCAGCTGCTCTACGGCATCGTGATCCACGGCCGCGCCGAGCTGGGCCTGCTGAGCGACGAATACGCCGCGCTGACCATGGTGCTGCTGCGTTTTCTGGCCTTTCCACCGGCCGGCGCCGCGGCGCCCGCGCCAGCGCGCGCCGCGCCCTTGGCGGTGACGCCGCCGATCGCCCGGGCGAGTGCCCCGGTGGCGCCGGTGGCATCGGTGGCGCCGGTGCATGCGCCGCGCGCCACGATGCCTGCTGCTGCTGCGCCAGCGCCGGTGCCGGTGCCGGTGCCGGTGCCGGTGCCGGTGCCGGTGCCGGTGCCGCAGGTGGCGCCCTCGGCTCAGGCTGCGCAAACCCTGCCGTCGCCGCGCGCAAGCCAGGCGGCCCAGGCGGCCAGCGCCGGGCTGCACGTGGCCGAGCCACCGCCACCTGAGATGGCCGCGCCACCGGCACCTGAGATGGCCGAGCCACCGGCGCCTGAGATGGCGGCGCCGGCGCGGGCCGTGGCCACGGCGCCTGCCGTGCCTGTCGGGCGTGCAGCGCCCACCGCGCGTGCCGCGCCGGCCGCGGCCAGACCGGCGCCGGCCGCCTCGGGCCGCGAGCCGCCGCCCTGGGTTGACGACGACCTGCCGCCGCCCGAGGCCGATGGCGACGCCGCCGGGCCGCCCGACGACACACCGGGCCCGGCACTGGCCGGGCCGGCGCGGTCAGCGCCCGCCGCGACCGTGGCCCCGGCCGCAGCGCCGCTGCAGGCCACCGCCATGGGCGAGCTCTGGAGCCAGACCCTGCGCCCGCTGGCGGCGCCCGGTGGTGGCCTGGTGGCCCTGGTGCGCGAGCTGGCGGTGCAGGCCGAGCTGCTGTCGGTGACGCCACGCCCGGCCGCCGACGGCGGTGGCCGCCGCTGGTGCCTGCGGGTCGAGCGTGAATCGCTGCGGGCGCCGGCGCTGGTGCTCAAGCTGGCCGGCGCGATGCAGGCCAGCCTGGGCGAGCCGGTGCAGATCGACACCGAATCGGGCGTGCCGCAAGACTCCATCTCGCGTCGCGATGCCCAGGCCCGCGAGGCCGCTCAGCGCCAGGCCGAGCACACCATCCGCAGCGATGCGGCGGTGCAGGCCCTGATGGCGCAGTTTCCGGGTGCGCGCATCGTGCCCGGCTCGATCAAGCCGGTCAGTCCGCCGTCGGCCTGATCGCGTCCCCTGCCGCCGGCGCGGGTCGCCGGCAACACCCAAGCCCTTCCGTCCCGAGGAACACCACCATGATGAAGAACCAGTTGGCCGGCCTGATGAAGCAGGCCCAGGCAATGCAGGACAACCTGAAGAAGGCCCAGGACGAGCTGGCCTCGATCGAGGTCACCGGCGAAAGCGGTGCCGGCCTGGTGAAGGTGCAGATGACCTGCAAGCACGATGTCAAGCGGGTCAGCATCGACCCCAGCCTGCTGGCCGACGACAAGGACATGCTCGAAGACCTGGTGGCCGCCGCGATCAACGACGCGGTGCGTCGGGTCGAGACCACCACGCAGGAGAAGATGGGCCGCGTCACCGCCGGCATGCCGCAGATCCCGGGCATGAAGTTCCCGTTTTGATGATCCCCCGCCGCAGCGCCTTTGGCGCCGCCCCCCAGAGCCTGGGGCGAGGGCGCCGCCAGCGGCCCGGCAAAGCTGGTTTCGTGGCGGCCACCGGCTTGCATCCGAGCCCTGCGCCGGCGGCACCGCCGGGTGTCCTTGGGCACTGACAGGGGGCCGGCGTGAGCGAAGGCAGTCTCGAGGGCCTGGTCGAGGCCCTGCGCCGCCTGCCCGGCGTGGGCGTCAAGTCGGCCCAGCGCATGGCCTACCACCTGCTGCAGCACGACCGTCCGGGCGCCGAGCGCCTGGCCTTGGCGCTGCAGCAGGCCGTGGGCCATGTGCGGCACTGCGAGCGCTGCCACACCTTCACCGAGGCGCGCATCTGCGCCACCTGCCTCGACCCGCAGCGCGATGCGCGCCAGTTGCTGGTGGTGGAGTCGCCGGCCGACCAGGCCGCGCTCGAGCGCAGCGGCAGCTACAAGGGCCTGTACTTCGTGCTGATGGGCCGGCTGTCGCCGCTGGACGGCATCGGCCCGGCCGACATCGGCGTGCATCCGCTGCTCGACCGCGTGGCCGACGGCCTGGTGCAGGAGGTGATCCTGGCCACCGGCTTCTCGGCCGAAGGCGAGGCCACGGCCCATGTGCTGGCCGCCACACTCAAGGCGCGCGGCCTGGCCGTCACCCGGCTGGCGCGCGGCGTGCCGGTGGGCAGCGAGCTGGAGTACGTGGACCTGTCGACGCTGGCCCATGCGCTGAACGACAGGCGCTGAGCAAGCGGCGCTGAGCAACCGCCGCAGAGCAACCCGCGCTGAGCAACCGGCACCACCGCGTCGCCGGCCTGAACCGATCTGCTTCCAACACACACCATGAGCGACCTCACGCCCGCCCTGCACAAGCTGTCTGCCGCCATGCCGGGCGAGCCCACGGTGGATCATCCGCGGCCCGAACGCCTGCTGCACGGCAACCCGAGGCGCGAGACCTGGGCCACCAGCAGCCGGCCGCTGGGCGGCGGGCTGAGCCTGCACCAGGGCGTGTGGCGCTGCGCGCCGGGCCACTGGCGCATTGCCTTCGGGCCGCAGGAGCACGAGCTGTTCACCGTGCTGTCGGGCCGCTGCCGCGTGCATGCCGCAGCCGGTGGCTACCAGGAGGCCGGGCCGGGCGAGGCGCTCAGCATCCCGCCGGGCTTTGAGGGCTCGTTCGAGGTGCTGGAAACGCTGACCAAGACCTACGCGATCGTCGACCGCGATTGAGCCCCGGGCCCGCGGTGTGCGGGCGCGTGAAGCTCAGGCCTGCGGTGTGCGGGCGCGTGAATCTCAGGCCTGCGGCACGCGGGCGCGTGCCGTGGGCCCCGGCTTCTGGATGCGCTTGCCGGTGCTGGCGCGTGCGGCCGTGCGCACCGCCGGTGCCTTGGCCTTGGCCCGGGCCACGGCCTTGCTGCCGGTCTTGGCTTCGGCCGGGGCGCCGAGCCTGGCCTGGGCCACCGCGCGGGCCTTGGTGGCACCGCGGTTGGGCAGCATCACCACGATGGCCTGGCCGGGCTTGAAGCGCCCGCCCACGCTGGTGCCCGGGTTCCATTGCGCCACCTGGGCAGCGCTCACGCGGTAGCGGCCGGCCACGGCGGCCAGCGTCTCGCCGCGCTTGCCGGCCTTCAGCGTCACCCGGCGCAGCGGCGGCAGATCGGGCGACAGCGCCAGCATCGCGTTGTCGGCGATGTGTTCGGCCACGTCTTCGCTGCGGTGGGCCTGGCGCGGCACCAGCAGCGTGGAGCCGGCCTTGACCAGCATGCGCGGCGGGATGGCGTTGAGCTCGCGCAGCTCGGCCTCGTCCATGCCCACCAGGCGCGCGGCCTCGGCGGTCTTCAGCGTCTTGGGGGCCACCCAGGCCGTCCACTGCGCCAGCGGGCCCTTGGCCGATTGCAGCGCGCGCACGAAGCGGTTGGCGTTGTCATAGGGCAGCAGCACCTGCGGCGTGCCGGCGGCCAGGATCACCGGCTTGTTCATCTGCGGGTTCAGCGCCTTGAACTCGTCGAGCGGCAGGCCGGCCAGCTGCGCAGCGCGGGCCAGGTCGATGTCGCGGTCGATGCCCACCGAGATGAAGTAGGGGTGGTTGCGCAGCTGCGGCAGCACCAGGCCGTAGGCCTCGGGCCGGGCCACGAGGTTCTTCACCGCCTGCAGCTTGGGGTAGTAGTTGCGCGTCTCGTCGGGCATCGACAGGCTCAGGTAGTCGGTGGGCAGACCGGCCTTCTGGTTGCGGTTGATGGCGCGCTGCACATTGCCCTGGCCCCAGTTGTACGCGGCCAGCGCCAGCTTCCAGTCGCCGAACATGCCGTGCAGCGTCTGCAGGTAGTCGAGGGCGGCGCGGGTGGAATCGAGCACGCTGCGGCGGTCATCGCGGAACACGTTCTGCTTGAGCGCGAAATCGCGTCCGGTGCCGGGGATGAACTGCCACATCCCGGAGGCCTTGGCACTCGACATGGCCTGCGGATTGAACGCGCTCTCGATGAAGGGCAGCAGCGCCAGCTCGGTGGGCAGGCCGCGGCGGTTGACCTCTTCGACGATGTGGAACAGGTAGCGGCCACCGCGCTCGGTCATGCGCTGCACGTACTCGGGCCGCGAGGCATACCACTGCTCCCACTTGCGCACATGGTCGGTCTCGAGGTCGGCGATGGCCAAGCCCAGGCGCACGCGGGCCCACAGATCGGTCTGCGCCGCAACGTCGTCGAGGTTGATGCGCACCGTGGGCTGCAGCGGGTCGATGGCGATCGGCGCGGCGGCTTCCTCGGTGGCCGCAGGCAGGGCCGCGGCGCCGGCCGGCGCGGCCGCCGTGCTGGACAGAAACAGCGCCGACGGGCTGGACGAGGCCACTGCGGACAGGGGCAGGGCGGCGCTGGCCCCGTCGCCGCGGCTGCCGGCCTCGGCCTGGGCGTTGCCGGTGGCGTTGGGGGTGTTGGGGGTGGCACAGGCCGCCAGCAGCAGGGCCACGGCCACCGTGGCCGCCCGCTGCACCCAGTGGCCGGCTGGGGCCGCGGGGCCGGCCTTAGCGGTGTGGCCATCGGCACCCGGCAGGCCGGGCCCATCGGGCAGCTGGCACGCGGCAGTCAAGGGCAGGCCCGGGTGGCGAGGGCGGCGGTGGTGGGGAGGTGTCATCGAAATCGGTTTTTCCATTCGCGCAGCGCGCCCAGCACGTCGGGCCCGCTGTCGTTGGCCGCCCCCTGCGCCAGGGCGGCGGCAATCACGCTGGGCTGGGCGCAGCGCATGAAGGGGTTGATCTGGCCTTCCAGCATCAGCGTGGAAGGCAGGGTGGGCTGGCCCGCCGCGCGCAGCGCGCGGCAATGGGCGATGTGGCTGGCCACGGCGGCATTGTCGGGCTCGACCGCGGCGGCAAAGCGCAGGTTGCTCTCGGTGTACTCGTGGGCGCAGCACACGCGGCTGCTGGCTGGCAGGGCCGCCAGCGCGGCCAGCGAGGCGTGCATCTGCGCCGGCGTGCCCTCGAACAGGCGGCCGCAGCCGGCCGAGAACAGGGTGTCGCCACAAAACAGCACCGGGGCCTGCGTGCCGGCCCCTGGCCACCAGTAGGCCACATGGCCGGCGGTGTGGCCCGGCACCTCGATCACCGTGAAGCCCAGGCCCAGCAGTGTCACGGTGCTGGCGGCCTGCACCGGCACAAAGGGTTCGGGGATGGCCTCGCGTGCCGGGCCGAACACGGGGCCCTGCAGGCGCGGCCGCAGCGCCGCGATGCCGCCGACATGATCGGGGTGGTGGTGCGTCACTAGAATGCCAGCCAGCGCGAGGCCCTGGGCATCGAGTGCGGCTTGCACCGGCGTCGCGTCGCCCGGATCCACGACGAGGGCGCTGTGACCATCGTGCAGCATCCAGACGTAGTTGTCCGAGAAGGCGGGCAGGGCGACGAGATTCATGACGCGTTTAGAGGCAATTATAGAGTTGGGCCACTGGTGGCAAAGCCCGCCCGGCCGCTATCTGCTGGCCTGGGAGCAGCGCCAGCTCGACGCGCTGGTCAACGACCTGTTCGGCTTCCATGCGCTGCAGCTGGGTTTGCCGCAGCTCGAGGCGCTGCGCGCCAACCGCATGCCGCACCGCTGGCTGGCCACCGAGGCGACGCTCGACGACGAACTGCCGCCGGTGCCGCTGCCGCCGGTGGACGACGCGCTGTCGACGCTGCTGCCGCAGGATTCGGCGCTGGTCGGCAACGCGGCGCTGCTGTGCGACTTCGACGCGCTGCCGTTTCCGGCGCAAAGCCTCGATCTGGTGGTGCTGCCGCACGCGCTGGAGCTGGCGCGCGATCCGCACGACACCTTGCGCGAGGTCGAGCGGGTGCTGCGCCCCGAGGGCCGGGCGCTGATCCTGGGCTTCAACCCGGCCAGCCTGTGGGGCCTGCGCCAGCGCGCCGGCCACCTGCGCCAGCGGCTGGGCATCGGCGGGCCGCTGTACCTGCCGCAGGCTGGCGAGTTCATCGGTTTCGGGCGGGTGCGCGACTGGCTGCGCCTGCTGGGTTTCGAGGTTGAATACGGCCGCTTCGGCTGCTGGCGCCCGCCCTTGCGCAGCGAGGGCTGGCTGGAGCACTGGCGCTGGATGGAGGGTGCCGGCCAGCGCGCCTGGCCGGTGCTGGGTGCGGTGTACGCGGTGCAGGCAGTCAAGCGGGTGCGGGGCATGCGCCTGGTGGGACTGGCGCGGCGCCGGCAGGTGCTCAAGGGCGCGGCGCCGGCGGTGGTGGCGCAGCGCCAGCCGCATGCGCCGCAGCGGGCCGGGGCGCGGCCGCTGGCTGCGCCGGCCCATGGGCCAGACAGGATTCTTGAAATGGATGGGTATGACTGAACGCGTGGTGATCTACACCGATGGCGCCTGCAAGGGCAATCCGGGGCCGGGCGGCTGGGGTGCCTGGCTGCGCTGGGGCGAGCACGAAAAAGAGCTGTTTGGTGGCGAGCCCAACACCACCAACAACCGCATGGAGCTCACCGCGGTGATCGAGGCCCTGGCCTTGCTGAAGCGGCGCACGCCGGTGGCGGTGTACACCGACAGCGAGTACGTCAAGAACGGCATCACCACCTGGATCCACAACTGGAAGCGCCGCGGCTGGCGCACCGCCGACAACAAGCCGGTGAAAAACGACGACCTGTGGAAGCGCCTGGACGGCCTGGTGGCCGAGCACGAGCTGCAGTGGCACTGGGTGCGCGGCCATGCCGGCGATCCGGGCAACGAGCGCGCCGACCAGCTGGCCAACCGCGGGGTCGAGTCGCTGCGTGGCCGGGCCTGAGGCCGCAGAGGCTGAGAGTCTCTCAGCCATGCCCGCCCTGCACGCCAATGCGCGCCAGCGCGTGGTTGCCCATGCTCGCCATGGCGCGGGCCATGGTGGGGCTTTGAGCCCAGATCCGGGCCGCTTTGGGGCGCGCTTCAATCACGGCTGGCCAGCGCTCGGCCTTTGACGGCCCCGCCTGGGCCGCGCAAACCGCCGTTCACCACCCTCGGGGCCCCGTGGGCGGGTGCACAGGGTTACATTCGTCCGCATGGGTCTCGTACGCAGCTGATGAAGAACAAACTCCACATCGTCCTGGTCGTTTTGGGCCTGCTGCTGGCTGTGCTGGCGGCATGGTGGTTGCAGCGGCCGTCGTCGGCGCCTGGCGCGTCGTCGTTGTTGCACACGGGCGCCGCCGCGCCGGCGGGTTCGGCGCCCCGCGGGGCCGCTGCGGCCGGCCCGGCCGGGCCCGGTGGGCCGGTGGCGGTGGAGGTGGGCCGCGTCGAGCGCGCCCGGCTCGAGGACGATGCCCAGGCCGTGGGCTCGCTGCGCTCGAACCAGGGCGTGATGCTGCGCCCCGAGGTCAGCGGCCGCATCGTCAAGCTGGCCTTCGCCGATGGCCAGCGGGTGCAGCGCGGCGCCTTGCTGGTGCAGCTGGACGACACGCTGCAGCAGGCCCAGCTGCAGCAGTCGCAGGCCCAGGCCGGCA
This sequence comes from Aquabacterium sp. OR-4, assembly GCF_025290835.2. Taxonomy (NCBI): domain Bacteria; kingdom Pseudomonadati; phylum Pseudomonadota; class Betaproteobacteria; order Burkholderiales; family Sphaerotilaceae; genus Pseudaquabacterium; species Pseudaquabacterium prasiolae. The sequence goes on along the minus strand of NZ_JAOCQD020000002.1, from coordinate 800,916 downwards.
TTGCGCGCACCAATCTGCAGCGCAGCCGCGAGCTGCTGGCGCAGAACTTCATCAGCCAGAGCGCGGTCGACCAGAACGCCGCCGCGCTGGACGTGGCCCAGGCCCAGGTGGCGCTGAGCCAGGCCCAGCTGCAGCGCATGCGGGTGCTGGCACCGTTTGACGGCGTGCTGGGCATCCGTGCCGTCAACGTGGGCGACTACGTCAAGGACGGTGCCGACCTGGTGACGGTGGACGACGTGTCGTCGATGTGGGTCGACTTCCGGCTGCCCGAGCGCTACCTGCCCAAGCTGAAGCCGGGCCAGGCGGTGGCCATCGACCTGGACGCCTTGCCCGGCCAGCGGGTGGCCGGTCGCATCGGCGCGCTCGACGCGCAGCTCGACGCCAACGGCCGCTCGGTGCTGGTGCGCGCGCGCGTGCCCAATGCCGACGGCCGCCTGCGCTCGGGCATGTTTGCGCGGGCCCGGGTGCTGTTCGAGGTGCGCGAGGGCGCGCTGCTGGTGCCCGAAGAGGCGCTGGTGCCGATGGCCGGCAAGCAGTTCGTGATCAAGGTGATCGATGCGCCGCAGGGCGGCAAGCTGGCGCGGCGCATCGAGGCACGGCTGGGCCAGCGCGCCAATGGCAAGGTCGAGCTGCTGGCCGGCGTGGCCGAGGGCGACGTGGTGGTGCTGGCCGGCCAGGCGCGGCTGATGCGGGGCGATGACCTGCCGGTGCGCGTGGTCGATCTGGCGCGGCCGGCCGGCGCGCCGCGGCCGGCATCGGGCGCGGCGTCCGGCCCGGGCATGGGCCCGGCCATGGCCGCCAACCCGGCCTCCAGGGCGCAGCCATGAAGCTGTCGGAAGTCTCGATCCGCCGTCCGGTCTTTGCGACGGTGATGTCGCTGCTGGTGCTGCTGCTGGGCGCGGTGTCGTTCAAGCAGCTGGCGGTGCGCGAGTACCCGCGCATCGACGAGCCGGTGGTCAATGTCAGCACCCGGCTGCCGGGTGCGTCGTCGGAGGTGATCGAGAGCCAGGTGACCAAGATCCTGGAGGACTCGATCGCCGGCATCGACGGCATCGAGATCCTGACCTCGATCTCGCGCAGCGAGCAAAGTCAGATCACCGCGCGTTTCAAGCTCAGCAAGGAGCCCGACGCAGCGGCGGCCGACGTGCGCGACCGCGTCTCGCGGGTGCGCGGGCGCCTGCCCGACGCCATCGACGAGCCGGTGATCGCCAAGGTCGAGGCCGATGCGTTTCCGGTGGTGTGGCTGGCCTTCACCAGCGAGACCATGAGCTCGCTGCAGGTCACCGACATCGTCAACCGCATCGTCAAGCCGCGGCTGCAGACCGTGCCCGGCGTGGCCGATGTGCAGGTCAACGGCGACCGCCGCTTTGCAATGCGGGTGTGGCTCGACCCCGACAAGCTGGCCGCCTACCGCCTGACCACGCAGGACGTGGAAGACGCGCTGCGGCGCCAGAACCTCGAGGTGCCGGCCGGGCGCATCGAGAGCGTCAAGCGCGAGTTCAACGTCACCGCGCGCACCGATCTCAACACCGTGGCGCAGTTTGGCGAGGTGGCGCTGAAGGTCGGCAACGGCTTCACCGTGCGCCTGAAGGACGTGGCACGCATTGCCGAAGGGCCGGCCAGCGAGCGCACCAGCGTGCGCCTGAACGGCGTGCCCTCGGTGAGCCTGGGCGTGATCCGCAATGCCACGGCCAACCCGCTGGACATCTCGGCCGGCGTGCGCGAGGCGCTGCCGCGGGTGCAGCAGGATCTGCCGCCGGGCCTCAAGGTGCAGGTGGCCAACGACAACTCGGTGTTCATCGACCGCTCGGTGAAATCGGTGTTCAGCACCATCACCGAGGCGGTGGTGCTGGTGGCGCTGGTGGTGTTTGTGTTCCTGCGCACGCTGCGGGCGTCGATCATTCCGCTGGTCACCATTCCAGTCAGCCTGATCGGCACCTTTTCGCTGATGGCGCTGGCCGGCTTCACGATCAACACGCTGACGCTGTTGTCGCTGGTGCTGGCCATCGGCCTGGTGGTGGACGACGCCATCGTGGTGCTCGAGAACATCTTCCGCCACATCGAGGAAGGGCTCGAGCCCTTCCAGGCCGCGCTGAAGGGCGCCAAGGAGATCGGCTTCGCGGTGGTGGCCATGACCCTGACCCTGGCCGCGGTGTTTGCGCCGCTGGCCTTCACGCCGGGGCGCACCGGGCGGCTGTTTGTCGAGTTTGCGCTGGCCCTGGCCGGGGCGGTGCTGGTGTCGGGTTTTGTCGCGCTGACCCTCACGCCGATGATGTGCAGCAAGCTGCTGCGCCACAACCCGAGCCCCAACTTCTTTGACCGCGGCATGGAGCGCGTGCTGGTGGCCATCACCAGCGGCTATTCGGCCGCGTTGCGCTGGGTGTTGCGCCACCGCTGGGTGCCGCTGCTGGTGATGGCGGCCTCGGGCTTGGGCAGCTGGGCGCTGCTGGCCAGCACCAAGAGCGAGCTGGCGCCGATGGAAGACCGCGGCGTGGTCATCGGCACGGTCAGCGGCCCCGACGGCGCGACGCTGGGCTACACCGAGCGCTACATGCAGGCCATCGAGCGCATCGGCATGGGCATTCCCGAGTTCGACCGGGTGTTCGTGGTCACCGGCAACCCCTCGGTGGCCCAGGGCAGCGCGATCATGCGCACCACCGACTGGAGCGAGCGCAGCCGCAGCACGCAAGAGCTGGCGCGGCTGCTGCAGCCGCAGTTTGGCGCGCTGCCGGGCGTGAGCGCGTTTCCGGTCACGCCGCCCAGCCTGGGCCAGGGCTTTCGCGACCGGCCGATCAACTTCGTCATCGTCACCAGCGACAGCTACGAGAACCTGTCGCGCGTGGCCCAGCAGATGCTGGCCGAGATGGCCAAGAACCCCGGCATTGCCCAGCCCGACAGCGACCTGCGCCTGAACAAGCCCGAGCTGCTGCTGGAGGTTGACCGCGAGCGCGCCGCCGACGCCGGCGTGGCGGTTGACCAGGTGGCGCGCACGGTCGAGACCATGCTCGGCGGCCGCGCCGTCACGCGCTACAAGCGCGAGGCCGAGCAGTACGACGTGATCGTGCAGACCGAGGACTTCGGCCGCGCCCGGCCGGCCGACATCGAGCGCCTGTTCGTGCGTGGCCGCAACGACACGGTGGTGCCCTTGTCGGCGCTGGTGAAGGTGCGCGAATCGGTGAGCCCGCGCGAGCTGAACCACTTCAACCAGCGCCGCTCGGTCACCATCACCGCCAACCTGGCGCCGGGCTACTCGCTGGGCGAGGCGCTCGGCTTCATGGACGCCACCGCGGCCACGGTGCTCAAGCCCGGGTACGCCACCGAGCTGAACGGCGTGTCGCGCGAGTACCGCGACTCCAGCGGTGCGCTGGCCATGGTGTTCGTGCTGGCGCTGGTGTTCATCTTCCTGGTGCTGGCGGCGCAGTTCGAAAGCTTTGTCGATCCCTTCGTGATCATGCTCTCGGTGCCCTTGTCGATCGTGGGCGCGCTGGGCGCGCTGCAGCTGGCCGGCGGCACGCTCAACGTCTACAGTCAGATCGGCTTGGTCACGCTGGTGGGCCTGATCACCAAGCACGGCATCCTGATCGTCGAGTTTGCCAACCAGCTGCGCCAGGAGGGCCGGGCGGTGACGGATGCGGTGGTTGAGGCCGCCAGCCTGCGCCTGCGCCCGATCCTGATGACCACCGGCGCCATGGTGCTGGGCGCGCTGCCGCTGGCCCTGGCCACCGGTGCCGGCGCCGAGAGCCGCCAGCAGATCGGCTGGGTGATCGTGGGCGGCATGAGCCTGGGCACGCTGCTCACGATCTTTGTGGTGCCCACGGTGTATGTGCTGCTGGCGCGCCGCGCCGTGCCGGGCGAGATCACCACGCCCGAGTCCGGCGGCCCGGCGGCCCATGCCGCCCCGCTGGCCGGCGACCAGGCCGCCGGCTGAGCGCCTGGCCGCCCGTCAGAACAGGTCGCAGCGCAGGCGCTGACTGTCGCGCAGCGCCTGCAGCCCGGCCGCCCCCAGCTGGGCGCCCAGCACGGCGTCGAGCGCCTGGCCCAGGCTGTCGCGGCCGCCGCAGACATGCAGGCTGGCGCCGGCCGCCAGCCAGGCCTGCAGGCGCGCGGCCTCGGCCTGCAGCCGGTGGGTGACATGCGGCGCCTCGGGTGTGTCGCGCGAGAACACGCGGTCCAGGCGGCTGAGCACGCCGCTGTCGAGCCAGCTTTGCAGCTGGGCATCGAGCAGGCTGTCGTGCGCGGCCTGGCGTTCGCCGTACAGCAGCCAGGCGTTGTGCCCGGCACGCTGCAGCGGCCCGCGCCGCAGCGCCTGCTGCGCCAGGCCATGCAGCAGGCCCAGCAGGCCGGCCAGGCCGGCGCCGTGGCCGATCAGGATCACCGGCCGGTCGAGCGAGGGCGTGAGCCGGAAACCCGGGTTGGCGCGCAGTCGCAGCGGCACCGTCTCGCCCAGGCGCAGGCCCTGGCACAGCCAGCCCGAGGCCAGGCCGGTGTGGCGCTGGCCATCGGCCGTGGCCACCTGGCGCAGGCGCACCAGCAGCTGCAGCGCGCCGGGCGGGACACCGGCTGAGGCCGTGGCTTCGGCGCCAGCCGGTGAAGCAGGTGATGCAGGTGATGCGGGTGATGCAAGTGATGGCGCCAGTGCCGCCAGTGCCGCAGGCGGGTCGCCCAGGCCGTGCGGCGCGGCCGCGCCAAGTGCCAGCCGGCCGGGCACATTGGCCACCGAGTAGTCGCGTGGCAGCGCTGGCGGCAGGGCCGTGGATGCGCTGTCGGTCGCTGGCAGCACCTGGGCCAGGTCGCCGGCCTGCCACTGGTGCGCCGAGGCATCGGCATCGGCCGGCGGCAGCAGGGTCAGCAGGTGCATCGGCGCGCCCAGGCTGCCGGGGTTGAGATGCTCGCGGCGGATCAGGCGCCAGGGCAGCCAGGGCGGGGCGGGCGGCATGGCCGGCATGGCCAGTGTGGCCGGCGTGGCGCTGTCGTGCCCGCGGGGGCCGAGCAGGCCCTGCAGCAGTTGCTGCCAGCCGCCCAGCGCGTCGTCGTGCAGGGCGTCGTTGCGCAGCAGCGGAAACAGCGCGCGGCTGCCGCTGGCGTCCAGCCAGTGGTGCAGGCGCTCGCCAAAGGCGCAGAAGTGCGGGTAGCGGCGGTCGCCCAGCGCCAGCACCGCATGCTGCAGGCCCTGCAGCGGCGCCGGCTGCTGCAGGTGGCGTTCGGCAAAGCTGGCCACCTCGTCGGGCGCATGGCCCTCGCCGCTGGTGGCGGCCACCAGCAGCAGCTGGCCACCGGCACGCGCATGGGCCTGCCAGTGCGCCAGCTCGATGCGGTGCAGGGCCGCGGCCAGCGCCGGCCGGCCGGCGGCCTGCAGGTGGGCCGCAGCCTGCTCGGCCAGCGCCCGCGCGCGGCCGGTCTGGCTGGCCCACAGCACCCAGCACGGCGCCGGGCTGCCGTGTGGCATGGCCTGCGGCGTGCTGGGGGGTGCGGCCTGGGGCGGCGTGTCTGGCAGAAGGTGAAGCGGGGCGCGGTCGCGCCGGCTGCGCCGCCAGGCCCACAGGCACAGGCCCAGCCAGGCGCCGACGGCCAGCACCGCGCCCAGCAGGCGCGGCGTGCCGATCTCGGGCCCGGGCATCATCGGTCGGCGCTGTCCCGCAGGGCCTGCCAGGCCGGGCTCTCGACGCAGCGCCAGCCCGCCCCGGGCGTGGCCGGGCGCTGCAGCCAGCGGGCGGCCAGGCCCTGGCAACGCGCCAGCGCCAGGCCGGCCTCGGGCCCCAGCACCAGCAGCGCGGTGCTCCAGCCGTCGGCCCACAGGGCCTGGGGGTGCAGCACGCTGACCGAGGCCACGCCGTGGCGGATGGGCTCGCCGCGGCGCGGGTCGAGCGTGTGGCTGCAGCGCCGGCCGCGGGCGTCGGTGTAGTGGCGGCGGTAGTCGCCCGAGGTGGCCACGGCCAGGCCGTGCAGGGCCAGGCGGGTGGCGGCCCAGGGCAGGTGCCGCGGGTCCAGGCCCGGCTCGGGCGGCTCGAGATCCACCCACCAGGGCAGACCGCTGGGGCGCAGGCCCTGGCCGCTCAACTCGCCGCCCACGTCCACCAGGTGGTGGGTGCAGCCGAGGGCGGCCAGGCAGCGGCTCAGCCGGTCCACCGCATGGCCCTTGGCAATGGCGCACAGGTCGAGGCAGATGCCGCCGGGCTGGGTGATCTGCGCCGTGTCGGCCGACCAGGCCAGGGCGTCCCAGGCGGCCTGGCCGCGGGCGGGGGGCGGGTGCAAGGCATCCGCCGTCTCGGCCTGCAGCGGCGGCTGGAAGCCGGTGGCCTGGTAGGCCGGCGTGCGGCCGTCGGCGCCCGGGCCGAAGCCCCAGTGCCCAACCAGCGCGCCGGCGCAGGGGTCGAAGGCGCCGCCGCTGGCGCGGGCCACCCGCAGCGCGGCATCGAGCACCTGCGCAAAGGCCAGCGGCAGCACATGGCGGCTGCCGGCGGGCGCGCGGTTGAAGCGCATCAGCGCGCTGTCGGGGCGCCAGGTGCTCATCTCGGTGTCCACCCGGTCCAGCTCGGCCTGCAGGGCCTGGCGCACGCGGGCCAGCGGCACCGAGGGCGGGGCGTGGAACAGCGCCGACCAGTGCGTGCCCATGCTGGCGCCGGCCAGGCGGTGGCAGGGCTGGCCCCAGGGCGGCGGCTCGCCCTCGATCAGCGCCGGCAGCAGCACCTGGCGCGCGGCCGCTGCGGTGGCGGGCGGGTGGATCGGCGCGTGGGTCGACGGGTTCATCGGCTCCATCATCGGCACGCCTGTCGGCGTCGGGGGCAAGCTGCGGGGGGCCGCGGGCCGGCTGGCGGGGGCCACCGGCCATCGGCCGCAGTGCAAGGGGCTGCTGCGCATGGGGCCGCTGCGCACGGGGTGGCTGCTGCTCAGCGCGGCAGCACTTCGAAGGTGACCGACAGGCCGGCGCGCTGCAGCGGCTTGTCGCGGGTGCCGGCCTGGGCTGGCGCGGCACCGGGGGCTGCGGCCGCCGGCCGGTCGCCATGGCTGGCGCCCAGGAAGTAGCGGCCGGCCTCGGCCCAGCGCAGCGTGACCACGCCCTCGGCGTCGCTGGTCAGCAGCTCTTCGCCCATCTTGTAGCGGTAGCGGTTGCCCTCGCGCAGCAGCTTCAGCGTGGCACCGGGCAGCGGGCGGCCGTCGAGCAGCAGGCGCAGCCGGGTGGTGTCGCCCACGCTGAGGTCGGAGGCGGCATCCAGCGGCAGCACTTCCAGGCCCTGGCCTTCAGCGGCAAAACGCGGCTGGCCGGCGCGCTCCTTGCTGACGAAGGTCTGCTGGCGCGCATGGGTCAGCGTGATGCCTTGCAGCACCTGGTCGGCTGGCACTTCCTTGGCAAAGGCCTCGGGCGTGCCGCGAAAGCGCCGCGTCTGCTCGCCCTCGCGCCAGCTGGCCATCACGCCGCGGCTGACATGGCTGATGCGGTAGCTGCCGTCGGCCACCAGTTTCAGGTCGAAGCTTTCGCGGTGGCGCGCGGCGCTGCGGTTGGCCAGCTCGCGCGGCTGGCCGTCAGGGCCGGTGATGAGCACGGTGTCGAGCTTGAGGGCGCGCTCGAAATGGAACAGGTCCTCGGACACCGCGGCGTCGAAGGCGATGGTGGCTTCCTTGCCGTCGACATGGCTTTGCACCGGCAGCAGCCAGGTCAGGTGGGCACGGGCCGGCACGGCCAGCAGCAGGCCCAGGGCCAGGGCCAGCGCAGCGGGCAGGGGGTGGGGGCGTGGGCGGATGGGCATCTCGGGTCTCCGGGCTCAGGGTTGGGCGTTCAGGCGCAGCGCGCCCAGCTCGTGCTCGCCCTGGGCGCTGGCGCTCTGGGCGGCGCGCAGCGGCCAGCTGAAGGGCAGGCGCTGCACCTCGCGGCCGCCGCCTTCACGGGCGGCCTCGATCACCAGCTCGTACTGGCCGGCGGGCAGCTTGGCCAGCTGCGCGTGCTGGGCCAGCTGCAGGCTGTGCTCTCCGGGGGCCCGCGTGGCGCCGCTCACGCCATCGGCCGGCACGCTGAGATCGCGCCCGCCCTGGCGCCACCACTGGCGCATGTCGCGCAGCCACTTGGTGCCGCCGTTGTTGGCCTTCTTCAGGTCGTACCAGACGGCCAGCTGGGCCATGGCGCCGGCCTGGCCGGGCTTCTCGACCCACACGGCCACGTAGGGGCGGTGGTACTCGGCCACGTTCAGGCGCGGCAGCTCGAGCTGCAGCTGCAGGCTGGCAGCCCAGGCCGGGCTGCCCACGGCCAGGCTGCCGAAGATGCCCAGGGCGCCCAGGGCGCTGAGCGGATGGCGCGCGCCAGGGGCGCCGATGGAAGAAGACGCGCCGTGCTGCGGGCGCGCCGGTTGTGCGGGCTGTTGGGTCATGGGCGATGTGCGTGAGAGAGGGCGGGAGGGGTGGGGGAGGAGAGCGGGAAAGAGTGCTGCGGTGCGCGCGGTCTGGCCGCTCAGTGCACCGCCAGCAGCAGCACCAGCAGCGGCAGCAGCAGGCCCATGGCGGTGACCGGCCAGGTGCCGGGGCGGTGGCGCGCATGGCGCTGCAGCAGCAGCAGGCCGGTGATGCAGAACACCACGCAGGCCACGGCCATCAGGTCGATGAACAGCGACCACCACCGGCCGCTGTGCCGGCCCTTGTGCAGGTCGTTGGCCCAGGCCAGCCAGCCGCGGTCGCTGTCTTCGAACTCGAGCTCGCCGGCCGCGTTGCCGCTGCCCAGCGTCAGGCGCAGCCAGGCATCGCCGCCGGGGCGGGGCATGCCGATGTAGAGCTCGTCGTCGCGCCATTCCAGGCTGGCGCCCGGCGGGACGCGCAGCCCGCGCTGCTGCGCCAGCCAGTCGCCCAGCACCGGCGGCAGCGGGGCGCGCGGTGCGGCGGCGCGCTGCACCTGGGCCAGCAGCTCGGCCGGCAGGCGCGCCTGCCACTGCCGCAGCACCGGCCGGGCCTCGATGTCGGCGGCATGGTTGAGCGTGAAGCCGGTGATGGCAAACAGCAGCATGCCGGCCAGCGCCACGGCCGAGCTGATCCAGTGCCAGCGGTGCAGGCTGCCCAGGTGCCAGCGCGGGCGGCGGGGGGTGGAAGGGGTCGGGGTCAGGTCAGCGCCCATTGCTGCATCAGGCGGTGGTAGAGGCCGGTCAGCGACAGCACCTGGGCATGCCGCTCGCCGAGCTGGCTGCGCAGCGCGACGATGTCCATGTCCAGATCGAACAGCAGGCCGCGCTGCACGGGGCAGCGCACCAGGCTCTGGGTCCACAGGAACGCGGCCACGCGCTCGCCGCGGGTGACCGGCTGCACGCGGTGCAGGCTGGTGGCCGGGTAGACGATGGCATCGCCCGCCGCCAGCTTGACCTCGTGCGTGCCGAAGTGGTCGCTGGCCACCAGCTCGCCGCCGTCGTACTCGTCGGGCTCGCTCAGGAACACGGTGGTCGAGACATCGGTGCGCACCGGCTGGCCATTGAAGCGGTCGAACTGCAGCGTGTTGTCGATGTGGTCGCCGTACTGCTCGCCGACGCCGTAGCGGTTGAACATTGGCGGCAGCAGGCGCGCCGGCAGCACCGCGGCCACAAACAGCGGGTGGCGCTGCAGCGCCAGCGCCACCTGCTGCGACAGGGCCGCGAAGGCGGCGCTGTCGGGCGGCAGCTGGCGGTTGTGCTTGACCAGCGCGGCCTGCGCGCCGGCGCTGGTGGCACCGGCCTGCCAGTCGGCGGCGTCGAGCGCAAGGCGCAGCGAGGCCACCGCGTCGCGGGTCAGCACCTGCGGCAGATGCAGCAGCATGGCGGGCAGCCGCAGGCCGGGCTCAGAACTGCAGCGCGGCGGTGAGCTGCACGTTGCGTGGCGCGCCCAGCAAGAAGCGCGCGCCGCTGTTGTTCAAGGCGGCCACGTAGTTCTTGTCGGCCACGTTGCCCACGTTGAGCTGCAGGTTCAGCTGGCGAGAGACCTTCCAGGCCGCCATCAGGTCGATCACGTCGTAGCCGGGCAGGCTGGGCATGTTGGCGGCGGCCGCGCTGTCGGTGATCACGCGCTTTTGTTCGCCGACGTGGCGCACGCCGCCGCCCAGGGTGAAGTCGCCCAGCGTGTACGAGGTCCACAACGTGGCGCTGAACTCGGGCGACCAGCGCAGGCCGGTGGTGTTGGTGACCGCGCCGGTGGTGGCGTCGATGCTGCGCTGGCTTTGCTGCGAGGTCTTCATGCTGGCCAGCGCGGCGGTGAGCTGCCAGAAGTTGGTCAGCTGGCCCACGGCGGCCAGCTCGGCGCCGCGCACCGTGGTGCGGCCGTCCTGGATGAAGCTGCGGTCGATCAGGTCCTGCGTGACCTGGTTGTCGTTGACCGTGCGGTACAGCGCGCCGCTGAGGTTCAGGCGCTTGTCCAGCAGGTCCCACTTGCTGCCCAGCTCGACGATGCGCGTGCGCTGCGGCTTCATCGAGGCATTGGCCTGGTTGGTGCTGGTGGCCGACAGCGCGAAGTTGGCGCTGCCCGGCGGCGTGGACGAATTGCCCGCCGCGGCGTACAGGCTGCCATGGGCCGCCGGCTTGTAGACCACGCCGAGGTTCCAGCTGCTCAGGTCGCCGCTGTTGCTCATGTTGGCCGGCACCACGCCGCCCACCGCATAGCCCTGGCTGGCGTAGGTGGCCAGGTTGGTGCTGGTGACCAGGGTGCCGCCGGTGGTGGTGGTGCGGTAGCGCTCCACGCGCAGGCCGGCATTGATCTTCCACTGCGGGTTCAGGGTCAGGGTGTCGGCCACGAAGGCCGCCACCGTGCTGCTCTGGCCTTCGGTGTCGATGCCGGTCAGGTAGGGCAGGCCCAGCACGTCGTCCACATTGGGCCGGTACAGGTTGGCCGCCGGAATGGCGATGGCGCCGTAGCTGACGCCGCGGATGAGCTGCGCCGTGGTGCCGGTGCCCAGCGTGGTCTGGCGCTCGTTGAGCAGTTCGGCGCCGCCCACCAGGTCATGCTGCAGGCCGGCCAGCGTGAGCTTGGCGTTGACCAGCGTCTGGTTGGCCAGGATGGTGTTGGTCTGGTCGACGCGCTGGCGCGTGCGCGCCACGGTCCACAGCGCGGGGTCGGTGCTGTTGTTGCGGCTGAGCGCGTTGACGCCGGTGAGCACCCGGTCCATGTGGCTGCGGCCGGCGCGGGTGAGGTTGCGCAGGGTCAGGCCCGGCGCCCAGTCGTGCTCGATGCGGGCGGTGAACATGTCGGCCTCGACCTTCTCGCGGTCATGCCGGCTGCCGTAGTAGTTGTTGCGGTCCACCGGGGCACCGGCGGCCAGCAGGGCATCGGCGTTGTAGAAGCCGGGCCGGCCGATGCTCGGAATGCCGCCATCGGGCTGGTTGTCCTGGCGCTGGTGCAGCGAGTACAGGTGCACGCGGGTGGGTGTCTGCAGGCCGAACGACAGCGCCGGCGCCAGGGCCCAGCCCTTGTTGCGCAGCATGCTGGCGCCGGGCACGCCGGAGTTCTGCGCCATCAGGTTCAGCCGTGCCGCGCTCTGCCCGCCCAGGCGGCGGTTGATGTCGACGGTGGCGCGCTTGCGCTCGGCACTGCCCAGGGTGAGGCTGGCCTGGCCCTCGTTGTCGAGCTCGGGCAGCTTGCTGATCAGGTTGATGTAGCCGGCGGCGGCACCGCGGCCGATGTCGGAGCCCGAGGGGCCCTTGACCACCTCCACCTGGTCGAGGTTGAAGACATCGCGGGTCACCGGGCCCAGGTCGCGCAGGCCGTCGACGAAGGTGGCCGACTGCGCCGCAAAGCCGCGCAGCTGGAAGGTGTCACCGGCCGCGGTGTTGCCGTTCTCGCCCAGCTGCAGGGTGATGCCGGGCGTGTTGCGCAGCGCCTCCATCAGGGTGGCCGCACCCTGCTCGCGCAGGGTTTCCTGCTTGATCACCTGCACCGTCTTGGGCGTGTCCACCAGCGGCTGGGTGAACTTGGGCGAGGCGCTGACATCGGCCTTGTTGGGCAGCTCGCGCTGCGCCTTCACGCCCACGTCGGGCAGCGTGGTGGCCTTGCTGTCGCCGCCCGGGGTGGCGGGCTTGCTGCTGGCCGGGCTGGCGACTGGGTTGCTGGGGGCCGCGTTGGTGGTGGCGTTGGCGTTGGTGGCCGCGTTGGTGGCCGCGGCGGCCGTGTTGCCCTGCGTCTGGGCCAGCACCGACAGCGGCAGCAGGCTGGACAGCGCGGCGGCGGCGGCCAGGCTGCCACCGGGCAGGCAGCGACGGGTGGCCGTGTGGGCACGGCTGCGAATCGAGGACGACATGACAGGACTTCCGGGAGTGGGGCGTTGCGATGGCCTCGGACACTTCGGAAGTCGATGGCTGGCGCGGGCTTGCTGGGACGCGCTTCGCGAGCGAGACGCTGCGGTCTCGATGTCAGAGTTGCCGCATGTTAAAGCAAATGCGAATGATTCGCAAAACAATCCAGCAACAAATCAAGCCAAGGGCGATGGCCGGCCACCGCGGTGCGGTGCCGGCCATGGGGCGGGCTGTGGTGCAGGCCGTCCTGCGGGCTGTCTGGCGGACCGTTGTGCGGGCCGGCCGGGCTCAGACCCGGTTCATCGACGCGCCCACCGTGCTGCGCAGGCGCTCGATCAGCGCCGGGGCAATGCGCTGCAGCGGCAGCACCTCGTTGGCGGCGCCATGGGCGATGGCCTCGCGCGGCATGCCGAAGACGACGCAGCTGGCCTCGTCCTGGCAGATGTTGAACGCACCGGCGTCGCGCATGGTCTTCATTGCGCGGGCGCCGTCGCCGCCCATGCCGGTGAGCATCACGCCCAGCGCGTTCTGGCCAACCACGCGCGCGGCCGATTCGAACAGCACCTCCACGCTGGGCTTGTGGCGGTTGACCGGATCGCCGTCGCGCACGCGGGCGATGTAGTTGGCGCCCGAGCGCTCCACGCTCAGGTGCAGGCCGCCCGGCGCGATGTAGGCATGGCCCGGCAGCACGCGGTCGCCGTCCACCGCCTCCTGCACGCGGATGCGGCACAGCCCGTCCAGGCGCGCGGCGTAGCTCTTGGTGAAGCCGGCCGGCATGTGCTGGGTGATGACCACCGCCGGCGCGTCGGGCGGCAGGTTCATCAGCACCTCTTTGGTGGCCTCGGTGCCGCCGGTGGAGGCGCCGATGAAGATGATCTTCTCGGTCGACAGCCGGCCCAGCGCGGCCACCGGGGCCGGTGCGCGCACGCCGGCATTGGCCGGCGCACCGGCCGTGGCCGGCTGGCCCGGCGCGGGCGGCAGGCGGCGCACATGGGCGCGGGCGGCCGTGCGCACCTTGTCGGTGATGTCCTCGGCCAGCTGGCGCAGGCCGTCGGCCACGCCGATCTTGGGCTTGGCCACGAAGTCCACCGCACCCAGCTCGAGCGCGCGCATCGTCACCTCGGCGCCGCGCTCGGTCAGCGTGCTCACCATCACCACCGGCATCGGCCGCAGGCGCATCAGGCGGCTGAGGAAGTCGAGCCCGTCCATGCGCGGCATCTCGACGTCGAGCGTGATCACGTCCGGGTCGAGCTCGCGAATCATCTCGCGCGCCACCAGTGGATCAGCCGCGGCGCCGATGCAGGTCATGTCGCTTTGCTTGTTGATGATCTCGGTGAGCAGTCCGCGCACCAGCGCCGAATCGTCCACCACCACCACGCGAATCTTGGCCATGTGTCTCTTACTCCCGTCTTGGCAGCGCGCCGGCCCGTTGGCGCGCCGCAGTCAGAACAATCAGAACAGGTCGACCGAACCGCCGCCGCTGCTGGTCGGCACGGCGCGCTGGGCGGCTGTGCGGTCCTGCGCGGCCAGGGCCTCGGTGTTGGTCGGTGCCAGGCGCTTGACCATGGCCTTGCCGCTGGCCGGCAGAAAGCAGACCTTGCGCGCATAGATGTCCATCACGTCACGGCTGACGATGGGGATGCGCTCGGTCTGCAGGTAGTCGGTGACGAACTTGGTGTTGCGCTCGCCCACGTTGATCGAGTTCATGCCGCTGATCACCGCGCCGCCGCCGAAGACCTTGGCCTCCAGCGTCAGCCGCGAGGCGCCGCGCTTCATCATCTCGTTGATCAGCAGTTCCATCGCGTAGCTGCCGTAGCGGCCCGAGTCGCCGCTGCCCTCGGGCAGCATGAAGTGGTTCATGCCGCCGATGCGGCGCTCGCGGTCCCAGATGCACGCGGCGATGCAGCTGCCCAGCGTGGTGGTGATCAGGATGTCCTCGTCGAACACGAAGTACTCGCCAGGCAGCACCTTGACGGCTTCGTTCTTGAAGTGGGCATCCCAGTAGAAGAACGAGGCCTCGCCGTCGCGGCGCGACTGCGCCTTCAGCTTCAGCAGGCGGGGCGTGGCGGCAAGTACCGACGCCCGGGCAGCAGGCGCTGGGGCGGTGGAGACAGCAGAAGGCATCATGGGTGCGGGTCCTTGTGGGGGGTTATCGGCAGGTCGGCGGCCGAACTTCAGCGCCGCCGGTGTAACTGACCCCTCACACCCGCTGATAGATGGTCTTGCCCCGCAGCTTGAACAGCTCGCGCGAATCGGTGAAGTTCTCCGAGTGGCCCACGTAGAGCAGCCCGTCGTCGCGCATCACGCGGTGCATGTGCTGCAGCACCCGGCGCTGAGTCGGCGCATCAAAATAGATCATCACGTTGCGGCAGAAGATCAGGTCGAAGGGCTCGCCCAGCTGCCACTGCGCACTCATCAGGTTGAAGCTGCGGAACTCGATCATGCGCGCCAGCTCGGGCTTGACCCGGATGAAGCCCGAGTTGCCGCCCTTGCCGCGCAGAAAGTGCCGCTGCAGCCGCTCGGGCGACAGCCCGCGCGCGCCGGCCTCGTACACGCCGCGCTGCGCGGTGGCCAGCACCTTGGTGTCGATGTCGCTGGCCACGATGCGCACATTGGCGCTGCTGCCCAGCGCTTCGGCCACGGTCATGGCGATCGAGTAGGGCTCCTCGCCGGTGGACGCGGCGCTGCACCAGATGCGCAGGGCGCGGCCGCTGCGCGCGCGCAGGTCGCTCACCATCTCCTGGAAGTGGTGCTCTTCGCGGAAGAACGCGGTCAGGTTGGTGGTCAGGCAGTTGACGAACTCCTGCCACTCGGCGTCGGCCGCCGGCCCGCTGGCCTGCTGCAGCCAGCCCAGGTACTCGCCAAAGCTCTGGTGGCCGGTCTCGCGCAACCGGCGCGACAGCCGGCTGTACACCATGGCCTGCTTGCCCGCCTGCAGGCTGATGCCGGCATGCTTGTAGATCAGCGAGCGCACCTGCTCGAAGTCGGCGGTGGAAAACGCGAACTCCTGGTCGCCCGAGCCGCCCAGCGCGGAGGCGCTGGCCGAGGACGAGGCGTTCGAGCCGGCACGTTTGGAGGTCAGCAACTCGGTCATGGTGTCAGGCGGGTTCCGGGCACACGAAGGGCGCCCACACTGCGAAGCAGTCTGCCCGCCGGCGGTGCCGGCAAAGGGCCGAACAGGGCCCGTCGCCACCGCCAGTTCGGCCCCGGCGCGGGCCAGACCCGCTGCTAGACTGCCCCGCCAACCGCTCCTGCACCCCGCCCCTGAACGCCGTGGATTCGCGCACCCATCGCCCGCCAGATGCCGACGCCCCGCCGTGGCGGCTGGACACCGCGCTGGCGCTGCTGCGCCACGCCGGCCTGCCGGCCCCCGATGGCGAGCCGGGCTCGCCGCCCTACCTGCAGGCGCTGATCGACCAGCTGGTGGCCTTGTCCTCGCGCGACGCGCTCACCGGCCTGGCCAACCGCCGCAATTTCGAGATGGCGCTGGCCCGCGAGGTCGACCGCGTGGCGCGCTCGGGCGAATCGGCGCTGCTGCTGCTGGTCGACATCGACCACTTCAAGCGCGTCAACGACACCCACGGCCATGCCGCCGGCGACGACGTGATCCGCGCCGTGGGCCGGGCCCTGGCCGACAGCGTGCGCCCCATGGACCTGGTGGCGCGCATCGGCGGCGAAGAGTTCGCCATCCTGCTGCCCAACTGCCCGCCGGCCTTCGGGCCGCAGGTGGCTGGCCGGGTGCGCCAGCGCGTGGCGCGCACCCAGGTCTCGGTGGCCGAGGGGCTGCAGCTGGGCGTCACGGTCAGCGTCGGCGGTGCCTTTGCGCCGCAGTGGGTGCGCTCGACCCCGGCGCTGTGGATCGAGCGCTCCGACCGCCAGCTCTACCGCGCCAAGTCCGAGGGCCGCGACCGCGTGTGCTTCGAGCCCATGGCCATGCCCCAGGTCAGCCTGGAAGAGCGCGAGATGCTGCTCGGCAGCAGCGCCAGCGCCACCTCGCCGACCCCCGTTGCCCAGATGTCCCAGGATTCCCCCGAATGATCGAGCCCGGCAGTCACTCCGAGGCCAATGCGCCCGCACCCGGCAGCGCCCGGCGCGGTGCGCGCGTCACGGCCGTCACCAGCGGCAAGGGCGGCGTGGGCAAGACCTTCGTTGCCGCCAACCTGGCCGCCGCTTTGGCCCGCCGCGGCGAGCGCGTGCTGGTGCTCGATGCCGATCTGGGCCTGGCCAACCTGGACGTGCTGCTCAACCTGGCCGCCCGCACCACGCTGCACGACGTGTTCACCGGCCGCGCCACGCTGGCCCAGGCCCTGCAGCCGGCGCCCGGCGGCTTCACGGTGCTGCTGGCCGGCTCGGGCCTGATCGAGTACTCGCGCATGACGCCCGAAGTACGCGACAAGCTGCTCGCGCTGGTCGAGCAGGTGCGCCCGCAGTTCGACCATGTGCTGCTCGACACCGGTGCCGGCATCTCCGACGTGGTGCTGTTCACCGTTTCGCTGGCCGACGAGGTGGTGGTGGTGGCCACGCCCGAGCCCACCTCGCTGGCCGATGCCTATGCCACCGTGAAGGTGCTGGTCAGCACCCAGTCGGCGCGGCCGATGCGCCTGCTGGTCAACCAGACCCAGCGCCTGGGTGAGGGCCGCAGCGTCTGCCAGCAGCTGCAAAGCGTGGTCGACCGCTTCGTCAACCCGCCGCGCGAGACGCCGGTGCGCCTGGTCTGCCTGGGTGAGGTGCCGCTCGACATCGCGGTGCGCGAATCGGTGCAGCGCCGCGAGCTGCTGATGGAGGCCCAGCCGGGCAGCGCCGCAGCGGTGGCCCTGGGCACGGTGGCTGGTCGCCTGCTCACGCCCTGAGCGGCGCGCGCCCGGCTGGCGCCAGCAGCGCGTGCCGCGGCGTCAACTGACATAAGCTCGCAGCCCCATGAATGCCGCTGCCACCTCCGACAACGACCCCGACGCCCCGCCGCCCGGCCCCACGCCCTTTGAGCGCCTGGGCGGTGAACCCGGCGTGCGCGCCCTGGTCGACCGCTTCTACGACCTGATGGACCTGGAGCCGGCCTACGCCGGCATCCGCGTGCTGCATCCGGCCAGCCTGGACGGCTCGCGCGACAAGCTGCACTGGTTTCTGTGTGGCTGGCTGGGCGGGCCCAACCTCTACATCGAGCGTTTCGGCCACCCGCGGCTGCGCGCGCGGCATCTGCCCTTTGCCATCGGCATCGCCGAGCGCGACCAGTGGATGGCCTGCATGATCCAGGCGATGGACGAGCGCGCCCTCGAGCCGGCCCTTGCACAGCGCCTGGCCGAGAGCTTTTTCGGCACCGCCGACTGGATGCGCAACAAGGGCGGCTGAGCCCCGCCCTGGGCGGCCACGCACCGGCGGCCGCCCGGGGTGACCTGGCGGCCGATCAGCTGCCGGCGTATTCCAGCGACGAGTGGTGGACCACGATGCGCAGCTTGCCGGCGTCGTCCTTGACGAACTTCCAGGTCTTGTCCACCGAGGTCAGCTTGCCGTCCTTGCCGGTGAAGTGCACCTTGCCCATGGTGGTGGCGCTGTCGCCGGCGATGAAGATCGCGCTGTTGGCCACGTCGCACTTGGTCCAGCCCTTCAGCGCAAAGCCGGTGTCCTTCGGGAAGGCCGCGTCGCCGCCCACAAAGTAGGCCAGCGCGCCGGCGCGCGTGGTGCGGAAGGTCTGCGGGTTGACCGTCAGCGTGGGCTTGAACAGCACCGCGCCCATCTGGTAGCCGTAGGCCGCATCGATCACCTTCTCGGCCAGCGCCTTGGCGGCCGGCTGGCCGCTGCTGTTGTGGGTGGCGCTGATGTCGACCAGCGCCTTGCACCAGGCCTGCTGGGCAGCCAGAACCTCGGCTTCGGTGACCGCCTGGTTGACGACCACGGCCTGCGCCGACGCGATGAACGGGGTGCCGAGGGCCAGTGCGGCGGTGGCGGCGGTGATGAGGTGCTTCATGGCAATACTGCTCCGGAATGAACGGGACGGTGGATCTGACAGCGGATCTGACCGCGGTACTGGCGGCGGCCGGGCCGGTGCGCCGGCCGGATCGGCCGGCGGGCCGGTGCCGCAGCGGGCATTGAAGCCCCGCCGCTTGAAGCCGCGCTGAGCGCGGCATGAGTGCAGCCTGTCCGTTGCATGAACGCCAGATGAATGCGCCGGCCGCTGCCGCCGGCACCGCGAAAATCAAGCCATGCTGCGCCGCCGCCTGACCCTCGTCTTGACCCTTTTTGCCTCGGTGGTGGTGCTGGCCGCGCTGCTGGCGGCGGCCTCGTTGGCCGTCACCGAGCGCCAGGTGCTGCGCGGGCGGGTGGCCAGCGACATCGCCACCGGCTTCATCCAGCTGTCGGCGCAAAAGCAGCGCCTGCGCACCTGGGTGGCGCAGATGCAGCAGGGCGCCACGGCCGATGGCGGCGTGCGCGCCGAGCTGCAGGGCGCGATGCAGGGCACGCTCGAGCGCCTGAAGGTGCTGAGCGCCCAGGCCATCGAGCTGGACGGCGATGACCCGACCGGCGACGAGCATGCCCGCCGCCGCGACAGCCTGGCCCTGCTGAGCGAAGGCGTGGCCGCGCTGGGCCGTGCGGTGGACGAGGCACGGCCGCTGGCCCCCGGCGCCGATGCCGCGCAGGCCTGGGTGGCGCTGTCGCGGGTGTTCGACGAGGTCGAGGGCCGCGACATGCGCAAGCTGATCGGCGAGAACATCGCGCGCGAAAGCGCCGCCGTGCAGCGCGAGCGCGCCGCCGCCGATGCCACGTTGGCCTGGGTGCGCTGGCTGTGGCTCACCGCGGCGGCGCTGCTGGCCACCAGCGCCATGGCCGCGGCGCTGTACTTCGGCCGCGCGCTGCGCAACCCGCTGCAACTGCTGAGCGAGGGCGCGCGGGCCCTGCAGGCCGGCCAACTGGGCCACCGCATCCCGCTGGTGGGGCGCGACGAATTTGCCGAGGTGGCCGGCAGCGTCAATGCGCTGGCGGCCGAGCTGGAGCAGCACCGCGAGCGCGAATCGGCCCAGCGCCAGCACCTGGAAGACCTGGTGGCTGCGCGCACCCGCGAGCTGGCCGAGGCCCTGGCCTCGCTGCGTCAGGCCGACGGCCAGCGCCGGCGCCTGTTTGCCGACATCAGCCACGAGCTGCGCACGCCCACCACCGCCATCCGCGGCGAGGCCGAGATCACGCTGCGCGGCGTGGACAAGCCGGCTGGCGAATACCGCGAGGCGCTGGCGCGCATCGTCGTCACCGCGCGCCAGCTGGGCAGCGTGATCGACGACCTGCTGGCCATGGCGCGCAGCGACATGGACGCGCTGTCACTGGTGCATGTGCCGGTCGATCTGGAAGAGCTGGCCGCCGAGGCCCTGGCCCAGGCCGGCGCCCAGGCGGCGCGCCGCGGCGTGCTGCTGGCCGCCGCGCCCGCGCGCACCGGCAGCCTGGTGGTGGCCGGCGACCCGCAGCGCCTGCGCCAGCTGCTGGGCACCCTGATCGACAACGCCACGCGCTACTCGCATGCCGGCGGCCGGGTCAACCTGTCGATGCAGACCTCCGCCGGTGGCGCCGGCGGCCTGCCGCGGGTGCAGCTGACGGTCAGCGACCAGGGCATCGGCATCCCGGCGCACGAGCTGCCGCTGGTGTTTGACCGCCACTTTCGCGGCAGCGACGCGCGCCGCCACAGCCCCGACGGCAGCGGCCTGGGGCTGTCGATCGCCCGCGCGCTGGCCCATGCCCATGGCGGCCAGCTGCAGCTGCTCAGCACCAGCGGCGGCACCCGCGCGGTGCTCACGCTGCCGCTGCTGCCGGCGCAGGCGCTGGAGGACACCGAGGCATGAACATTCTGGTCATCGAGGACGATGCCCGCATCGCCGACTTTCTGGGCCGCGGCCTGCGCGCCGAGGGCCACCGCGTGGAGCAGGCCGCCACCGGCCCCGAGGGCCTGGCCATGGCGCGCCAGGCCGCGCGCGCCGCCGCCACCGATGGCCAGCCCACGGTGCTGGTGCTCGACCTGATGCTGCCCGGCATGGGCGGGCTCGAGATCTGCCAGACCCTGCGTGCCGAGGGCGTGGCGCTGCCGATCCTGATGCTGTCGGCCTTGGGCGCGGTGGAAGACCGCGTGGCCGGGCTGCGCCTGGGCGCCGACGACTACCTGGCCAAGCCCTTCGATTTTGAGGAGCTGCTGGCCCGGCTGGAGTCACTGGCGCGGCGTGGCCGCGAGCTGGCGCGCCAGGCGCCCAACCGCCTGGAGGTGGCCGACCTGGTGTTCGACCGCGAGCGCATGCAGGCCAGCCGCGGCGGCCGGCCGCTGCCGCTCACCGCCAAGGAGCTGGCGCTGCTGGAGCTGATGATGAGCGCGCCGGGCCGCCTGTTCAGCCGCGAGCGCATCCTGGCCAATGTGTGGGGCGCCAGCGAAGATCCGCTGACCAACGTGGTGGATGTGTACATCCGCCGCCTGCGCAGCAAGATCGACGAGGACGGTGTGCCGCCGCTGATCCACACCGTGCGCGGCCTGGGCTACCGGCTGGAGGCGTTGGCGGGCTGACGCGCTGTTCACGTTCACCACCAACAACACCACCACCGCCAACACCACCACCGCCACCACCACCACCAGCCCGCCTTGGCCCAGGTTGGTGAGGCGGGTGGTGGTGTTGGAGCGGCGGCCGGGCCCGCGCGCTCAGCTGCCCGCCAGCAGCACCACCAGCGCGCCGGCGCCGCCCTGCGGGCCGGTGGCCTGGGCAAAGGCGATGACCTCGGCGCACTGCGCCAGCCACTTCTGCACCTTGCCCTTGAGCACCGGCTGGCGCCCCGGCGAGCCATTGCCCTTGCCATGCACCACGCGCACGCAGCGCATGCCGCGGCGGTGGCTGTCGCGGATGAAGCTGGCCAGCAGCTCGCGCGCCTGGTCGCGGTTGTGGCCGTGCAGATCCAGCTGGCCCTGCAGCGCCCAGTGGCCGCGGCGCAGCTTGTTGACCACATCCGGCCCGATGCCGGCGCGGCGAAAGCTCAGCCCGTCGTCGGTGAGCAGCAGCGATTCGAGCGTGACCTCGTCGCTCATCGTGGCGGCCAGCGCGGCCTGCTCGTCCAGCTCGCGCTGGCGTGGCAGCGGTGGCGGGCGCGGCAGGTCCAGCTCGGCCAGGCCGCGGTCGCGCAGCGGGTGCACCAGGCCCACGGCGCGGGCAAACAGCTGGTGCTCGGCCTGCACCTGGCGCTCGCGCTGGCGGCGCTGGGCGGCCTCGCGCTGGCGCTGCTCGGCCGCGGCGCGTTCGGCGCTGCGCACGGCCTCGCGCAGCGCGCCCAGTTCGGCGAGCGAGCGGATCTTCATGCCGCCACCCTAACGCAGTTTGCGCGGGCTGCCGGCGCCGATCACAGCAGACCCCGCTCGGCAAAACTGGCCACCGCGCCGCGGCCCACCACCAGGTGGTCGAGCACGCGCACGTCCACCAGGGCCAGCGCGCTCTTGAGGGTCTGGGTCAGAAACTCGTCGGCGCGCGAGGGCTCGGCCACGCCCGAGGGGTGGTTGTGCGCCAGGATCACCGCGCCGGCGTTGAGCGCCAGCGCGCGCTTGACCACCTCGCGCGGGTACACGCTGGTCTGGCTGAGGCTGCCGCGAAACAGCTCCTCCAGCCGGATCAGCCGGTGCTGGGTGTCGAGAAACAGCACCGCGAACACCTCGTGCGCCAGGTGGCCCAGCTGCAGCTGCAGGTAGTCCTTCACCGCCTGCGGTGATTCGAACACCGGCTGCTCGGCCAGGCGCTGGCCGAGGGCGCGGCGCGCCATCTCGATCACCGCCGACAGCTCGGCGCGCTTGGCCGGCCCCAGGCCGCGCACGCCGCACAGGGCGCCGGGCCCGGCCTGCAGCAGGCCGGCAAAGCCGTCAAAGCGCGCCAGCACGCTCTCGGCCATCTGCAGCACACCCTGGCCGCGCACGCCGGTGCGCAGCAGCAGCGCCAGCAACTCGGCATCGGCCAGACTGGCGGCGCCGTGCTGCAGCAGCTTTTCGCGCGGGCGGGCGGCGGCGGGCAGGTCCTTGATCGACATGGTGTGTTGGGTTTCAGCCCGGATCGGGCCGACAGCGGCGCTGTTGTGGCCCTGGGTGGGGTGGCGGCCTCGTAAAATCGGCGCCAGTCTAGACGCAGGTGTCATCGCGTCGCATTCCCCCACCAACCCCTCAGCCATCCCCCTTATGGGCGTGAACCTCATTCAGCAGGGGTCGTTTCTGACCCTGCATTACCGGCTGGCCGGCCCCGACGGGGCCGATGTCGTCAGCACCTTCGATGGCAAGCCGGCCACCTTGTCGCTGGGCGCCGGGCAACTGGCGCCGGCCATGGAGCAGCGCCTGCTCGGCCTGGCCGAAGGCGCCCGTGAAACCTTCACGCTGGCCGCCGGCGAGGCCTTTGGCGAGCGCAACCCTGAGCTGCTGCAGCGGGTCAAGCGCGCGCTGCTGCGCGAGCTGGGCGATCCCGATGCCGACTACGCGGTGGGCGACGTGGTGCAGTTCCCCACGCCCGATGGCGGCGGCCAGTACGCCGGCGTGGTGCGCGAGCTGGGCGGTGCCGATGCGGCCGACGGTGGCTGGCTGCTGTTCGACTTCAATCACCCGCTGGCCGGCCAGCCGGTGAGCTTTGAAGTCCAGGTCATCGGGGTGCTGTGAGATGAGCGACACCACCACCCTGGTGCACGAGGTGCTGCTGGCCGAGCCGCGCGGCTTTTGCGCCGGCGTCGACCGTGCGATCGAGATCGTCGAGCGTGCGCTCACCAAGTTTGGCGCGCCGATCTACGTGCGCCACGAGATCGTGCACAACACCTATGTGGTGAACGACCTCAAGGCCAAGGGCGCGATCTTCATCGAAGACCTGGCTGAGGTGCCGCCCGGCGCCACGCTGGTGTTCAGCGCCCACGGCGTGAGCCGCGCGGTGCGCGACGAGGCCGCCGCGCGCGGCTTCCAGATCTTCGACGCCACCTGCCCGCTGGTGACCAAGGTGCATGTCGAGGTGGCCAAGCTGGCGCGCGAGGGCTTCGAGTTCATCATGATCGGCCACAAGGGCCACCCCGAGGTCGAGGGCACGATGGGCCAGCTCAGCCAGGGCATCTACCTGGTGGAAGAGGTGGCCGATGTGCGCCACGTGCGCCCGCGCGGCGACAAGCTGGCGGTGGTCACGCAGACCACGCTCAGCGTGGACGACGCCGCCGGCATCCTGGCCGAGGTGAAGGCGCAGTTTCCGCATGTGCGCGAGCCCAAGCAGCAAGACATCTGCTACGCCACGCAGAACCGGCAGGACGCCGTCAAGGTGCTGGCACCGCAGGTCGACGTGGTGGTGGTGGTGGGCAGCCCCACCAGCAGCAACAGCAACCGCCTGCGCGAACTGGCCGAGCGCCTGGGCACCGATGCCTACATGGTCGATGCGGCCGACGATCTCCAGCCGGGCTGGTTTGACGGCAAGCCGCGGGTCGGCCTGACCGCCGGCGCCTCGGCCCCCGACATCCTGGTGCAGCAGGTGATCGCACGGCTCAGGGCGCTGGGCGCGGTGAGCGTGCGCCGCATGCATGGCGTCGAGGAGACGATCCACTTCCCGCTGCCGATGGGCCTGGGCGACAAGTCGATGCAGCAGGTGGCGGCCGAGCGATCCGCGCCGCGACCCTGACCCGCCGTGGCCGCCGCAGCGCAGCGGCCACCGCCCGCCCGCCCGCCGGCGCCCAGAGCCGCCGGCCCGGCCTGCCCCCGACACACCGCGAACCCAAGGACCTCCCATGCTCGACATCAACCAGCTGCGCCGCGACCTGGCCGGCACCGTGGCCCGGCTCGAGACCCGCAAGACGCCGCAGACCTTTCTCGACATCGGGCGCTTCAGCGCGCTCGAGGCCGAGCGCAAGACATTGCAGACCCGCACCGAGGAGCTGCAGGCCCAGCGCAACGCGCTGAGCAAGCAGATCGGCCAGCTCAAGGGCCGCGCCGCCAAGGGCGAGGACACCGCCGCACAGGCCGCCGAACTGATGGCCCAGGTGGCCGCCGCGGCCGACGAGATGGCCAGCGGCGCCACCCGGCTCGAAGCCCTGCAGGCCGAGCTGCAGGGCCTGCTGCTGTCGGTGCCCAACCTGCCCGACGAGAGCGTGCCGGTGGGCGCCGACGAGCAGGGCAATGTCGAGGTGCGCCGCTGGGGCACGCCCCAGACCTATGCCTTCGACGTGAAGGACCATGTCGACCTCGGCGCGCCGCTGGGGCTTGACTTCGAGGCCGGCGTCAAGCTGGCCGGTGCACGCTTTTCGATGATGCGCGGCCCGGTGGCCCGCCTGCACCGGGCGCTTGCCCAGTTCATGCTGGACACGCACACCGGACGGCACGGCTACACCGAGTGCTACACGCCCTACATGGTCAATGCCGCGGCGATGCGCGGCACCGGCCAGCTGCCCAAGTTCGAGCAGGATCTGTTCCACGTCACCAGCGGCGACGGCGATGCGGCGGGCCACAAGTGGTACCTGATCCCCACCTCGGAGGTCACGCTCACCAACACCGTGGCCGACACCATCCTGGCGCCCGAGCAGCTGCCGATCAAGCTCACCGGCCACACGCCGTGTTTCCGCTCGGAAGCCGGCTCGGCCGGGCGCGACACGCGCGGCATGATCCGTCAGCACCAGTTCGACAAGGTCGAGATGGTGCAGATCGTGGCACCCGAGACCAGCTTTGCCGCGCTGGACGAGATGGTGGGCCATGCCGAGGCCATCCTGCAGGCGCTGGAGCTGCCCTACCGGGTGATGCTGCTGTGCAGCGGCGACATGGGCTTTGGTGCGGTCAAGACCTTCGACCTCGAGGTCTGGCTGCCGGCGCAGGGCACCTACCGCGAGATCAGCTCGTGCAGCAGCATGGGCGCCTTCCAGGCGCGGCGCATGCAGGCCAGGTTCAAGAACGCCCAGGGCAAGACCGAGCTGGTGCACACCCTCAACGGCTCGGGCCTGGCCGTGGGCCGCGCGCTGGTGGCGGTGCTCGAGAACCACCAGCAGGCCGACGGCAGCATCGCCGTGCCGGCCGCACTGCAGCCCTATCTGGGCGGGCTGACGCGGCTGCAGGCCTGAGGCCGGGCTGGCGCCGGCTGGGTGCGGGGCGGGCTGCTGAGCGGGTGCGCGCCTGAGCCCGCGCCGCCCGCCTGCAGCGGCTTGGCGGCAGATGGGCCGCAAAGGCCAAAACCTGCGCTAGAATCTGCGGCTTCACTCGACGCGACCGCCGGGTGCACCGATTTCAGGAGAGGTGGCAGAGTGGTCGAATGTACCTGACTCGAAATCAGGCGTACGGTATCCCCGTACCGAGGGTTCGAATCCCTCCCTCTCCGCCAGGATACTGCCCCCGCAACGTGCACGACAGTGCAGATAACGTGCGGGGGCTTTTGCTTTAAGTCGTTGATTTGACGGCTGTTTTCTCCCCTCAGACACTGCATAACGTGCACAAGCGTTGCAGCAACGTGCACAGCGCTCCCGCCACTTTCTGGCGGACAGACTGGCGGACGGCAAGGGGAACAGCAAATGGCGACTTCACGCAAACGGACCACCGCGCGGCTACACCTGCTTACTACGCGGCAGGTACAGGCGGCCAGCGATGGCGATTACTCGGACGGCGGCGGGCTGCTGCTCAGGGTTCGAGGGCCGTCTGCGGCGTGGGTTTTCCGCTACACCGCGCCCAGCGGCCGGCGGCGCGAGATGGGCCTCGGTGTCGCCCACCGCGGCAGCACAGCCCAAGCCGGCGACACCCTGACCAGCGCGCGCGACAAGGCCCACGATGCCCGCCAGCTGCTGCGCGACGGCACAGACCCACTCGACGCCAAGGAACAGCGCCGCGAGGCCCTGCGCGAGGCTGAGGCCACCACCAGGGCACAGAAGGCCCGGGAGCGCTGGACGCTAGCCCGGTGCGCTCGCGATTACCACGAGCGCACCATCGAGCCCACCAAGACGGCCAAGCACGCCGCGCAGTGGATCGCGAGCCTGGAAAACCACATGCCGGCCAGCGTGTGGCACAAGCCCATCGCCGACATCGAGGCGCCCGAGTTGCTGGAGGCCCTCGGCCAGGTGAAGCCGCACGAGCGTGCGAGGCGCCACACGGGCGACACCATGCCCGAGACGCTGCAGCGCATGCGCCAGCGGCTGGACGCTGTCTTCGAGGACGCCATCTTCCACCGCCGGTGCACCAGCAACCCGGCCGCGGCCATCCGCCGCAAGATGCGCGAGGCACTGCCCCGCAAGCAGGCCGGCCAGTTCGCCGCGCTGGCCTACCGCGAGGCCCCCGCGCTGCTGGCCCGGGTGCGGGCCGTTGAAGGCATCGCCGCGCGCTGTCTGGAGTTCGCGGTGCTGACCGCAGCACGCACCGGCGAAGCCCTGGGCGCGACCTGGGCCGAGATCGACCTGCAGGCGGGTGCATGGGTGGTGCCGGCCGAGCGGATGAAGGCCAAGGAGCCGCACACGGTCTACCTGTCGCCGCGGGCACTGGAGGTGCTGGCCGCCGTGCGAGGGCTGCACAAGGACTGGGTCTTCCCGTCGCCGATGCTCAACGGGAAGCCGCTGTCCAACATGGCCATGCTCAAGGCACTGGAGCGCCTGGGCGTGCGCGATCAGACCACGGTGCACGGCCTTTGCCGGGCCACCTTCAGCACCTGGGCGAACGAGACCGGCGCGGCCAGGCCCGACGTGATCGAGGCGTGCCTGGCGCACGAGGAATCGAACCGGGTGCGCGCCGCCTACAACCGGGCCGACTTCGCGACCGAGCGCCGCGCGCTGCTGATGGCCTGGGCCGAATACCTGGCCCGGCCTGCGGCCGAGGTGGTGCCGCTCAAGGCCGCTTGATGTTGACTCACGTAACGCAACACGATACATTGACAAGCCATGATCCTAAGCTTCATCCACAAGGGGCTGGAAGCGTTCTTCAACACCGGTTCGAAGGCAGGGATTCAGCCGGCGCACGCGGCAAAGCTGCGCCGCCAGCTGGCCCAGCTTGAGCAGGCCGAACGCCCGCAGGACATGAGCGTCCCCGGCTGGCGTCTGCACCAGCTCAGCGGCGATCTGGCCGGCCACTGGTCGGTCTGGGTCAACGGGAACTGGCGCCTGGTGTTCCGGTTCGAGGACGGCAACGCCCACCTGGTGGATTACCGCGACTACCACTGAGCAACCGACGATGACCCGAATGCACAACCCGCCGCACCCCGGCGAGACGCTGCGCGATGACGTGCTGCCGGCCCTGGGCCTGAGCGTCACCGATGCCGCGGCTGAACTCGGCGTGAGCCGTGTCACCCTGTCGCGCACGCTGAACGGCCGCGCCGCGGTGTCGCCCGAGATGGCCCTGCGCCTGGAGCGCTGGATGGGCGCCGACCACGGTGGCCGCGCCGAGGTGTGGTTGCGCATGCAGGCCGCCTATGACCTGTGGCAGGCCGAGAAGGTAGCGCGGGCCGAGCTGAAGCGCATCAAGCCGCTGGCGCCGGATCGTTTCGAGGCGCCGGCCTGACCTGGCACCGCGCCGGCCGGACGCCGGCACCGACGCTGCAGTGGGTCTGCGGCATGGCGGGCTGAACGGTGGACACGACCACCACCCGCCCCACAACCCGCATGGAACAAGGGCCCTGGGCGGAGAGCACCTCCGCCAACCCGAATCCGGCGCCTCAGCGGTCCTGAGGCAAAGGCGGCCGACCGAGAGCTCTGACCTTCTCGGCCGGCCTGACACCCACCACGATCCAAGGACGATCGCAATGACTGCTACCCGAACTGTACCGCCCGAGGGCGACCGCCCCATCAACCCGTCGGCGGACACCCCGCTCACGCCCGTGCAGCTGCTTCAGCTGCTCGACGGATGGCTGGACAACACCGGCCACGACGACGGCCACCCGTGGCGCGTGAGCATCGCCCAGACGCTCAAGGCGCAGCCCGACAGCGGGGCCAAGGTCGACGCCAAGCCCGCCACCGGCATTCCACTGATGTCGGGGCACGAGGCCAGCCGTCGCACGGGGGGCACGTCGGCAGCTGAAATGTCCGAAGACCCCGCGCTGATGCTGAATCCGGCCGCGTCGCCCAGGGCGTTGCTGGCCGCTGCACAGTCCCGCGCCGACCTGCTTTACAGGCAGCTTTATGCGTGGACGTGCGAGCCCACAGACGGGGACACCTGCGCGGCGGAACTGGCTGAGTTGCTGGCGCCGACAGCCTACGAACTGGACACCATCCTGGATGCCCTGCGCCTCAAGATCGCTCGGGAGGTGCCCCGTGGCTGACACCATCACCTCGACACGGCTGACGCTGCCGACCAACACCGGCGCTGAGGTGCGCTTCAACACCCTCGCGGAGGTGGTGCGCTTTGCCGAGCTCAACGCGCGCCGCGTGTCCAACACACTCGAGGCGCTGCGGTCTGAGCGTGCCCACCTTGACGAACTGCTGCGGCACGAGGAACTCGCTGACGTCGCGCGCCAGCAGCACGCCGACGCCGTGCGCCACCGCGAAGTCGCTGCCAGCGCCCTCGCGGCTGCCGAGCAGACGGTGGCCACCATCAAGGACATGATCCGTGCCGAGCGCGACGCGCACACCAAGGCCACCCAGTCGGCCGCCGCGCGCCTGTTGGCACTGGTGAAGGCCGGCACGCCACCGGCTCAGGTCGACACCTCGAGCAGCGACCGCATTGCGACCATGGAACTGTCGCAAGCCTCCGCCGAGGGGGAGGCGGCGCAGGCGCGCCAAGTGCTGGGCCAGGCCGAGCGCGAGGTCGAGATGGCGCTGCAGCGGATCCTGGCCGCCGAAGCCCGCGGTGCCGAGGCGCGCTATCTGGCCGCGCAGGAGGCCTACGCCGCAGCGCTGGCCGGCTTCGCGGTCGCCCACTACCGCGCGCACCGCCGCGCCTTCGTTGTGCCGGACCTGCGCCCTCACGCGCAGCAGGCGCTGGCCAAGGCCGGTTTCTGATGTCAGGCCCGCGCCGGCGCCGCGTGCGCATCGTGAACAAGCTCCCCGAGTTCATCGGCAAGATCGAGCGGCAGAAGGTCGCCGCGCTGCGAAGCTGCCTCAGCGCGATCAGCGGCGAGGTGGCCGCGCTGGTGCCCATCGCGACGTCGACGCTGATCAACTCGCAGTACGCGGAAGTCAGCATGCGTGGAACCGCCCTTGTCGGCCGCATCGGCTTCACGGCCGAGTACGCGCTGGCCGTGCATGAGGCCGCGGGCAAGTGGGTCGGGCTGAACAAGCCCAGACCCAAGCGCAACGGCCGTGATGCGGGCTTCTACTGGGGGCCCAACGATGGGCAGCCCGGCTTTCTGACCGAGGCCGCGGAGCGCGCAGCGCCGGCGATCCACAAGGCGATGCTCGCGGCCTTGCGGCCACAAGGCCCCAAGGGCTGAACCACCATGCCGACAGCACGCCCCCCGCGCTGGGCCCGGGCGAGCGCTCCCGAGGAGCTGCAGCGCCACGAGGCCGCCAACGACGCGCCAGACGCGGACGATGATGTTTGCCTGTGGCCGGTTCGCCATGTCATCGTGCCGGCCGCCGGCACCGCGCCGCCCCGCACCAAGGGCCCGAGCTCAGTGTTCGCACTCGGCGAACTAGCGAAGACCGAGGCAGCGAACAGCAGCGAGCCCAGCCAGGCCGACAGGCGCCGGGCCAGGCGCAGGCCGCAGGCCAGCACGCCGCCGCCGCCAATCAAGGTCGAGCGCCAGTTCGGCAGCGTCAAGGTGGTGCGCCTGCGGCCTGAGGAAACCGCCGAGTGGGCCGAGCGCGAGCGCCAGCGGCGTGCCAAGCAGCGCCCGCCCAAGCCCACCCGCTTCGCCAAGTCGAAGTCGGTGAAGCTGCGCCAGTTCATCAGGTTCAGCGGCGACGACTGGGACGCGTAGCGGCGACGTTGTGCAGGGGCTTCCTTCCTACCATTCCAGGCACACCACCACCACCTGTCTACACCATGCCCAACACCGTTTTCCGCGGCCCTGTTGACCGTCAGCCCCACACCGTGACCGACCGCGCCGTCTCCGGTGCTCTGCTCCCGTGCACTGGCGTCTTTATCGGCGCCAACCTCTCCCAGGCCACCAGCGCCACCGGCGGCCGCCTGGCGCTTCTGGGTATTCGGGACTACTACGTTCCTCTGGCTTCGAGCTTCTATGACGACACTGACCCACTGAAGGTGGCCTATGCCTCTGGTGACGGTGGTGTGGCCTACATTCTGGAGCCGGGCTTCATCTTCCAATGGGCGATGGCGGCCGGCACGTACACCCGCGGGCAAGAGCTGACCGTCGGCACCGCTGGTCGGTTGCGCGCGGCGACGGCGGGCCAAATCGTGGTCGCACACTTCGACGCTGCTGGTGCACTACCCGTCACGATGCTCGACGGCGTCTTGGCCGACGTGTCGATCGCCAACTTCTATACCAAGTGAGCACCATGGCACGCACCACCACCGCCGCCCAGATCGTCGACGCCCTGGAGGCCGGCGGCGTGCAGGTCAATGCCACCGTGCAGCTGGCAATCGCCAGCGCCTGCGGCAACTCGAACCGGCAGCTGTCCCCCGCCGAACTGGCTGAGTTCGTTCGGCGCTTCAAGTCGGAGGCCGTCGGGAACAGCGCAGCGCGCGGGCAGGCCGGCCCGGTCGAGTTCGCCGTCGGCGTGTCGAACTTCAGCGCGAACCACGCACGCGCCACCGCGCCCGCGGTCAACGCCGACACCAGACGCATGATCGACGAGCTGTTGGCGGCGGGCGTCGGCGGCGCAGGTGTCACCGCCTCCGACCTCGCGCAACTGGGCCAGGAGCGCGTGAGCGAGTTGCACCGCACCCGGACCTTCCAGGGCTACCGCAACAACGCGTCCATCGATGGAGACGCCGACGGCGAGCTGCTGCGCCTGGCCACCGCCGTTCAGACGGCCGTGCGAGGCGCCAGTACCGCCGCGCTGGTTCAACTGGGGGCCGACCGGCTGAAGCAGTTCGCCGCGGACCTGGCGGCGGCCGTTGCGGCGATCTCCGCCACGAGCACGACGGCCACCAACCAGGCGGGGGCCGAGGCGGGCAGTTTGGCCGGCTACTCGCTGAACGAGTTCCTGGGCGGCTGAGGGCGGCCGGCGGGCCGCTCGAGCCGCCGGCAGGCCCGAACAATCAGAGGAAATCGAAACCATGCCACGAGGCGGCACCCGCCCCGGCGCCGGCCGACCACCGGGCAGCAAGAACCACAAGACCCGCGAGACGGCTGCGGCGGCGGCAGCGGCTGGCCTGACGCCGGTCGAGTACCTGCTGCACGTGATGCGCAACCCCCGCATGTCGGCCGCCAAGCGGATGGAAGCGGCCAAGGCCGCGGCGCCCTACTGCCACCCGCGCCTGCAGGCGTTGACCATCGACCTGAAGGACTTGTCCGATGACGATCTTCGCGACCTTGCCGGCTGATGTGCGGCGCGCGCTGGCCAGGGCCGAGCTACGGCGCCGGCGCGTGCCGGTCCACCAGGAGCCCGAATCCGCGTGGCACAAGGTGCTGCCGTTCATGAGCACCCCGCACCTTGAACGCCTGCTGGAGACTCAAGGCAGTTCGGATCCTGGTGTGCTGCAGGTGCAGGTCGATGCGCTGGCCGATGCGCGGGCGCGGATGCTGATCACGCAGCAGCCCGAGCCGCCGGCGCCGCCGATCACCCAATATGCCGCTTGGAACGACCATCAGGAGCTGTTCAGGTTCGCAGGGCCGGCGACGGCTGAGCACCTGGCGGCCGTCGACAGCCTTCTTGAGACTGCAGCTCAGGGCAGCTTGGACTGATGAGCGGCGCCAGGCGCCCGCGCTGGCGGGGTGGAAGAAGGCGCACCCGGAATTCTTGCAGGCCATCGCGCGCGCACGCGAGGCCCACCCGATGAGGCTGGGGCCAGCCCACGAAGAAACCGCGCCGCAGCCAGCGCGGAGGGCTGCAACAGCCGGCGGGTGCCGGGGACCGGCGGAGGGCAGGGTGCGGTACCATGCCGCCGGGCCGCAAGGCCTTGGGCTTGTCCTCCCTGAGCCCATCCGGAGACTCCTCAGTCCCCCCGGTTCCCCGCCCCGCGGTCGACATGGCCTCGGGGCGTTTTCTTGTCGCAAGCGAGCATGGCTGGCCAGGCGCTCGGCCATCAGATCGCCCCGCCCAACTTCAGCTTCTCCACCAGCGTCAGGCGGCGCGGCGGTGCGCCAGGGTCGCCGCTGACCTCCAAGTCGTGCCCCCTGGCATCAGCCGTGAGCAACACGGCGTCTTCGCGGATGTACCAGGTGCGCCCAATCTTCTCGACCGGCGGATCGAACAGCCCGCGCCGACACAGCTGCCGTAGCACGTAGGCCGACGGAGGTGTCGTGAAGCGCATTGCACCCCACTCGGCCAGCGTCATGAACTTCGGCGCGGGTGGCATGGCGATCCTTGCGAGGCGGTGGCGCTGCCCTGATGATGCCGGGCATTCGCCACGCTTCGATTCTTGAATGTCCACCGCCGTTGCGCTGCCCTGGCTGACCGACGATGAACTGAACGAACTGTGCGCACCGCTGGTGGCGCCGGCTGCTCGGATCCGCTACCTAAAGCGCCTGGGCCTGCATGTCGAGCGCAAGCCCAACGGCCGCCCGCTGCTGATGCGCAGCGAGCTGGAGCGCGTGCTGGGCGCCGGGCGGATGCAGCCAACGCCCCAGCCGGCCGCGCCAGCCGCTGAACCGGACATGGCTGCGCTGCTGCAGGTCTTGAGCCGCCGAAAGAGCGCAAAGCCCAGGCGCGGATAGAGCTGTCCCGGGCTGGGCGGCGCACCTGGCGGACAGACTGGCGAAGGGATACCCGACCGGCCGGAGAGCGAGTACTGGCGCGGGTGTTGACAGTCTCCCTCTCCGCCAAAGCAAAAGCCCAAGTGATTGATTCACTTGGGCTTTTTTGTTGCCTGTGCGGCGCCCCGGGCCTGCTGGCGCGCTGCGCCGGCGCAGTGGGCGGGCCGGGCGCGGCGGGGGCGTGGGGCGGCCTGCGGCACGCGGCACAATGGCGGGGCCATGTTCCGTTGTCCGAGGTTTCGCCAGGGCGTTGCTGCCACCACCGCTGCCGCACTGCTGTGCCTGCTGCAGACTGGCTGCGCCACGCATTCTTCGGCCGTGCAGCCCAGGCCGGGTGATGCCGCGGCCTATGCCGGCTGGCCTTGCGAGCGCCTGTTCGACGAGCTCGACGCCGTGCAGCAGCGTGCCGCCGATGTGGCCTATGCGGTGGATTCGCGGGCCGGCAACAACATGATCGCGCTGGGCCTGGGGGTGATGGTGTTCTGGCCGGCGCTGCTGGCCATGCGCCCCGATGGCGAGGAGGCGCAGCAGCTGGCCGAGCTGAAGGGCCGCTTCGAGGCGCTGCGCGCTGCCGCACAAACCCAGGCGTGCGGCACGGCACCGGCCGGCATGGCCGCGCACCGGGTGCAGGCCCTGCCGGTGGCGCTGGGCGAGCGTCTGATCTACGAGGAGCGCGCGGGCCTGCATGCCAGCGCCCACCTGCTGGGCCTGCAGGTGGCCGGCCTGCGGCGCGACCGCATCGAGTTCCGTGTCGAGCTCGACGGGCGCGCCACCGGCGAACTGTGGCAGCAAGACCTGCTGGGCAACACCCTGGGCGAGGGCGCCGCGCCGCTGATCGCGTGGCGCCGTCTGTTGCGCCGCGATCTGGCCCTGGGCCAGGTGCTGTCGGGCGATCTGGCGGCGGCCGGCGAACTGGTGGCCACCGCCCGCGTGCGGGGCCAGGTGGTGGCCACCGGGCCGCAGACGATTGGCGGGCGCCGTTTCGACGTGGCGGTGATTGAGCTGTTCGGCGAGGCACCCCCGCCGCCGCCGGCGTTGGCAGAGACCGCCAACGCCGCGCGGCTGGATGGCGTGATGGCCGTTGACCGCGCCAGCGGCATGCTGCTGCGCCTGGAGCTGCGCAGCGCCAACCCCGACTTTGCGCTGCGCCGGCGTCTGCTGCGGGTGGAGCCGGCAACGCCCTGAGGCCGTGCAGGCGCGCGCTTTTCACCCAACTTTACAAAGCCGGCGTGCGGGCGATACCGGCCGCGGTCACGATCTCGACACTGCACAGTGATTGAGGTGAAGACGATGATGTTTCACATGAGCCGCGGGGCCTTGGCCCCGCACCGGCTGGTGGCCCCGGTGGCCTTGCTGGCCCTGTTGGCCGGCGTGGCCAGCGTGGTGATGGCCCAGCCGCCCGAAGGCGCTGGCCAGCCCGGTCCGCGCCACGCCAGCATGCACCGCATGGGCCCCGGCATGGGCGCGCCGGTTTCCGTCCCGGGCATGCTGTCCGAGCGCGAGCTCGATGCGGTGGGCGCCAGCGCCGAGCAAAAGGGCAAGCTGCGCGAGATCCGGCGCGCCGCGCAGGACGACCTGCGCCGGCAGCACGACAGCGCACGCGAGCTGCACCAGCAGATGCAGCAGCTGCTGGCCGCGCCGCAGGTCGACGCCGCCGCCGCCGAAGCGCTGCGCCAGAAGCTCAACGCCCAGCACGATCTGGCCAGCAAGCGCATGCTGCAGGCCGCACTCGACAGCGGCGCGGTGTTCACGCCCGAGCAGCGCCAGAAGCTGGCCGAGCGCCGTGCGCAGCAGCGCGAGCGCCTGCAGCGCCCGCCGCCCGAGCGCGAGGGCGGCCGCCCGCCGCACAGCTGAGCCGCAGGCCCCTGACCAGACCGCACGGATTCGCACCGACCCGAACCGCCGTCCTGGCGACCGCTTGACCCAGGGCTTCGCTCCGGCGCCAAGGTGCGCCGGGGCGCTTTTTCCATTTCAAACCTCTACAGTGTTCTGTCCATGACCACCGCCCGGCTGCTGATGATCGACGACGATGCGCGCCTGTCCACCATGGTGGGCGACTACCTGCGCGCGAATGGCTATGAGGTCGACACCGCCGGCTCGCTGGCCTCGGGCCGCGACCGGCTGCGCCAGACTGCCTACGACGCCCTGGTGCTCGACCTGATGCTGCCCGACGGCGACGGCCTCGACCTCACCCGCGAGCTGCGCGGCGATGCCCGCACGCGGCGCCTGCCGCTGCTGATGCTCACCGCGCGCGGCGAACCGCTTGACCGCGTGCTGGGCCTCGAGCTGGGCGCCGACGACTACCTGCCCAAGCCCTTCGAGGCGCGGGAGCTGCTGGCCCGTGTGAAGGCCTTGCTGCGCCGCGCCCAGCCCGAGCCGGTGACCGACGAGGTGCTGCAGTTCGGCAAGCTCGAGATCGACCTGGGCGCGCGCGAGGCCCGCCTGGGCGGCCAGGCCTGCGATCTCACCAGCCACCAGTTCGATCTGCTGGTGGTGCTGGCCAAGAGTGCCGGCCGCGTGCTCAGCCGCGACCAGATCATGGATTCGCTCAAGGGCCACCCGATCGACGCCTTCGACCGCAGCATCGACGTGCATGTCTCGCGCATCCGTGCCTGCATCGAGGAAGACGCCAAGAACCCCAAGCGCGTGCTCACCGTGCGCGGCGTGGGCTATGTCTTCGCCAAGAAGCAGGACCATGAGGCCTGATGCACGCCTTTGCGTCGCAGCGCTCGTGCCGCCCGCGGGGGCGCTCGGCCCCTTGGGTTGGCCCGGTGCGGCCGGTGCCGGTGGCTGAACCGCAGCGATGAAATCGCTCTACCTGCGCATCTGGCTCACCGTGGTGGCCGCGCTGGCGCTGTTTGCGCTGGTGTCGGGCTGGATGTGGCAGCGCCACATCGAGGACGAGCGCAGCCGCTTCGAGCAGGTGGCCAATGACCGCCTGGCCGCCTGGGCCGAGCTGGTGCAGCGCTCGCTGCCCGGCGCCGACGCGCCGGCCGAGCAGCAGGCCGAGGCGCTGCGCGAGTGGTCGCAGCGCCTGCGGGTGCCGATGGCGCTGGACGACGCCGGCGGCCGGCGCATCGCCGCCTCCGAAAGTTTTGCGCGCCGGGCCGAGGAGGGCGGGCCGATGTCGGTGGCCTCGGTGCGGCTGGACGACGGCCGCACGCTGCTGCTCACCCGGCGCAGCCTGCGCCGGCCCCTGGGCGGGCCGCCGCCCGAGGCGATGCTGATCTGGTCAGGCCGTGCCGGCGCGCCCAATGGCCCCGGCGGGCCGGGCGGCCCCGGTGGCCCGGAAGGCCCGCCGCCCGAGTTTCGCGCCACCGATGGCAGTGGCCCGTCGCGCAACAACGACCGCCTGTTCTTCGGCCTGCCGCGTGCCGTGGGGCCGCTGGCCCTGGTGGCGGTGCTGTTCGTGGCCGTGGCCGCCGGCGCCTACCCGGTGGTGCGCCGGCTCACGCGCCGGCTCGAGGCGCTCAAGCAGGGCGTCGAGGCCTTCGGCGGCGGCAACCTGGGCCTGCGCGTCGATGCCTCGGGCCGCGACGAGGTGGCCGCGGTGGCCAGCAGCTTCAACCAGACCGCCGCGCGCATCGAGACCCTGGTCAACTCGCACAAGAGTCTGCTGGCCAATGCCAGCCACGAGCTGCGCTCGCCGCTGGCGCGGCTGAAGATGGCGGTGGCCATGCTGGGCGGCCTGTCGGACACCTCGCCCGCGGCGCAGCGCGCCAGCCTGTCGAAAGAGATCGACACCAACATCCGCGAGCTCGATGCGCTGGTCGAGGAGGTGCTGCTGGCCAGCCGGCTGGACGCCTCGGGCGCGCTCGAGCGCGACGAGCAGGTCGACCTGCTGGGCATCGCGGTGGAAGAGGCGGCACGCGTTGGCGCCGAGGTGGCGGTGGGCGACGAGACCGCCGAGGCGGCCGAGGCGCAGGCCGGCGACACCGCTTTTTGCGTGCTGCCCGGCAGCGACCGCCTGCTGCGCCGCGCGCTGCGCAACCTGGTCGAGAACGCCCACCGCTACGGCGGCCAGGATGTGGCGGTGCGGCTGGCGCCGCTGCCGGGTGGTGGCCTGGCGTTGAGCGTCAGCGACCGCGGGCCCGGCGTGCCGCCCGAGTACCGCGAGCGCATCTTCGAACCGTTCTTCCGCCTGCCCGGCCATGCCGAGCAGGCCGGTGGCGTGGGCCTGGGCCTGAGTCTGGTGCGCCAGATCGCCCAGCGCCACGGCGGCAGCGTGCGCTGCGAGGCGCGCGAGGGTGGCGGCAGCCGCTTCGTCTTGAGCCTGCCGCGGCATTGAGCCTGCGCGCCGCCGGCCGCGCCGTTGGCTGGCTCAGGCTGTGCCGGTGCGCGCCGAGGTCTGGCGCGACATCACCCACACCAGCAAGACGGTCAGCGCCAGCGCCGACAGCGTGAGGCCGGTGGTCGAGGCGATCCAGAAGCCGCGCGCACCGTGCCAGGCGGCCGGCGTGCTGGTCTGGCTGGCAAAGGCCAGCCAGTAGCCGCCGCCCAGGCCCACGCCCCACAGCGCCACCACGTAGATCACCATCGGCACGGTGGCAATGCGCCAGGCGCGCAGCACAAAGGCCACCAGGGTCTGCACCGCATCGGCGGCGTGGAACAGCGCCACCCAGGCCAGCAGCGGCAGGGCCGCGGCCACCACTGCGGCGTTGCCGGTGTACAGCCGCACCACGCCTTCACGCGTGGCAAACACCGCCAGGCCCATCACCAGGGCCACGCCCAGGGTCAGCTGCAGGCCGTGCCAGCCCAGGCGGCGGGCGTCGCGCAGGTCGCCGGCGCCGATGCGCTGGGCCACCAGGGTGCTGGTGGCGTTGGACAGGCCCAGCGGCATCATGAACAGGATCGACACCAGGTTGGCCGCGATCTGGTGGCCGGCCACCGCGGTTTCACCCAGGCGCGAGATGAAGATGGCCATGAACGAGAAGCCGGTCACCTCGACCAGGATGGTCAGGCCCATCGGAATGCCCAGCTTCAGCAGAGCCCGCAGCGAGGGCCCATGCGGCGCGCGGTGGCCGGCCTGGGCCAGGTCAAAGCGCTGGTAGAAGCTGTCGCGGCGCATCACCCACAGGGCCACGATCAGCTGCGCCCACATCACCAGCGCGGTGGCGATGCCGCAGCCCACCACGCCCAGCGCCGGCAGGCCCAGGCCCGGCGAGCCGGCCACCAGCAGCCACGACAGCGGCACCTTCAGCGCCAGCCCGCCCAGCTGCAGGGCCATCACCGCCTTGGGCCGCGACACCGCGTTGTTGAAGCCGCGGTACACCGTGAACAGCAGCGCCGCCGGCAGCGCGGCGGCCAGCGCCAGCAGGTAGCCGCGCACCTTGTCGGCCACCGCCGGCGAGGCCTGCGCCAGCGCCAGAAAGGGCTCGGGAAAGGCCAGCAGCGCGCTGCCCAGCAGCGACATCGCCAGCGCCAGCCAGCCGGCCTGCCACACCTGGTGGCCGGCCTCGTGCAGGCGCTGCGCGCCGAACAGCTGGCCGACGATGGGGCCGATGGCCAGCACCGCGCCCATCAGGCCGATGAACACCGTGATGTAGGCCGCGCTGCCCACCGCCAGAGCGGCCAGGTCGGTGGCCGAATGGCGGGCCACCAGCATGGTGTCGACGGTGGCAAAACCCAGCACCGCCAGCTGGCCGATGAACAGCGGCCAGGCCAGCGGCACGATGCGGCGCACGCTGCCGCCCCAGCCGGTGGCCGCCGGTGCGCCCGCCCTGGCCGCGCCGCTCATTGATCGCCGGGCGCTGGCGCCGCGCCGGACGGCGCGCCACCGGCCACCCGTGCCCGCTCGGCATAGCGGTTGAAGCGCCAGGCCGTGCCTTCGGTGGTGATGCGCCGCCACACCAGGCGCTTTTCAGTCGGGCTGAGCTGCGGCCAGTGCTGCACCTCGTCCTCGCTGCGGCCACAGCCCTTGCAGATGGCATCGCCCTGCGCGGTGGAGCAAATGGCGATGCAGGGCGCATCGGGCGTGCTGTGGTACCAGTCGAGCCAGGCATTGCGCGCGGCGGCAGGCATGCTGCGCTCGTCGGCCAGCGACTCGCGGTAATACACCATCAGCGCGTACACCTCGGCCAGCGCGCGCACCGGCGGGCTCAGGCTGAGGCCGTCGGGCGAGGGCGAGCGCTCGCGCCACCAGTTGATGGCGCTCTCGATGTCGGTGATGTGGATGCCGGCCATGGGTCAAGGCGAAAGGGCCGCGAGCATAGCCTGTTGCCGCCACCCGCTGCCCGGCACGGGCCATGCATACTGGGGACGCTTCATCCAACCGGGGGGCGCCGCCAACGCAGTGGTGCCGTGACACGTGCGCATCCACCTGCCCAACTGCCGCCGCGCTGCCGCTCCCGCCTTGCTGGCGCTGAGCGCCGCCCTGGCCATCGGCCCGCTGCAGGCGGGCGAGTTCAGCGACGAGTTCGACCGCCAGCGCTTCAAGGAAGGGCTCAAGCACGAGATCGCGTTTCGCGAGGCGGCCATCCATGTGGCCTGGGGCGCCGAGCCGCTGTGCGACGACACCACCGAGATCGAGCCCTTCGTGCTGTGGAGCACGCGCACAGTGCGCAAGGGCCTGTCGGGCAAGCACCAGGAATTGTTCAGGCAGGCCACCGGCATGGACGAGCACTGGCGCGTCGCCTGGCTCGACGAGGCCGCGCCCGACGAGCTGAAACTGGGCGCCCGCGTGCTGGCGGTGAACCAGCGCGCCCTGCCGGCGCCGGGGCAGAAGTTCGAGCTCACCGCACTGCTGCGTGGCGGCTCGACGATGTCGGTGGACGACCAGGCCTTCTGGTCGGTGATGCACCAGGCACGCGAGGAAGCCAACCACGACCAGACCATGAGCCTCACGCTGGAAGGCGGGCAGACAGTGAAGGTGAGCACCCAGACCGGCTGCGCCGGCACCGTGATGGCCAGCGCCTTCGACGACGAACCGGGCAACTTCCTGCGCCAGGAGGGCCGGCGCAGCAAGATTCCTGGCAACGCCATGCTCGAGGCGCGCACGCGCGACGAATACCGCTGGCTGGCGGCCTTCGGCACGTACTTCCTGGCCAGCGAGAAATCCATCCTGCGCCAGCGTTCGTCCGACGATCTGGGCAATGCCTTCCTGGTGGGCAAGGTGCTGGCGCTGGCGGTGCCGGGCGGCGGCACCATCTTGTCGGCGGTGGAGGCGCAGACCCAGCGCACGCTGCAGGTGGACGGCCTGGTGGGCGGCGCCGACCTGTTTGCCAACGAGGTGGTGATGGCCATGGGCGGTGATCCGGCCGTGGGCATGAAGCTCTCCGACCGGCTCAAGGCCCAGGGCATTCGCGCCGACGTGCTGGTGCTCAGCGAATTTCGCCGCTCGACCGTGGAGCTGCACCTGCGCACGCTGCGCGAAATCGATGCGGCGCGCCAAAAGGCCGAAGCCGCCACGATCACCTTGCGGCGCTCCCGGTGCGGGGGCGGCCGCCTCGGCGGCTTCGGCCGCGTCACATCCCATGCGCTGAGGCGCCTGGGGATCCACTTTGCCCATGCGCTGGCGCGCCTGGGGTTTCACTCTGCCCATGCGCTGACGCGCCTGGGGGGGCCGGGCAGGGCGCCCGGCCTCAGGGGCTCAGCGCGAGCCGCCGCGGCGCGGGCCGCCGGCCGGGCCGTGGCCGCGGAACGGGGCGCGGCCATCGGCCTGGTAGCCACCCTGGCCACCCCGCGTGTCGGGGCGGCCGCCACGGAAGCCGCCGTCGCCGGCACCCTGGCCATCGCCATGGCCGCCACGCGGGCCGCCAAAACCGCCACGGTCGTGCTGCGGGCCGCCGAAGCCGCCCCGCTCTTGCTGCTGGCCACCAAAGCCGCCACGGTCCTGGCCGCCGAAGCCGCCACGATCACCTTGCGGCGCCGGGCCGCCGTGGCCACGGTCGCGGCCGAAGCTGTTGAACGAGCCGAAGCCGCCACCGTTGCCACCGCCGTTGCCGCCACCCTGGCCACCCGGGCCCGGACGGCCGCGGCCGAAGGCCGGGCGCTCGCCACGGCCACCGCCGAAGCCACCAAAACCACCGCCGGGGCGGCGGTCACGCGGGCTGTCGCTGGGCGGCGGCGCCTTGGGCTCGAGGCCCGGCACCACCGACACGGCGATCGGCTGGGTGGTGAAACGCTCGATGCGGCGGATCATCGGCACATCGCGGCGCTCGGCCAGCGTGATCGCCAGGCCCGAGCGGCCGGCACGGCCGGTGCGGCCGATGCGGTGCACGTAGTCCTCGGCCTTCATCGGCAGGCCCCAGTTGATGACGTGGGTGATGGTGGGCACGTCGATGCCGCGGGCGGCCACGTCGGTGGCCACCAGCACGCGCAGCTGGCGCTGGCGCAGGCCCTGCAGCACGCGGTTGCGGCGGCCTTGCGGCATGCCGCCATGCAGCGAGGCCACGGCGTGGCCGATGTCGGCCAGCGCGTCGGCCAGCACGTCGGCGTCTTGCTGGGTGCTGGTGAAGACCACCGCCTGGTCGAGCTCGGGGTCGGCCAGCAGCTGCTCCAGCAGCGCACGCTTGTGGCTCAGGCTGTCGGCCCAGTGGATGCGCTGCTCGATGCGGGCATGGGTGTCGGTGTGCGAATCGATGCTGATGCGTTGCGGGTCGCGGGTCAGGCTTTGCGCCAGGCGGCCCACGCTGCCGGCAAAGGTGGCCGAGAACATCAGCGTCTGGCGCGTGGCCGGCAGGGCCTCGGCCACGGCGGTGATGTCGTCGATGAAGCCCATGTCGAGCATGCGGTCGGCCTCGTCGAGCACCAGCATGTCCACCTGGTTCAGGATGGCGGCACCCGAGCCCATCAGGTCGAGCAGGCGGCCGGGGGTGGCGATCAGCACGTCCAGCGGCGCGCGCAGCGCCTTCAGCTGGGCCTGGTAGGGCACGCCGCCTACCACGTGGGCCACACGCAGACCCTGCATGCCCAGGCCGTAGGTGGTGCAGGCACGCGCCACCTGCAGCGCCAGTTCACGCGTGGGCACCAGCACCAGAATGCGCGGGCCGCAGGGCTGGCCCTTGGCGCGCTTCTTGGCCGGGTCGCGGCGGGCGTTCAGGATGGTCTGCAGCGCCGGCCACACGAAGGAGGCGGTCTTGCCGCTGCCGGTCTGCGACGAGACCAGCAGGTCGACGCCGGTCAGGGCCACCGGCACGGCACGGGCCTGCACCGGGGTGGGTTCGTTGTAGCCGGCGCGGGTGATGGCGCTCACCACCTCGGGGGCCAGGCCCAGCGCGGCGAATTCGGCGCCCGGCACACCTTGCGGCTCGGTGGTGGCGGAGGCGGTGTCGGCGGTGTCCAGGTCGGCGTCGAGCGGCAGCGCGGTGTTCAGTTCGGTATCGAAGGTCATGGTTCGTTTTCTCGGAGCAAAGGCTTCCCCCGATGGCGCTGGTGAGCCATGGCAAGGCAAGCCCATGGCGCCACGGCGTCGGGCATGACGCGAGGGGCACCCAGGGGTGATGTCGCTGTGGGGATGGCCGCGGGGCTGCACGCAGTGGTGGTGCAGCTGACCCGTGAGTCCTGAAGCAACGGCAGGCATCGCCGCCGACCAGGACTCGGGACACGGTGACTCCCCGTGCTCGATCGCTGTTGGATCGCCGGGGCCGCGCTCGATGAGGGCCAGAGGGGATGAACGAAGGCACTGACCGAAATCAGCGCCGAAGTGCGGATTCTCTCAGAGTTTTCCCGAACGCGCCAGCCTTGGACCTTGGCCGGCCCGACGGGCGTGCAGTCTGCACAGGGCCGGTTCAGGCCGCGGCGCGCACCAGGTCGGCGGCCTTCTCGCCGATCATGATCGTCGGCGCGTTGGTGTTGCCGCCCACGATGCGCGGCATCACCGAGGCATCCACCACGCGCAGTCCGGCGATGCCGTGCACGCGCAACTGCGCATCCACCACCGCGCCGGCGGCCGCGTCGGGGCCCATGCGGCAGGTGCCCACCGGGTGGTAGATGGTGTCGGCGTAGCGGCGGATGAAGTCGGCGATCTGGGCCTCGGTGTGCACTGCCTTCGAGGCCGCCAGCGGCCGCCCGCCCAATGCCGCCAGCGCTGGCTGGGCGGTGATCTGGCGCATGCGCTGAAAGCCCTTGACCAGGCGTGGCAGGTCGTCGGGGTGGCTCAGAAAACCCGGGTCGATGGCTGGCGCGGCCAGCGGGTCGGGGCTGGCCAGCGTCAGCGTGCCGCGGCTCTTGGGGTGCAGCAGGCACACATGGGTCGACCAGCCGTGGCCCAGCACCGTGGTGCGGCCATGGTTGACCAGCTTGCCGATCACGAAGTGCAGCTGCACATCGGGCACCAGCTCGGTGGGATCGGTGCGGAAAAAGGCGCCGGCCTCGGCAAAGTTGGTGGTCAGCCGGCCGGTGCGCTGGCGGCGCCATTCGCGCAGATCGCCCAGCGCCTGCCACAGGCCGTGCCACGACAGGCCGAACAGCTCGCGCGCGTGCGGCGCGTCCATCACCTCGACCACGTCGATGTGGTCGTGCAGGTTGGCGCCGACGCCCGGCAGGTCGAGCGCCACCGGGATGCCCAGGCGCTGCAGCTGGGCGCCGGGGCCGATGCCGCTGAGCAGCAGCAGCTGCGGCGATTGCAGCGCGCCGGCGGCCAGCAGCACCTCGCGCCGCGCCTGCACCTGCTGCAGGCCGTGGTCGCGGCGGCGGAACTCGACACCGGTGACGCGGCGCCCGTCCAGCAGCAGCCGCGTGGCCTGGGCGCCGGTCAGCACCGTGAGGTTGGGGCGCTGGCGTGCCGGCGTCAGATAGGCCTTGGCGGCGCTGCAGCGCTCGCCGTCGCGGTGGGTGACCTGGTACCAGCCCACGCCGTCCTGCGCGGGGCCGTTGAAATCCTCGTTGAGCGGCAGGCCGGCCTGCTG
Organism: Aquabacterium sp. OR-4; assembly: GCF_025290835.2. Classification (NCBI taxonomy): domain Bacteria; kingdom Pseudomonadati; phylum Pseudomonadota; class Betaproteobacteria; order Burkholderiales; family Sphaerotilaceae; genus Pseudaquabacterium; species Pseudaquabacterium prasiolae. Next base: position 757,125 of record NZ_JAOCQD020000002.1, on the reverse strand, counting down.
CCCGGCCTCGATGAAGCGCGCCGCGCCGGGGTTGGGGTGGCCCAGATCCTGCGCCTGCAGCGGGCCGCCACGGCCATGCAGTGCACCGTTGAAGCGGGTGTTGTGCTCGGCGCGACGGAAGTAGGGCAGCACCTCGTCGAAGGCCCAGCCCGGATTGCCGGCGGCGGCCCAGCCGTCGTAGTCGGCGGGCTGGCCGCGCAGGTAGATCATGGCGTTGATCGAGCTCGAGCCACCCAGCACCTTGCCGCGCGGCTGGTAGCCGCGGCGGCCGTTCAGGCCCGGCTGCGGCACGGTCTCGAAGCCCCAGTTCAGCGCCGGGCTGCGGGCCATCAGCGCCAGCCCGGCGGGGCAGTGGATCAGGGGGCTGGTGTCGTCGGCGCCGGCTTCCAGCAGGGCCACCTGCACGGCGGGGTCTTCGCTCAGTCGCGCGGCCAGCACACAGCCGGCCGAGCCGCCGCCGATCACCACATAGTCGTAGCGCATGCCCGGGTCTCCATGATCTCGCGCGGGCACTTGGGGCAGGCCCGTCGTCGTCCAGTGCGTGGGCACCGGTTCAGCGAAATCATGACAGCCAGCGGGCTGGCGCAGCGCTGGGCTGGGCTCCTGCCTCTAGAAGAGGGGCGGGTTGTCCCCAGTCAGGGCGGGCGGGGCGCCTGGAACTCAGGCGGCCGGCGGGGTGGCCGGCGGGGCGCCGTCGGCGCTGTTGCCGTCGGGCGCGCTGTTGTGCTCTTCGGCCGGGGCGCTGCCATCGTCGGGGCGCGACTTCTTGTTGCGCTTTTCCTCGGCCTTGCGTTTCTTGGCCAGTTCGCGTTGCCGCTTTTCGTACGAGTAGTTCGGAGTCGCCAAGGGGGGTGTCCTCTGGGGAAGGCTCAAGGCGCGCCGATCGCGCTATGCAGCGTACCGGCAGCATAAGGCATCCGGCCACGGCCCTGCCGTGGTGCCGTGCCGGCCCGCGGCGTGCGCAGAAAAGGCAAAGGGCCATGCATGCATGGCCCTTCAGGGTGTCTGGCGCCGGGTACGGGTTCCGGTACTCCGCCCATTGGTGCGGTCGGTTTTCGCGTCGACAGGAGTGATTGTGCAGGCCGCCCATGACGGCGGTATGACGAAGAACAAAGGTCATCACCGGCCAGTTCCGGCGATTGCGGTCGCGGGGTGTGATGTTGCGGTGCACAATGGCCCATCCGCAGCGAGCAGCGGCCGGCTGGCCGCAAAGGTGATGGGGTTCATGCGCCAGGTCGTGTTCAACCAGAAGGGTGGTGTCGGCAAGTCGACCATCGCGTGCAACCTGGCGGCCATCGGCGCGCAGCAGGGCCTGCGCACGCTGCTGGTCGACCTGGATGCGCAGGGCAACAGCACCCGCTATCTGCTGGGGGCGCTGGCCGACGAGCCGCTGCCCGGCGTGGCCGAGTTCTTCGACCAGACGCTCAAGTTCACGCTGCGCGACGAGGGCATCGAGGCCTTCGTCACCGCCTCGCCCTTCGAGAACCTGGACGTGATGCCGGCCAGCCCGCGGCTGGACGAACTGCACGGCAAGCTCGAGAGCCGCTACAAGATCTACAAGCTGCGCGATGCGCTGGCCGCACTCGGCACGCGTTATGACCGGGTGTGGATCGACACCCCGCCGGCGCTGAACTTCTACACCCGCTCGGCGCTGATTGCCGCCGAGGGCTGTCTGATCCCGTTCGACTGCGACGATTTTTCGCGCCGGGCGCTGTACGGGCTGATGGATGCGGTGCAGGAGATCCAGGCCGATCACAACCCGCAGCTGCGGGTCAGCGGCATCGTCGTCAACCAGTTCCAGCCGCGCGCCAACCTGCCGCAGCGCCTGGTGCAGGAGCTGATCGACGAGGGCCTGCCGGTGCTGCAGCCCTACCTGGGCGCCAGCGTGAAGATCAAGGAATCGCACGAACGCGCGCTGCCGATGGTGCACCTGGATGCACGCCACCGCCTGACCCAGGACTATCTGGGCCTGTACGCCGCGCTGCACGCGGCCACCTTGGCCAGGGGCAAGGCCAAGCCGGCGCGCGGGCGCTGAGGGCGGCGGCTGGCGCGCAGCCGCCCAGCTGCTCAGCCGCTCAGCCGCTCAGCGCGGCGCGGCCTGCAGCTCGCGCATCCAGCGCTCGAGCATGCGCTGCTCGTAGGCCAGGCTGCCCCGGCCCGCGCCCAGGCCGGTCTGCTGCAGGTAGTTCATGTCCGACAGCCGGGCCTCGCCCTGGCGCAGCACCTGCTCGCCGCGTGCCAGCGTGTAGCGCAGGTGCAGGCGCGGCCAGTCGGCGCGGCCCTTCATCACGCGGATGTCGCTGGCGGCCCGCAGCCAGGGGTTGAGCTCGCCGGCCAGGTCGATGTCGAGCACCTCGATGTGCAGCGCCTGGTCGGCCGGCAGGCGGGTGGCGGCCAGCTGCTGCAGCTGGCGGGCCAGCGCCTCGCGCACTTGTTCGGCGTCGATGCCGCGGCCGGCATCGGTGTAGCGCTCGGGCTCGACAAAGCGCACATCGGCCGTGGCGGCGCGGGCCGGGCCGCTCGCGGCGGCGGCGGCCATGGCCAGCAGCAGCGCTGCCAGCGCGCTGGCGGCCTGTGGCCGCCGCCGCGCGGCTGGCGCGGGCTGCGGCGGGGCTTTTGGCCGCTGGCAGGGGTGGGGCTCAAGGCAGGATGGATGGTGCATGGGGATCCTCCGGAAGGCGGTGGCCAAGGGTGCCCGCCTGTGGCTGGGAGCCGTCCGCGCGGCGGTGGGTTCCGTGCTTTGCCGCGGGTTCACACGGCCGTGCCGCGGCCGTCGCCCGGCTGCAGGGCCAGCGCGCGGCAGCCGGGGGCCGGCTCGGCCACGCAGGGCAGGATCCAGCCCTCGGCGATCTCGTCGGCCAGCAGGCTGGGCCAGTCGATGCGGTGGTGCACCTGGCCTTGCACCAGGCGGCTGATGCAGGTGCGGCAGCTGCCGTTGCGGCACGAGGCCGGCAGTGCCAGGCCCTCGCGCAGCGCGGCCTGCAGCAGCGTGTGTCCGGGCAGCACCGGCACCTGCCGGCCGCCCGGCAGCACGGTGAGCAGGATCTGGCTGTCGGGCATGGCCATGGGCCTCAGCCGCCGTGGGGCGGGTGGCGGCGAAACACCAGCAGGCGGTTGTTGGCCGGCATGGCCACCTGCTCGTGCAGCTGCAGGCCGGCGGCGCGGGCGGCGGTGGCCACCGCACCGAGCTGGCGCAGGCCCCAGGCCGGGTTGCGCTGGCGCAGGTCGGCGTCAAAGGCCAGGTTGCCGGGCGCGGTGGGCTCACCCTCGACGAGGTAGGGGCCGTAGGTGATGAGCTGGCCGGCGGGGGCGAGCCGCTGCGCGGCGCCGCGCATCAGCGCCGCGCAGCAGGCCCAGGGCGCGATGTGCAGCATGTTGGCGCAGTACAGCAGGTCGATCGGGCCGGGCAGGCCGGTCACCGGCCAGGGCTCGGCCAGCACATCCAGCTGCTGCGGCGGCAGCAGGCCGGGCAGATGCGCCTGGGCCTGGGCCTGGGCACGCCAGGCGGCGATGGACGACAGCGCGGCGGCGTCGGGATCGGTGGGCTGCCAGGTCCAGCCGGGCAGGTGGGCGGCAAAGTGCGCCGCGTGCTGGCCGGTGCCGGCGGCGACTTCGAGCGCCGCGCCCTGCGCCGGCAGCAGGCGCAGCAGCTCGGCCAGGATGGGCGCCTTGTTGCGCTCGGCGGCGGGGCTGGTCTGGCGGATCGGGGGCAGGGCGGGGCTCATGCTGGGCGGCAGTCTGCCATGCGCAGCCGCGCTGCAGGGACCGCCGCCGGCCGGGTGGCTTCGCGCCCGGCCAGCGGGCGCGCCACTCAGCGGGCCGCTGTGCCGGCCAAGGCCTCCGCCAGTGCCTGCGCCATTGCGCGGCTGTAGCCCAGCGGCGCCAGGCCCGGCAGGCCGTGGCACAGCGGGGACAGCGCGTCGGCATCGCCGGCGCAGGCGCGGTCGCGGTCGAGCGACCAGAAGTGCAGGCCTTCCAGGCCGGAGGCTCGCACATCGGCCGCCAGGCGGCGCGCATCGGCCAGCGAGAAGCGGTTGTCGGCCACGTCATTGCGGCCCAGCATCGGCGTGAGCGCGATGCGCGACAGCGCGATGCCGTGGCGGGCCTGCACATTGCGCGCGGCCTGCAGGCCCGCGGCGCCCATGTCGCAGGCGGCTGCAGCGCCGGCAGCCGCCTCGCGCAAGGGGCAGTGGCGCGGCTGCGCCGGGCCGTAGTTCATGACCATCAGGTTGACCACCAGATGCGCCAGCACGCCGGCCGAGCGGGCGGCGGCCAGCACGCGCTCGCCGGTGGCGTTGAGGCTCTGGTGGCTACCGTCTGTGGCGGCATGGGTGGCCAGCGTGACGCTCCAGCGCAGGCCGGGGCGGTGGCGCAGGCCGAAGGCCACGCGGGCCATCAGGTCGGCGATCTGCGCATCGCTCTGGTCGCGCTCGATGTCGAAATCGATGCCGCGCAGCAGTGCGGAGTCGTAGCGCGCCAGAAACCGCGCCATGCCGGCATTGCTGGCGCAATGGAAACCACCGGCCTCGCCGCCGGTGGCCACGATGTAGGGCACGCCGGCCGCGGCAAAGGCGGCCACGTTCAGGCCTGCGAAGGCCTCGGTGTCGAACGGGCCCCAACGCTCCTGCCCACATTCGCCGGTGGCAAAGGCCCAGACCAGGGCCTGCGCGCCACCGGGCAGCCGGCCGTCGGGCTGGCTGGGCTGGCCGGGCCCGCCGGGCAGCAGGGCCGGCGGCCCGCCGTGCACCGCCGTGGCGATGCGCGGCGTGGCCGGATCGATGGCCAGCGACACGTCCTTGTAGGGCATCAGCGCCGGGCCGGACGCCACGGTCAAGGCTGGCAGCGCGGCCAGCACCATGGTCATGGGCCACGCCCTTGCGCGCCGGGCGGCCCGCGTCACGGCAAGCCCGCTGCCGGTGGTGTGCATGCCGGCCCTCGGCCTCAGAACCGGGCCCGCGCCGTCAGGAAGAACTGCCGGCCGTTGACGTAGATCGAGCGCGGCTGGTCTTCGTTGAGCGCGTAGTACTTGAGCTTCGGGTTGTTGAGGTTGCGCGCATCCAGCGAGATGCTGAACTGCTCGTTGATCTTCACCCCGAACGAGGCCGACACGCTGTCGCTGGCCGCCTGGTAGAAGGCGGTGCTGCGGTCCAGCCCGCTGTAGAAGCTGGAGCGGTGGTTGTACGAGACGCGCACGTTGAAGCGCTCGTCCTCGTAGAAGCCGCCCAGGTTGTAGGTTTGGCGCGAGGCGCCTACCAGCGGGCCGCCGCCGGCTTCGTTGGCATCGGTGTAGGTGAAGTTGGCGTTGACACCGAAGTTGTTCCACAGCGGCTGCTCGTAGGCGAACTCCAGGCCCTTGACCTTGCCGCTGCTGTTGACCGGCACGGTGAGCAGGTAGTCCACCAGCGCGCCCTGCGGCACCGCGGCGCTGTAGGTCATGAACTGCTTCTTCACCTGGCCCAGGCCCACGTAGCTGCGCAGGTCCATGTAGAAGGCGCTGGCCGTCAGCAGCGAGCGCGGCGCGAAGTACCACTCGAGCGTGGCGTCGAGGTTGGTCGAGCGCACCGGCTTCAGGTCGGGGTTGCCGCCCGAGCCCGAGCCCACGCCGCCGGCCACCGCCGGCGGCGACAGCGCCACCGAGGCGGCCAGCGCCGAGTAATCGGGCAGGGTCATGGTGCGCGCCGCGGCCAGGCGGGCCACCAGCTCCTTGCTCAGCTCGATGCGCAGGTTGGCGCTGGGCAGCACGTCGGTGTAGCGGTGCTCGGTGCTCACCGGCTTGAACGGGCCGAAGGCCGAGCTGGTGACAGCACCCGGCGTGGTGGCGTTCACGGCCATGTTGTTGGTCACGCGTTCGCTCGTCTGCACCAGGCGCAGGCCGACATTGCCCGACCAGCCCTTGCCGTCCAGATTGGCCTGCACATAGGCGGCGTTGCGCTTTTCCTTCAGCGCGTAGGTCGAGTTCCAGTTCAGGCGCGAGCCGTCGGTCGAGCGGTTGGCCAGGCGGGCGTTGTAGGCCGCCAGCTGCTCGGGGGTGTAGTACCAGATGCCGCCGGGGAAGTTGCCGCCCAGGCCGTTGCCGAAGTCGCCCGGGTAGGTGGCAAAGCCCTGCGGGAAGTTGGCCGGGTCGGCGGCCGAGGCGGTGCCCGCCGGGCACCAGTAGGCCTGCAACCAGTCGAAGCCCACGTTCTGGCCGGTGCTGGTCTTGCAGCCCGGGCCCTGGCCGATCACGCCTTCGGACTTGCGCGTGTGGTCCATCGCGCGCACGCCGAACTTCAGCTTGGCCAGCAGGCCGCTGTCGACCACGTACTCGCCGTCGAGCTGGGCCCAGTTCTCCTTGTCCTTCACGTGGATGTTCTGGTCGCCAAAGATCCAGCCCAGGCCCAGGCCGGCCGGGCTGGCGTTGTTGGCCGTGCCCAGCGACCAGTCGGCCGCGCGGTCCACGCCGTTCAGCCGCCACGCGGCGCCACTGCCGACGCCGGTGTTCCATTCGGCCACGTCCTGCGTGGGCGTGCTGCCGCTGCCGCTGCTGGTGCCCAGCTTGCCGGCCAGGCTGAGGGCGCCGTTGGGCTTCCAGCTGGCATCCAGGTTCACGAAGTTCGAGGTGGCCTCGGCATCAGGGCGCGAGATCTGGTCGTACACACCGTAGGTCGTGCCGGCCACCGGGCTGAAGCTGGCCGACACCAGGGTGTTGTTGCGCACCACGTAGCCGGCATCGGGGGCCTGGCCGGCGCCCTGGTTCAGCACGCGGGTGGCCCACAGCATGTAGTTGCGGTTGTAGTTGGCGGCCTTCATCGTCGACGAGAAGCCGCTCAGATCGAGCGTCAGGTCGTGGGTCGGCCTGATCTGGATGTCGATCAGGCCGCCGGTGCGCTCACGCTTTTGCTCGAACAGCGCCGAGCCGATCAGCGTGGGGTACCACACGCCGGCCAGGTCGGGGCGGGCGGTGGCCACCGCGCTGCCGGCCTTGATCTGCTCGTAGCCCAGCAGCTCCTGGCCGTCGCGGCGCAGGTGGCGGTGCTCGCTGAAGGCCTGCAGCATCACGCCCAGCGTGCCGGCGTCGTTTTTCCAGTTGATCAGGCCGTTGAACTGCGGGTCGGTCTTGCCCGGCAGGTCGGCATACACCATGCCGGCCCCGGCCTCCAGCGTGAGCTGCTTGCGAAAGGCCAGCGGCTTGCGCGTGATGATGTCCACCGCGCCGACCACGCCGCCCTCGATCAGGCTGGCCTCGGCGCTCTTGCGCACGATCACCTTGTCCACCAGCTCGGACGGCAGCAGCGAGAAGCTCACGCTGCGGCCCACGGTGCCGGTCTGGTTGAGCACGAACCAGTCGCCCGACGAGATGCCGTGGCCGTTGATGGTGGTCAGCGTCAGGCTGGGGCTGGTGCCGCGCATGCTGACGCGGTCGTTTTCGTCGAAACCGCCCTCGTTGGCGCCGGCCGAGCTGATGGTGACACCGGGCACGCGCTGCAGCGAATCGGCCACGTTCTTGTCGGGCATCTTGCCGATGTCCTCGGCGGTGATCACCTCGACGCGGCTCTCGGCATTGCGCTTCTGGTTGATCGACTGCTGCAGCGACCCGCGGATGCCGGTGACCACCACTTCCTGGGTGGGCGTGGCGGCCGGCTGGGCCTGGGCCGCGGTGCCCAGCAGGGCCAGCAGCGCGGCGGTGGCGATGGGGGTGGCGAGCGGGGTGGGGGACAGCTTCATCGGGAGCACTCCTGGCGTGGGGATGGTCGTCAACCTGGCTGGGCAGTCGCGCGGCGGCGGATTGGTTCTGTCCGCGGTCTGCATTGGTGTGATACCAATATACTACCAATCACGCCAATGTTGCTACCAGTTTTCCCGCGTGTGTCGGCTGGGTGTCCTGGGTTTGCGGGGTGCTGGGCCTGTGTGCGCCAGCGGCGGGGCAGGTGAATCCCGGGGCCGGCGGGGCCTGGCTGGCGCCGGCGATGGCTGGGTGGTTTGGTATGCTAGTGGTCATGAACTTCTGGCCTCGCCCCGCGTCGTGAATGCCGCTCCGCAAGACAGTGCGGCGGTGGCCGCGCTGCTGGGCGCACTGGATTCGGCGTCGAGCCAGCCGCTGTACCTGCAGTTGCAGCAGGTGCTGCGCCGCGCCATCGAGCAGCGCGTGCTGGGCCCCGAAACCGCGCTGCCGCCCGAGCGTGTGCTGGCCGAGGAGCTGGGCGTGTCGCGCATCACCGTGCGCAAGGCCATCGATGGCCTGGCGGCCGAGGGCCTGCTGGAAAAGCGCCAGGGCGCCGGCAACTTCGTCTGCACCCGCATCGACAAGAACTTTGCCAAGCTGACCTCGTTTTCAGAAGACATGCGCTCGCGCGGGCGCTCGCCCAGCAGCGTGTGGCTGAAAAAGAGCGAGGGCACCGTGTCGCCCGAAGAGGCGCTGAAGCTGGCGCTGAGCCCCGGCACCACGGTGTTTCGGTTTGACCGCCTGCGCCTGGCCGACGGCCATCCGATGGCCATCGAGCGCTGCACGCTGGCGGCCTGGACCGTGCCCTCGCTGGCGGCGGTGGACCATTCGCTGTACGAGGCGCTCGATCTGGCCGGCCACCGCCCGGTGCGCGCGCTGCAGCGCCTGCATGCGCTGCTGCTCACCGACGAGCAGGCGCGCCTGCTGGAAGCCAAGCCGCGCGACGCCGGCCTGCTGGTGGAGCGCCTGGGCTACCTGGCCGATGGCCGCGCGGTGGAGCTGTCGCAATCGGTCTACCGCGGCGACACCTATGACTTCGTGGCCGAGCTCAATGCCGGCTGAGTGAGCGGGCCGGCTGGCCCGCCCGGCGTCACAGATTGCAGGGGCTGCTCAGTGGCGGCTGGGCGGCGGGCAGGGTGTCCTGCCGGGCCAGGCCGGCCTGGCGCAGGCGGGCGACCTCGGCCTCCACCGCAGCGGCGTCCAGCAGGCGGTCGCGGGCGTGCAGCACCCAGTCGACCTCGTAGCGCCACAGGCGCGGCTGGCTGCTGGGTGCGCCCAGCCCACCCGGCGAGAACCACAGGTTGAACTGCAGCGCCATCGGCTGCACCGGCACGCTGCGCCCGCCGTGCACGGCGAAGGGCTGGCCGTCGACAAACAGCCGCACCTCGGCCGGTGTGACCTGCATCAGCAGCTGGTGCCAGCCGGCCAGGCTGCCCGGCCGCTCATGGGCGCTGTTGTGCGCGTCCCAGGGTTCGATCCGCACGGTTTGCCAGCTCAGGCCGTACAAGCGGGTGTGCGGGCTGCCCCAGCCGCCGTTGGCCAGGTACTCCCAGTCGACCTCGGAGAAGCGCGGGTCGTAGTCGTGGGCCAGCGGGCTGGCGGCGTAGAAGGTCTGGATCACCGGGTCGCCGTCGGCGCCCGCCAGCGGCTCGTCGTGAAAGCGGATGCGCGCGGCATAGGTGCCCACCAGCATCTTGCGGGCGCTGCACAGCTGGGCCTGCTGCGTGCCGGCCGGCGTGCCATCGGTTTGCGCACGCAGCTGCAGCAGGCGGTTGCCGGGGCGCTGGGGGTCGTCCACCAGCGCCAGGCCGGCGGCGCCCCAGCGCGCACCGGGCACGCCGGGGTGGCCGGCCAGGCTGCGCACGATCCAGCCATCGGCGGCCAGCCCGGCCAGGTCGGGCTGCGCGAAGTCGTCGAAGAAGATCATGGGGCCGGGGCCGGGGCCGGGGCCGGGGCCGGGGTCGGGGCGGCGGCCGGTGGCTCGTCGCGGATCGGCAGCCGGCGCAGCATGGCAAACACCGGCAGCGCGCAGACCAGCACCCACAGGAAGAAGTGGCGGTAGCCCAGCGCCTGCTGGACATCGCCGCTCACCGTCTTGAACAGCACATAACCCAGCGCCATGAAGCCGGTGGCCAGCGCGTAGTGCGCGGTCTGGTAGCGGCTGCCGGCCACGAACTGCATCATGAACAGGATCACGGCGACAAAGCCGAAGCCGTAGCCAAAGGTCTCCAGGCTCACCGCCGCCGAGATCAGCCACAGGCTCTTGGGCTGGGCCACGGCCAGCAGCCAGAAGGCCAGGTTGGGCAGGTTCATCGCCACCACCAGCGTCAGCAGCGCGCGGCGCAGGCCCAGCCAGGCGGTGAAGTAGCCCGAGGCGATGCTGCCGGCCAGAAAGGCCAGCGTGCCGGCCGTGCCATAGCTCCAGCCCACCTCGCTGGTGGCCAGGCCCAGGCCGCCGGCGGCCACGGCGTCTTTCAGAAACAGCGGGCCGATGGTCTGCACCTGCGCCTCTCCGGCGCGAAACAGCACGATGAAGGCGATAGCCCAGCCCACGCCGGGCAGCTGGAAGAAGCTGCGCAGCACGTCGACCAGGGTGCCGGCCAGCGGTGCGCCGGGTGCGGTGGCGGTGGCGGTGGCGGTGGCGTCTGCGGATGGCGCCGTGGCGCGCCGCGTGTCGGGCAGCGCCCAGGCGTGGTAGCCGGCCAGCAAGGCCATGGCCAGCGCGGTGAGGCCGAACACCGTGGCCCAGGCCGCGGCCACGCCGATGCGCGGCTCGAGTGCGCCGGCCAGGATCACCAGGCCGCCCATCGCCGCCAGCTTGGCGGCATTGAAGCAGGCGCCCAGCCAGCCGGCCCACAGGGCGCGCTGGCGGGCGTCGAGCGAGGCGATGTAGAGGCCGTCGCAGGCGATGTCGTGCGAGGCCGAGGCGATGGCGGCCAGCGCCAGCAGCGCGATCACCGCGGCAAAGTAGGCCGGCAACTGCAAGGCCAGCGCCACCGCGCCGAGCGTGAGCGCGCCGGCACCCTGGGCGGCCACCACCAGCCACTTCTGGCTGGGGGCCGCCTCGAGCAAGGGGCTCCACAGCGGCTTGAACACCCAGGCCAGGCCCAGCAGGCCGGTCCAGCGCGCGATCTCGTCATTGGCCACGCCCAGGCTCTTGAGCATCAGCCCGGCCACCACGTTGACCATGAAAAACGGCAGGCCCTGCATGAAGTACAGGCTCAGCACCCAGGTGGCGGGGCTGCGCGGCGTCATGCGGCCACCGCCTGCGTTGGCGCCGGTGCGGCCAGCAGCGGTGCCGGTGGCACGCCCGGCGCATCGGCGCGGCCGTGCAGCCAGGCCGCCAGGGCGGCCAGCGCGCCATCGGCATGGCCCCAGGTGACGACCGTTGGCGCGTCGATGTCGGCGGCCTGGAACGGGTTCCACAGCGCCAGGTGCAGATCGGGGCGCAGGCCATGGCCGGGTGCATAACGCTGCCGGTGGTTGGACACCAGCACGCGCACGCGGCCATCGGCCGGGCCCAGATCGGCCGGGGTGGCGCGGGCCAGGTCGGGCACGGTGCACCACTCGACATCGGCCCAGCCCTCGAACAGCCCGCGCACCGCGCTGGCCGGCAGGCCGGCCTCGGCCACGCCGTCGCTGGCCACATCGGCCTGGGTGAGCACGCGCAGGCGGGCGCCAGGCGCTGGCGGCTGCGGGTCGCGCAGCGCGCTCAGGCCGCGGGCCCAGGCGGCGTGCATGCGGCGGTCGTCGGCGGCGCGGGTGGGCGTGTCGTAGGGGCCGGGGCGCACCGGGTAGGTGGTGGCCAGCGCGTCCAGGCGCGCGGCCGAGCGCTGCAGCGCGGCCCGCTCGAGCCGGCCATCGGCCAGGGCCTCGCCGATGGCCTGCAGCGTGGCCGCCTGCTCGGCGCGGCTGCCCTGGGCCAGCGGCATGTCGGCGCCGGCCTGCAGCGCCAGCACCGCGGCGCGGGCATGGCCCCAGCGGGCGTGCACGGCCTGCATCATCAGCGCATCGGTGATCACCACGCCCTGGTAGCCCAGGCGCTCGCGCAGCAGGCCATGCAGCAGCGGGCGGCTCAGCGTGGCGGGGTGTTCGGGGTCGAGCTGCGGGTAGACGATGTGCGCGCTCATCACCGCCGGTGCCTGGCCGGCCAGCGCGGCAAAGGGCCGAAGCTCCAGCGCCAGCAGCTCGGCCAGCGACTTGTTCACCGTGGGCAGGGCGTGGTGCGAGTCTTCGTGGGTGTCGCCATGGCCGGGAAAGTGTTTCACGCAGCAGGCCACGCCCTCGCGCAGGCTGCCGCGCATCCAGGCGCCGGCCAGGCGGGCCACCGCGTCGGGCTCGGCACCGAAGCTGCGCTCGCCGATCACCGGATTGGCCGGGTTGCTGTTGACATCGAGCACCGGTGCGAAATTCCAGTTGATGCCCAGTGCCCGCAGCGCGCGCGCCACCGCCGCGCCCACGGCCTCGGCCTGGGCGCAGGCGGCGCCGTCGCTGCCGGCGGCGCCCAGGGCCATGGCCGAGGGCGCCTGCGGCACGAAGGTGGCACGCAGCACCGAGCCGCCTTCCTGGTCGAGCGCGATCAGCGCCTGCGGGCCCAGCACGCGGTGCAGGTCGGCCAGCAGCTCGCGCACCTCGGCCTCGTCGCCCAGGTTCTTGCGGAACAGGCACACCGCGCGGATGCGGTGTTCGCGCAGGAAGGCTGCGGTGTCGGCGTCGAGGTGGCGGCCGGGGATGTCGACCATCACCAGGCGGCCGGGGTGGAAATCGGTGTCGCTCATGTACTGCACTGGGTGTTCGGTGGGCGCGGGGTTCAGCGCGTGCGCGTGACCTTGGCCAGGTGGCGCGGCTGGTCGGGGTCGAGGCCGCGGGCGCGGGCCAGGGCCTCGACGGTCGGGTAGAAGCTTTGCGCCGCGGTGATCGCGTCGAGGTCGACATGGCCGGTGGTGGCCAGCGGCAGCTCGGCACCCGCCACGCCGGCCGGCGCGGCCAGCAGCACGCGTGCGCCGCGCTGGCGCATCTGCTGCGCCAGCTCGATCAGGCCGGCCTGGGCCGGGCCGCGCGGGGCGATCACCAGCAGCGGCCAGCCTTCGTCGATCAGCGCCATCGGGCCGTGCTGCACCTCGGCGCCCGAGAAGGCCTCGGCGTGGATGCCGGCCACCTCCTTGAACTTGAGCGCGGCCTCCATCGCGATGGCCAGGCCGGTGCCGCGGCCGATGACGTACAGCTGGCGCGCGCTGGCCAGGGCCTCGACCATCGGCTGCCAGTCGAGCGCCGCGGCCTCGGCCAGTGCGGCGGGCAGCTGCGCGAGCGCGGCCAGCAGCGCGGCGTCGTCCTGCCAGTGCGCCACCAGCGCGGCGCCCAGGGCCAGCTGGGCCAGGTAGCTCTTGGTGGCGGCCACGCTGGTCTCGGGGCCGGCCGACAGCGGCAGCAGCCATTGCGCGGCATCGGCCTGGGCCAGCGGCGAGGCGGCGTCGTTGACCAGGGCCACGCTGCGCCCGCCGTGGGCGCGCACATAGCGCATCGGCGCCACCAGGTCGGGGCTCTGGCCCGATTGCGAGAAGGCCAGTGCCAGCAGGCCCTCGCAGTGCAGGCGCGACTGGTACAGGGTGATCAGCGACATCGGCAGCGAAGTCACCAGGCGGCCCAGGCGGGCCATCACCAGGTAGGCCATGTGGTGCGCGGCATGGTCGCTGCTGCCACGCGCCACGGTGAGGATGGACTGCGGCGGCGCGGCGCGCAGGCTGGCGCCCAGCGCGGCCAGCGTGGGGCCGGCGGCGGCCAGGGCGCGGGCCACCGCGGCCGGGGCTTCCAGCGCCTCCAGGCGCATGCGCGAGGGCGGCACGGTGTTGGCGCAGGTCGTGGCGTCAGGACTCAATCGTTTCTCCTTCCACAAGCACACGCTGCAGCTGCAGCGCGGTATCGAGCACCACCAGGTCGGCCCAGGCGCCGGGGGCCAGGCGCCCGCGGTCAGCCGCGCCGATGAAGTCGGCCGCGTGGGTGGACACGCGGCGCGAGGCCTCGTCGATCTCCAGCCCCAGCTCGAACACCAGGTTGCGCAGGGCCTGGTCGAGCGTGAGCGTGCTGCCGGCCAGCGTGCCGTCTTCCAGGCGCACGCCGCCCAGGCACTTGCGCACGCGGTGGCTGCCGAGCTGGTATTCGCCATCGGGCATGCCGGTGGCAGCGGTGGAATCGCTCACGCAGTACAGGCAGGGAATGGCGCGCAGCGCGGCGCGGATGGCGCCCGGGTGCACATGCAGCAGGTCGGGAATGATCTCGGCATGCGTGGCATGCGCCAGCGCCGCGCCCACCATGCCCGGCGCGCGGTGGTGCAGGCCGCTCATGGCGTTGAACAGGTGGGTGAAGCCGGCCGCGCCCTGGCGCAGCGCGGCCACGCCGTCCTCGTAGCTGCCGGCGCTGTGGCCGATCTGCACCACAAAACCCGCGGCGCGCAGGCGTGCGATCCATTCGAGGTTGCCGGGGATCTCGGGCGCCAGCGTGATCAGGCGGATCGGCGCCAGCGCATGCAGGCGCTGCAGCTCGTCGGTGCTGGCCGGGCGCGCATGGTCGGGCTGGGCGCCCAGGCGGCCGGGGTTGATGTACGGGCCTTCGAGGTGCACGCCCAGCACCCGCGCCATGCCCGGCTGGCGTTGCTGGCAGGCCGGGCCCATGGCCGCCATCGCCGCCTGCAGCTCGTCGGGCGGGGCGGTCATGGTGGTGGCCAGCAGCGCGGTGGTGCCGTGGCGGGCGTGGGTGCGGGCGATGGTGGGCAGGGCGTCGCCGGCCTCCATGGTGTCGCGCCCGCCGCCGCCATGCACGTGCAGGTCGACAAAGCCGGGCAGCACCAGCGGCAGGCGGCCGTGGCGCACCTCGGGCTCGCTGACCGGCTCGCCGTCGATGGCGCTGATGCGGCCATCGGCGCCCCAGTGCAGGCGGCCGCGCAGCCAGCCGCCGGGGGTGAGCAGGTGGCCGTGAACCTCGCCGGCGGCCACGTGGGCGTGGCGGGCGGTGTGTGGGTGGGTGGGGTGGTCGGTGTGGTGGCCGGTGTGGTGGCCGGGCGCGTGGCCGCTGCCGTGGCCGGCGGGGTCGGGGCTTGCGCTGCGCGGGCTCATGGCGCCTCCACCGTGGCCTGGCCCAGCGCGCTGCGCAGCAGGTGCAGCGCGCCCTCGGTGGCGTCGGCCTGGGCCGGCACGCTGCGGGTGTGCAGGCGCGCTGGCAGGCGCGGCGCCAGGCGCTGGCCCACGCTGCCGCCCACCACGATGGGCAGCTCGCCCAGCGGGTCCATCGCATCCACCAGGCGGGCCAGGGCCTGGGCGGCTTCGTCCAGCAGCGACCAGGCCACCGGATCGGCATGCGCCAGCTCGAACACCAGCGGTGCCAGCGAGGCGTAGGCCTGCTGGCCGGCGCCGGCGCACCAGTCGATCAGCTGGTCGCGCTGGCCGCCCACGCGCTCCCACACGGCGCGTGCCAGCGCGCCCACCGGGCCGCGGCCGTCCATCGCCTGCTGCGACAGCTGCATGGCACGCAGCCCGAGCCAGGCGCCGCTGCCCTCGTCACCGACCGGAAAGCCCCAGCCGCCGACCGACAGGCGCCGGCCATCGCGGCGCAGGGCCTCGCCGACGCTGCCGGTGCCGGCGGCCACGATGACGCCCGGCTGGCCACCATGGGCGCCCAGCAGCAGCACGCCGGCGTCGGTGTCGAGCAGGGTGCTCTGGAAGCCGGGATCGGCCGCGCGAAAGGCCGCGGCCAGGGCCGGCGCATGCACGCCGGCCAGGCCCAGGCCCAGCGCGCAGTGCTGTGGCGCCACGCCGGGCAGGCCGGCGGCGGCAAAGGCCGCGTCAATGGCCTGGCGCACATGCCGCCAGGCCTGCGGCACGCCCTGCGCCAGGCCCGAGGGCCCGGCCTCGCCCAGCGCCAGCGTGCGCCCTTGCGCATCGGCCAGGCGGGCGCGGGTGCCGCTGCCGCCGCCATCGATGCCGATCAGGTGGCGCGGGGCTGGCGCGCTGAGGTGAGGGCTTGGGTTCATCTAGTACCAATGTAATACCAAATAGACAAGGCAGTCAACGCCGGTGCGCTGGCTCGGGCCGCCTTGACGGTTCAGACCAGGGTGTGAAAACCTGGGGGCGAGGAGGCCGTGCACGGGTGGCCCAGGCTTTGGCGTCGGTATATGACCAATTGCGATCCACTTCAGGCGCGGCATTGATCGGCGACAATCGCCGCTCCAACGCGCCGGCTTCGTGCCCCCGAAGCCGGCGTTGTCATTTTCACGGGGTCATGTCGAGGACAACCATGCACAAAAACCTCAGGCGCGCAGCCATGGCTGCGGCGTTCTGTGTCGCCCACCCCCTGCACGCCGGCGCGCAGCCGGCACCCGCGGCACCCACGGCGCCCCTGCAGGCCTGTTTCGTCTATGTCAGCCCGGTCGGCCAGGCGGGCTGGACCTACCAGCACGAGCAGGGCCGCCAGGCCATGCAGCAGGCGCTGGGCGCGGCGGTGAAGAGCCGCTTCGTCGAGGCGGTGCCCGAAGGCGCCGACAGTGAGCGCGTGATGCGCGACATGGCGCGCGACGGCTGCGGCCTGATCTTTGCCACCAGCTTCGGCTACCTCGAGCCGGCGCTGCGTGTGGCGGCCGAGTTTCCGGGCGTGAAGTTCGAGCACGCCGGCGGCTACAAGACCGCGGCCAACCTCAACACCTACAACGCGCGCTGGTACGAGGGCCGCTGGCTGGCCGGCTGGCTGGCCGGCAAGCAGAGCAAGAGCGGCGTGGCGGGCTACGTGGCCGGCTTTCCGGTGCCCGAGGTGGTGCAGGGCATCAATGCCTTCACGCAGGGCATGCGCGCGGCCAACCCCAAGGCCGAGGTCAAGGTGGTGTGGCTCAATGCCTGGTTCGACCCCACGCGTGAGCGCGAGGCGGCGCTGAGCCTGGTGGCCCAGGGCGCCGACGTGCTGACCAACCACTCGGGCTCGCCGGCCGTGCCGCAGGCTGCCGAGGACAAGGGCGTGCTGCTGCTGGCCTACCAGAGCGACATGCGCCGCTTTGCGCCCAAGTCCCAGCTGGCCTCGGTGGTGCAGCACTGGGGGCCGTACTACACCCAGGTGGCCAAGGCCGCGATTGCCGGCCAGTGGAAGCCGCAGCCGGTGTGGGGCGGCCTCAAGGACGGCGGCGTGCAACTGGCCGCGGTGAGCGAGGCCCTGCCCGCTGCGGTGCGCAGCGAGCTGGAACGCAAGCGCGCCGACATCGTGGCCGGCCGCCTGCTGCCCTTTGCCGCCCCGCTGGTCGACAACGCCGGCCGCGTGCGCCTGGACAAGGGCGCACTGCCCGATGCGCAGATCGCGCAGATGGACTGGTTTGTGCAGGGCGTGACCGGCAGCGTGCCGGCACGCTGAGCGGGCCGGCGGCCGGCCGTCAGGCCAGCCGCTCCGCCTGCGGCCCGAAGGCGTAGGCGTCCATGCCCAGGCAGCCGTAGGTGAGGCTGTCGTGCAGGCGCCGTGCCGGCACACGGCCGGCGGCGCCCGCGGCCACGTAGAAGGGCAGCAGGTGCTCGTCGGTGGGGTGCATCAGCGCCGCATGGGGCGCCTGGCGGCGGTAGTCGAGCAGGGCGTCCCAGTCGCTGTCGGTGCCGGCCGCGCTGCGCTCGGCAAACCAGTGGCGAAAGGCCGCGCTCTCGGCGATCTCGGGCGCGTCGAGGGCCGGCATGCCGCCGGCGCGGGCACCGAACACCAGGCGCAGGTTGTGGGTGAGGCTGCCGCTGCCGTAGATCAGCACGCCTTCGGCGGCCAGCGGCGCCAGCGCCTGGCCCAGCGCAAACAGCCGCGCCGGGCTCCAGTCGGGCGGAAAGCCCAGCGGCAGCACCGGGATGTCGGCCTCGGGCCAGGCAAAGCGCAGCGGGCTCCAGATGCCGTGGTCGAGCCCGCCTTCGGGCAGCACATGGGCCGGCAGGCCCGCACCCTGCAGCAGCGCGGCCACGCGCTGGGCCAGCGCCGGGGCGCCCGGGGCGTCGTAACGCAGCCGGTACAGCGCCTCGGGAAAGCCTGAAAAGTCGTGGATCGTGCTGTGCCGGGCCGCCGCCATGAGCACCGGCTCGCGGGTCAGCGTGTGCGCCGAGATCGCGAGGATGGCGCGCGGCGGCCCGCCCTGGGCGTCGATCTGCCGGCCCAGCGTCTGCCAGAACGGGCCGGCCGCGCCAGGTTCCAGCGCCGTCATCGGCGAGCCATGCGACAGATAGATCGGCGCAAGCGGTGCGGCAGTGGCCGCGGCGGGGCGGGGAGTGGGATGCATGGCGGCATTACAGCAGCGGTCGCCCGGCGCGGCGTTGAGCGGCGCTGCATGCGGCGTTCAATCGCGCCGCAAGGCGCCGCCGGCCCTGCAGGCCGCAGGCGTCGCGCGCATCGTGTACCGTGCGGCCCCATGTCGACCGACGCTGCATCCTCCGCCCCGGCTGCCCCCGTGCTGCCGGCTGTTCCTCCGCTGAAACGCCTGCCGGTGTCGGTCTGGGCGATGGCCTGGCGCCAGACTTGGCGTGACGCCCGCGCCGGCGAGCTGCGCCTGCTGATGGTGGCGGTGATGCTGGCCGTGGCCGCGCTCAGCGCGGTGGGCTTTTTTGCCGGTCGGCTGGACGCCGCGCTGGCGCGCGACGCGATGCAGCTGCTGGGTGGCGATGCGGTACTGGCCAGTGACCAGCCGCTGCCGCCCGAGTTTGCCGCCCGGGCACGCGCACTCGGCCTGCGCGTGGCCAGCCACGCCAGTTTTCCCAGCATGGCGCGGGCCCCCGATGAACGCGGCGGCGATGCCCGCCTGGTGGCGCTGAAGGCGGTGAGCGACGGCTATCCGCTGCGCGGCAGCCTGCGCGTGCGCGAGCGCAGCGACGGCCCCGAGCAGGTGCTGCAGCGTGGCCCGGCGCGCGGCATGGTGTGGGTGGATGCGGCCCTGCTTGATGTGCTGCAGCTCGACATCGGCGAGACCCTGTGGCTGGGCGAGCAGCGCCTGCGCATCGAGCGCACGGTGGCGCGCGAGCCCGACCGCGGTGGCGGCTTCTCGAGCTTTGCGCCGCGGCTGATGATGCATGCCGACGATCTGGCCGCCACCGGCCTGGTGCAGCCGGCCAGCCGCGTGACCTGGCGCATGGCGGTGGCCGCGCCGGTTCGCGAGGGCAGCGACCGCGGCGTGGCCGACCCCGGTGTGCGCGAGTTCGTGCGCTGGGCCGAAACCCAGGTGGCCACGGCCGGGCTGCGCGGCGTGCGGGTGGAATCGATCGACGCCGGCCAGCCGGCGATGCGCCAGACACTCGACCGCGCGCAGCGCTTCCTGAACCTGGTGGCGCTGCTGGCCGCGCTGCTGGCGGCAGTGGCGGTGGCGATTGCCGCCCGCGACTTCGCGCAGCGCCATCTGGATGACTGCGCCATGCTGCGCGTGCTGGGCGCACCGCAGCGCGCCATTGCCGGCGCCTATGCGCTCGAGTTCGGCGCGGTGGGCCTGGTGGCCAGCGGCGCCGGCGTGGCGCTGGGTTTTGCCGCGCACTTCATCTTCGTGCGCCTGCTGGCCGGCCTGTTTGACACCCAGCTGCCGCCGGCCGGGCCGCTGCCGGCGCTGTTTGGCCTGGGGGTGGGGCTCACGCTGCTGGCCGCCTTTGGCCTGCCGCCGGTGCTGCAGCTGGCGCGGGTGCCGCCGCTGCGCGTGATCCGGCGCGACGTGGGCGGCCTGCGTGTGGCCTCGGTGGGCGTGCTGCTGGCCGGCACCGCCGGCTTTGCCGGCCTGCTGCTGGCCGCCTCGAGTGATCTGCGCATGGGGGCCATGGCCGTGGGCGGCTTTGCCGTGGCGGTGGCGGTGTTTGCGCTGCTGGCCTGGGCCGCGGTGCTGCTGCTGCGCCGCGTGGTGCCCGACAGCGCACCACGCTGGCTGGTGCTGGCCACGCGCCAGCTCTCGGCGCGGCCGGGTTTCGTGGTGCTGCAGGTCTCGGCGCTGTCGGTGGGCCTGCTGGCGCTGGTGCTGCTGGTGCTGCTGCGCACCGACCTGATCGGCGCCTGGCGCAAGGCCACGCCGGTGGACGCACCCAACCGCTTCGTCATCAACCTGCAGCCCGAGCAGGGCGACGCCTTTCGCGCCGCGCTGCAGGCCGCCGGTGTGAGCCGCTTCGACTGGTATCCGATGATCCGCGGCCGGCTGGTGGCCATCAACGGCCGCGCGGTGCAGCCCGCGCAGTTCACCGACGAGCGGGCGCAGCGCCTGGTCGAGCGCGAGTTCAACCTCAGCCATGCCGCGGCGCTGCCCGATCACAACCAGGTCGTCGGCGGCCGCTGGACGCCCGACGAGCGCAACGGCCTCAGCGTGGAGCAGGGCCTGGCCCAGAGCCTGGGCCTGAAGCTGGGCGACAGCCTGAGCTTCGACATCGCCGGGCAGACGCACGAAGGCCGCATCACCAGCCTGCGCAAGGTCGACTGGGGCTCGATGCGGGTCAACTTCTTCGTGATGTTTCCGCAGGCGCGGCTGGACGGCGTGCCCGCCACCTACATCAGTGCCTACCGCGCACCCGACGCGTCCAAGGTGCCGGGCTTCGACCGCGCGCTGGTGCGGCAGTTTCCCAACCTCACCAATGTCGACCTCAGCGCCTCGATCGCACAGGTGCAGCAGGTGCTCGACCAGGTCATCCGCGCGGTCGAGGTGCTGTTCGGCTTCACGCTGGCTGCCGGCGTGGTGGTGCTGTTTGCCGCGGTGACGGCCACGCGCGAGAACCGTGCGCGCGAATACGCGGTGATGCGCGCCGTGGGCGCCGGCAGCCTGCTGCTGCGCCGCGTGCAGCGCGCCGAGCTGCTGGGTGTGGGCGCGCTGGCCGGCTTGCTGGCCTCGGTGGCGGCGGTGGTGCTGGGCGGGCTGCTGGCGCAGCGGGTGTTCGAGTTCAGCTGGGCGCCGGCACCGTGGGTGCCACTGGCGGGCCTGGTGGCCGGTGCGCTGCTGGCCTGGGCGGCCGGCTGGTGGGGCCTGCGCGAGGTGCTGCGCCGCCCGGTGATGGAGACCTTGCGCCAGGCGGCGCAGTAGCGCGGCCTGCAACTGAGGCTGCAGTGGCCAATGCGGCCTGCGCCACCAGCGGCAACGCCCGCGGCGTGATTCACGCGGCGGGCGTTGCAGGCCCCGGGTGAGGCCCGGGGCAGGGAGGAGCAGGGCCCTCAGGCCAGGCGGAAGCCGCTCACCACCGAGGTCAGGCGCGTGGCCTGCTCGCGCAGGCTCTCGGCGGCTGCAGCGCTTTCTTCCACCAGTGCGGCGTTCTGCTGGGTCATCTGGTCGAGGCTGCCGATGGCGCCGTTGACCAGGCCGATGCCCGAGCTCTGCTCGGTGGCCGCGGCACTGATCTCGCCGATGATGTCGGTGACGCGCGAGACGCTGCTGACGATCTCGCTCATCGTGCTGCCGGCGTCCTGCACCAGGCGCGAGCCCGACTCGACCTTCTCGACCGAGGCGCCGATCAGGCTCTTGATCTCGCGCGCGGCCTCGGCCGAGCGCTGGGCCAGGCTGCGCACCTCGCCGGCCACCACCGCGAAGCCGCGGCCCTGCTCGCCGGCACGAGCGGCTTCGACCGCCGCGTTCAGCGCCAGGATGTTGGTCTGGAAGGCGATGCCGTCGATGGTGCCGATGATGTCGGAGATCTTCTTGGACGACTGGTTGATCGCGTCCATGGTGCTGACCACCTGGCTCACCACCTCGCCGCCGCGGCGTGCCACGCTTTGCGCGCTGGCGGCCAGCTGGTTGGCCTGGGCGGCCGAGTCGGCGCTCTGGCGCACGGTGCCGGTGAGCTGCTCGATCGAGCTGGCGGTCTGCTGCAGGTTGCTGGCGGCCTGCTCGGTGCGCTGGCTCAGGTCCTGGTTGCCACTGGCCACCTCGGCGCTGGCGGTGCCGATCGACTCGGCCGCCTGGCGCACGCCCTGCATGGTGCTGGCCAGCGTGCCGCGCATGGTTTCCACCTGCTGCATCAGGCGGCCGATCTCGTCGCTGCGGTCCACGTGCACGGCATGGCTCAGGTCGCCCTGGGCCACGGCCTCGAGGCTCTGGCCCAGCACGGCCAGCGGCTGCGAGACACCGCGGCGCAGCATCCAGGCCAGGCCCAGGCCCAGCACCAGCGAGGCACTGACAAACAGTGCCACGAAGGGCAGCATGGCCGCGTAGTGCGGGCGCATGGCCTCGGCGTCGCTCACCTCGGCCACCAGCCACCAGCCCGAGCCCTGGGCCTTGCGCACCACGGCCCAGCGGCCGTCACCGGCGGCCAGCAGCGGCACCGGCAGGGCCTGCGGGCCGCTGTCGGCGCCGGCATCGGCCAGCATGGCCAGCGACTTCTCGGCGCCGGGCCAGGCTTCGCTGACCTTCTTGCCGCGCAGCGTCGGGTGGGCCACGAACACCGCATCGGCGGGCGACTTCTTGGGGTCGATGATGGCCAGGCCGCCGGTCTCGTAGAGCTTGCCCTCGGCCACCATCTTGTCCAGCGTGGTCTGGAACGCCGACAGGTCGAAGCCGATGAACTGGATGCCCACCACCTGGCCGGCAGCGTCCTTCACCGCCTGGTAGCGGGTCATGTAGTGCTTGCCGAACAGGAAGGCGCGGCCGACATAGCTTTCGCCGGCCATCATCTTCTTGTAGGCCGGATGGCCGCTGCCGAGCAGGGTGCCCATGGCGCGGTCGCCGTTTTCCTTCTTCAGCGAGGTGGTGACGCGCTGGAAGTCATCGCCCTTGCGCGCAAAGATGGTGGCCACGCCACCGGTGCTGGCGGCAAACCTGTCCACCAGCGTGAAGCTGCCGTTGAGCAGCTCACCCTTGTTGCGCAGCTCGCCGCTGGCGGCGTCGAGCACGAAGTCCTTGCCGAAGCTGTCGGCAAAGCTGGTGTAGAAGCGCTCGGCCACCTGGCGGGCGGCCTCGTCGAAGGCGTCGAGTGACTGGGCGGCGGAGTGCGCGCGCTCGGTGGCCAGACGCTGCACATGGCCGCGGGTTTCGTTGGCCGTGGCCCAGGCCATGACGCCGCAAATGCCCAGCATCACCACGGCCACGGCGCCGGCACCGCTGAGCGCGATGCGGCGGGCCAGGGAACCGGGGGCGGCGGCGTTGCCGGGGACTGGAATGGCGGAGGACATCGAGGCGTTTCCTTGGTCGAAGAAAGCGGGGGGCACAAGCGGCACGGCAGGCCACGAGCCTGCCGTGCCCGGGATCAGAAGGTTTCCCAGTCGTCGTCGCCGCCGGACTTGCCGGTTGGCACGGCCGAGCGTGCACTGCTGTCACGCGCCTGGCCGATGGCCGACTGGGCCACCTCGGCCGGTCGCGGCGCTGCGGCGGCGGCCGGTCGGGGCGCGGCGGGGCGGGCAGCGGCCGTGCTCGGGGCACGGGCCGCCGTGGGGGCGGCGGGCGCCCGTGCCACGCTGGGCGCCGGGCGGTGGGCCACGGCGCCAGCCGCCTGGCTGCCCGCATTGACCTTGAAAGTGCTCACCACCTCGGCCAGGCGCTTGGCCTGCTCGCGCAGGCTCTCGGCGGCGGCGGCGCTTTCTTCCACCAGCGCGGCGTTCTGCTGGGTCATCTGGTCGAGGCTGCCGATGGCGCCGTTGACCAGGCCGATGCCCGAGCTCTGCTCGGTGGAGGCGGCGCTGATCTCGCCGATGATGTCGGTGACGCGCGAGACGCTGCTGACGATCTCGCTCATCGTGCTGCCGGCGTCCTGCACCAGGCGCGAGCCCGACTCGACCTTCTCGACCGAGGCGCCGATCAGGCCCTTGATCTCGCGCGCGGCCTCGGCCGAGCGCTGGGCCAGGCTGCGCACCTCGCCGGCCACCACCGCGAAGCCGCGGCCCTGCTCGCCGGCACGGGCGGCTTCCACCGCCGCGTTCAGCGCCAGGATGTTGGTCTGGAAGGCGATGCCGTCGATGGTGCCGATGATGTCGGAGATCTTCTTGGACGACTGGTTGATCGCGTCCATGGTGCTGACCACCTGGCTCACCACGTCGCCACCACGCTGGGCCACGCTTTGCGCGCTGGCGGCCAGCTGGTTGGCCTGGGCGGCCGAGTCGGCGCTCTGGCGCACGGTGCCGGTGAGCTGCTCGATCGAGCTGGCGGTCTGCTGCAGATTGCTGGCGGCCTGCTCGGTGCGCTGGCTCAGATCCTGGTTGCCGCTGGCCACCTCGGAGCTGGCCACCTGGATCGACTCAGCCGCCTGCTGCACCTGGCTGACCACACGGCGCAGCGAGTCACGCATGTGGGCCAGCGAGCTGAGCACCTCGCCGATCTCGTCCTTGCGGGTGGTGTCGATGTCGACCGTGAGATCGCCTTCGCCGATGCGGCGCGCGGTGGCGGCCAGCTGGGTCATCGGTGCGCTGATCGAGCGCACGGTGAGCACCGCGCCCACGGCCATGCCCACCACCACCAGCAGCATCACGCCGACCACGGCCCACACCGTCTTCATGCGCTCGCGGCCCACGGCCTCGAGCAGGGCTTCGCCACGCTCGCGCTGCAGCTTCACGAACTCGGCCTGGGCGGCCGTGTAGGCCTCCATCTTGGGCTTCATCTGGCCGTCGAGCGCGGCGGCGGCTTCGTCGTCCTTGCCTTCGCCCTTGAGCTTGCGCACCGTGTCGCGCGCAGCGATGTAGGTCTTGCGGGTGTCGGCCACCTTGGCCAGCGCAGCCTTCTCCTCGGGCGTTTCGGCCATCGATTCGATGCGCTTTTGCAGCTCGGAGATCTGGGCCGAGGTGGCCTCGATCTGCGGCTTCAGCGTGCTGGCCACCTTGGGGTCGCTGCCGACCACGCCGGCGATGGTGCGCGCGGCGTTGGCGGCCGTCAGGCCCTGCCAGTTGGTGGCGTCCTGCAGCTTGTTGAGCTGGGCTTCCTGGCTGGCCGAGGACGCGGCAATGCTGCCGCGGATCTGCACCGCCATGACCGTGGCCAGCGCGGCCACGATGGTGAGCTGGACGATGGTGGGCAGCCACAGCCGCGTGGAAAGTTTCATCTGCATCTTTGACTCCCGGGCGCGATGAAGGCGTTTACGTCGCTAGGAAATGATTTGGAGAGAGAGAGAGAACGGGTGCGCCCGAGTGGCGAGGCGCCGCTGGATCAGGTGCCCACCTGGTCCAGCAGACCCATGTCGGCGCTGCCCATCAGCGCTTCGATGTCCATCAGGATCAGCATGCGTTCGCTGACGCTGGCGATGCCGGTGATGAAGTCGGCTTCCACCGTGGTGCCCATGGCCGGCGCCGGGCGGATGCTGTCGCCGGCCAGCTCCAGCACGTCGGACACCGAATCGACCACCGCACCCACCACGCGACCGCGCAGGTTCAGCACGATGACCACCGTGAAGGGCGTGTAGTCGGCGCTGTCGCAACCCAGCTTCAGGCGCAGGTCGACGATGGGCACGATGACGCCGCGCAGGTTGACCACGCCCTTCAGGAACGACGGTGCGTTGGCGATGCGCGTGGGTTGCTCGTAGGAGCGGATTTCCTGCACGCGCAGGATGTCGATGCCGTACTCCTCGGCGCCCAGGCGGAAGGTGAGGTATTCGCCGTTGTGTGCCTGCAGCGAGGGGGCGCGCTTGCCGGCGGCCTCGATGGCGCGCTGGGCCTCGTGGCGGGCGACGGCTGCGGCGTCGGTGATCATGTCCATGGCGGGAGGTCTCCAGTGGGATACGGGGCGGTGGATGGGCTGACGGGGCGTAGGCCTGTCGCTGTTATCGGCGCGGCGCTGGCGGGTTTGAGGCGCTGGCAGCGGGCGGACTTGCGGCGCAGGCTTGCATGCAGTGGCGGCGTGAATCAGTGCACGGTGTGGGCTTGCGCCAGCCTGCAGCGGCCCCGTTGCCGGTGGGCGGCCTGGCCGGCGCCGTCAGGCTCGCGGCGGCAGCCGTGGCCGCCGTGGCAGCCGTGGCAGCCTCGGCAGCCGGGGCGCACCGGCCCGTCACCAGGCTGATGGCCGGGTGCGTACTGGAGCGGATCGAGACGCCTGGCTTCCAATGCATGGCCGCGGACATGGGGGGGCTCCACAGGGCGGGTACTGCAATCAGGAGACCGGTTCGAGCCGGCGCCGGTCTGGCGGGCGCCGGGGTCGGGCCGGATGCGGGCGGCCGGAGCGCCGCTGTCGGTGGCGGGCCTGGCGGGCGGGCGACGTGCGGGCGACGGGCGCGCCGGGGCGCGTGCGCCGCCCGTTCGATCAGAAGGTTTCCCAGTCGGTGTCGCCGTTGGCGGTGGCCGTGGCTGGCGCCGCGGCCGGCTTGGCGGCGGGGCGCGGGGCCGCCGGGGCGGCCGCAGCCGCCGCGCGCGGTGCCGGCGATGCCGCCGCTGCACGGGCGGGAGCGGGGGCCGGGGCCGGGCGGTGGCTCACCGTTGCCGCGGCGGCGCGCACCGGTGCGGCCGGCGGCGCGCTGGCCGTGGCCGGCGAGGCGTCGGCACGGAAGGTGGCCACCATCGAGGCCAGGCGGTCGGCCTGCGACTTCAGGCTCTCGGCGGCGGCGGCGCTTTCTTCCACCAGCGCGGCGTTCTGCTGGGTCATCTGGTCGAGGCCGGTGACGGCGCCGTTGACCATGTTGATGCCCGAGCTCTGCTCGGTGGCCGCGGCGCTGATCTCGCCGATGATGTCGGTGACGCGCGAGACGCTGCTGACGATCTCGTCCATCGTGCTGCCGGCGTCCTGCACCAGGCGCGAGCCCGATTCGACCTTCTCGACCGAGGCGCCGATCAGGCCCTTGATCTCGCGCGCGGCTTCGGCCGAGCGCTGGGCCAGGCTGCGCACCTCGCCGGCCACCACCGCGAAGCCGCGGCCCTGCTCGCCGGCACGGGCGGCTTCCACCGCCGCGTTCAGCGCCAGGATGTTGGTCTGGAAGGCGATGCCGTCGATGGTGCCGATGATGTCGGCAATGCGCTTGGAGGCGCTGTTGATCTCGTCCATGGTGCTGACCACCTGGCGCACCACGTCGCCACCGCGCTGGGCCACGTTTTGGGCGCTGGCGGCCAGCTGGTTGGCCTGGGCGGCCGAGTCGGCGCTCTGGCGCACGGTGCCGGTGAGCTGCACGATCGAGCTGGCGGTCTGCTGCAGGTTGCTGGCGGTCTGCTCGGTGCGCTGGCTCAAGTCCTGGTTGCCGGCGGCGATCTCGGCGCTGGCGGTGCGGATCGAGTCGCTGGCATGGCGCACCTGCACGATGGTGCTCGACAGCGACGCGGCCATGCGGGCCAGCGCGGTCATCAGCTCGCCGAACTCGTCGTGGCGGTGCACGCTGCCCTGGGCGCCGAGGTCACCACCGGCAATGCGGTCGGCCAGGGCCACGGCCTCGCGCACCGGGGTGCGGATGCTGCGGATCAGGGCCAGCGTGCCGGCCATCATGCCGGCGATGATCAGGCCCACGGCCACGGCGGCGATCACCACCGTCTGGCGGCGGTCGGCGGCCACGCGCTCGCGGGTGGCCTTGGCGGCGTCTTCCTGCAGCGTGACGAAGTCGCGCAGCGCCTGCAGGTAGGTGTTGGCCTGGTTGCTGAAGCTGCCGGTGGCCTCGGCGCGGGCCTCGTCGAGCTTGCCGTCCTTGCGCAGCGCGACCACACGGCCGTTGGCGTCAAGCACGCTCTGGCGCAGCTGGCCGATCTTGTCCATCTGGGCGCGCTCGGCGTCGCTCAGCGGCATGGCCTTGAACTGCTTCTGGATCTCGGTGATGCGCGCGATGGCCTTGTCGTTGGTGTCCTTGAAGGCCTTGGTCACGGCCTCGTCGGGGCTGATGGCGCCGGCGATGGCACGGTTGACCGCGCCATCGGTCAGGCCCGACCACTGGCCGGCCATGCGGATCTTGTGCTCGACCTCGCTCAGCGCGCGGTCGGCCTCGGCCTGCGAACTGGCCGATCGAAGGGCGGCAAAGCCGATCAAGGCCAGCAGGGCGGCGATGAACAGGCCGACCACCAGCCACAGCTTGGCGGCAATGCGCAGGTTCTGCAGGTTCATGGGATGCAATCTCGTCAGGGGGCGGGCCGCCGGTCCGGCGTTGGCCGGCGGCGGCCCGTGAGGCTCAGGTGCGGGTGCGGCGCACCAGCGACAGGATGTCCAGGATCAGCGCCACGCGGCCGTCACCCATGATCGTGGCGCCCGACACATCGGGCACCTTGCGGTAGTTGGCCTCGAGGTTCTTCACCACCACCTGCTGCTGGCCGAGCAGCTCGTCGACGAGCAGCGCCACGCGCGTGCCCTCGCTCTCGACCACCACCATGATGTTGCTGACATGCTCGAAGTCGAAACGCGGCACCTCGAACACCTTCTCGAGGTCGATCACCGGCATGTACTCGCCGCGCACCTCGACCACGCGGCCGGTGGTGCCGATGGTCTTGACCATGTTGTCCTGCACCTGGAACGACTCGACCACCGAGCCCAGCGGCAGGATGTAGCACTCCTCGCCCACGCCCACGCTCATGCCGTCCATGATGGCCAGGGTGAGCGGCAGGCGCACCTTGACGCTCATGCCGTAGCCCTCGGCGGAGTCGATGTCGACCGAGCCGCCCAGCGCGGTGATGTTCTTCTTCACCACGTCCATGCCCACGCCGCGGCCCGACACGTCGGTCACCACGTCGGCGGTGGAGAAGCCCGGCGCGAAGATCAGGTTCCAGACCTCGTTGTCGGTCATCGTGTCGGGCGCGTCGATGCCTTTCTCGCGCGCCTTGGTGATGAGCTTGTTGCGGTTCAGGCCCTTGCCGTCGTCGCGCACCTCGATCACGATGCTGCCGCCCTGGTGGCTGGCAACCAGGGTGATGGTGCCGTTCTCGGGCTTGCCCCTGGCGGCACGGTCGGCCGGGCTCTCGATGCCGTGGTCGCAGCTGTTGCGCACCAGGTGGGTCAGCGGGTCGGTGATCTTCTCGACCATGCCCTTGTCGAGCTCGGTGGCTTCGCCCTGCGTCAGCAGGTCGACCTTCTTGCCGAGCTTGGCCGCCAGGTCGCGCAGCATGCGCGGGAAGCGGTTGAACACCATGCTCATCGGGATCATGCGGATCGACATCACCGCTTCCTGCAGATCCCGCGTATTGCGCTCCAGATCGGCCAGGCCGGCGCCCAGCTGCTGGTGCAGCGCGGCGTCGAGGTTCTTGCTGTTTTGCGCCAGCATGGCCTGGGTGATCACCAGTTCGCCCACCAGGTTGATCAGCTGATCGACCTTCTCCACCGCCACACGCAGCGTGGCGGCGTCGGCGGCCTGCGGCTTGGCCTCGGCGCGCGGTGCGGCCGGCTTGGCGGCGGGCTTGGGCGCCTCGGCGGCGGCCGGGGCGGCCTGCGCGGCTTCGGCCGCCGGCGCGGCACCGGCGGGTGCGTCGCCGGGGGCGCCCGGCGCGTTGTCGAAGAAGCCGTAGCCCGCCGGCGGCGCGGCGGCGGCATTCGCCGGGGCGCCCGGCGCGCCTTCATGGAAGCCGTAGCCCGCGCCC
The DNA here is from genome assembly GCF_025290835.2 of Aquabacterium sp. OR-4. Classification (NCBI taxonomy): domain Bacteria; kingdom Pseudomonadati; phylum Pseudomonadota; class Betaproteobacteria; order Burkholderiales; family Sphaerotilaceae; genus Pseudaquabacterium; species Pseudaquabacterium prasiolae. The sequence goes on along the minus strand of NZ_JAOCQD020000002.1, from coordinate 728,036 downwards.
AGCGGCAGCAGGGTCACGGCCTCGCGCGGCACGTGGAAGGTGAACAGGTCCAGCAGATCGTTGTCGGCCGACGAGGTGACCACCTTGAAGCGGCGCATGCCGTCGGCCGGGCGGCCGGCGTCCAGCGGCTCGATGGTGCCCAGGCCGTCGATCTCCTTGAACAGCTCGGCCAGGTTGTCGGCGATCGCCGGGTCGTCCAGCACGCCCACGCGCAGCTCCAGCGTGCGCAGGCCGTCGGCAACTGGCGCGCTGGCGGCCACCGGGGCCGGCGCCGGGGCGGGCGCGGCGGCCGCGTGGGCCGGGGCGGCCGCCGGTGCCGGCGTGCCACCGGCACACAGCGTGCGGATGGTCGACAGCAGCTCGGTGGTGTCGGGCACGTCCTGGCCGGTGCCCTGGTGGCGGGCCAGCAGGGCCTTGAGCGCGTCGCCCGCGGCCAGCAGCACGTCCACCATCTGTGCGGTGGGGGTCAGCTCGTGGCGGCGCAGCTTGTCGAGCAGGGCCTCCATCTGGTGGGTCAGTTCGGCCACGTCGCTGAAGCCGAAGGTGGCGGCGCCACCCTTGACCGAGTGCGCGCAGCGGAAGATGGCGTTCAGCTCTTCGTCGTCGGCAGCGCTGACGTCGAGTTCGAGCAGCATCCGCTCCATCGTGTCCAGGTTCTCACCGGCTTCTTCGAAGAAGACCTGGAAGAACTGGCTCAGATCGATACCGGCGGACAGGTGTGCGCCTTCGTTGCTCATGTCACCCATGACTGGGGTCTCCCGAAATTGATGCGAGGGGCAAGGTCGTGGCAGATGCGTGTGATCAGCGAATGACCTTGCCGATCACCTCGATCAGCTTGGCGGGATCGAAGGGCTTGACCAGCCAGCCGGTGGCGCCGGCGGCGCGGCCGGCCATCTTCATCTGATCGCTCGACTCGGTGGTCAGGATCAGGATCGGCGTGGCCTTGAACTTGGGGCTCTCGCGCAGCTTCTTGGTCAGCGAGATGCCGTCCATGCGGGGCATGTTCTGATCGGTCAGCACCAGGCTGAAATCGCGCTGGCCGGCCTTTTCCCAGGCGTCCTGGCCGTCCACGGCCTCGACGACGTTGAAACCGGCGTTCTTCAGCGTGAAGGACACCATCTGGCGCATGGAGGCGGAATCGTCGACAGCGAGGATCGAGTGCATGGTTTTCTCCGGGAAATCTGAGGGCTTGATTGGGGGGCGTTACTGGGATGGGCGGTGGAACTAGAACAACTCGATTGATCCGGCGTCCATCTCGTCCTGGGTCACGGGATTGGGCCGCAGCGGTGCTTCTTCCACCACGGCGGAGCCCATGTCGTCGTCCCCCATCACATCGTTGGCCAGGCGGTCGGCACAGCTGCGCAGGCGGCGCTGGGTGTGACCGATCAGCTGCCATGCCATGTCCTGGAACTGCATCGCCGTGACGGCGCCGCCCAGGTGCTGCATGGCCTCGTGCAGTCCCTCGGACTGCAGTTCGGGGTGTTTGGCGGCAGCACGCGCCAGGCGTGTGACCTGGGCCGATGCGCCATAAAAATGGCCCATCAAGGTCTCCGTGGCGTCGGCCAACAGGCGCTGCAGTCGGTCCAGGTCGTTCTGGGCCACCATCAGGCTGTCCTGCAGGTCGGCCGCCACGGTCAGGCTTACCTCGGCACTGGGTACCTGCGGTGTCAGTTCATCGTCGGGCATCGTCACTCCACGTTCGCGGCCACCCTGCCGGGATTTCCGGACAGCAAGGGCTTCGCGATTTTTCGGCCCAGCGACCGGAAACATTAGCTTGAACACCACCGTCAACACGGTGCATTTGCACACCGTGCGGGCAGGGCGGTCGGCAGGCGTGGCCTTTGCCATACTCCAGCCATGCCGATTTCGACCCCCGACCGGGTGCTGCGTGTTTTGCACGTCGAGGATTCCCCACTCGACCACGATCTGGCCATGGCCCACCTGGCGCGCGCCGGCCACCGGCTGGACGCGCTGCGCGTGGACACCGAGGCCGAATTTGCCCGCTGCCTGGCCGACGGCCGCGATGGCCAGGCCTGGCATGTGGTGTTGTCGGACTTCAAGCTGCCCGGCTTTACCGGCCTGCGCGCGCAGCAGATCCTGAAGGACAGCGGCTGCGATCTGCCCTTCATCCTGGTGTCGGGCGAGATCGGCGAGGACACCGCGGTGGCCGCCATGCGCAACGGCGCCTCCGACTACCTGCTGAAGAACAACCTGGCGCGCCTGGCCCCGGCGGTGGAGCACGCCATCGAGGCCCACCACGAGCGCCTGGCGCGCCAGCAGGCCGACCGCGAGCTGGCCGCCAGCCGCCAGCGCCTGAGCGAGCTGGCCCAGCACCTGCAGACCAGCGTCGAGATGGAGCGTGCGGCCATCGCGCGCGAGATCCACGACGACGTGGGCGGCAGCCTGACGGCCATCAAGTTCGACCTGGCCTGGATTGCTCGCCATGTTGAATCGCCCGAGGTGCAGCAGCGCGTGGCCACCGCGCTCGACACCGTGGCCCATGCGGTCGAGGCCAGCCAGCGCATCATGCTCAACCTGCGCCCGGCCATCCTCGAGCAGGGCCTGGTGCCGGCGCTGCAGTGGATGGCCCAGGCCTTCGAGAAGCGCCACGGCATCACCTGCCTGTGCCAGACCAGCCACGACAGCATGCAGCTGCCGGTGGGCGTGCCGCTGGTGGCCTATCGCTTCGCCCAGGAGGCGCTGACCAATGTGACCAAGCACGCCCAGGCCGGCAAGGTGCTGATCGACCTCTCGCTGGCGCGCGGCGTGCTGTCGCTCGAGGTCAGCGACAACGGCCGCGGCCTGGCCAAGGCCGATCTGGCCAAGGCCCGCAGCTTCGGCCTGCGCGGCCTGCACGAGCGCGCCGGCACCGTGGGTGGCTGGGTCGACGTCTCGAGCAGCGGCAGCGGCACGGTGCTGATGCTGTCGGTGCCCATCCCGGGCTCGGCCGGCGCCGAAGACTCCTGTTTCGACGACCCGGACACCCTGGGCTGGGACGACAACTCATGATCAAAGTCATCCTCTGCGACGACCATGCGCTGATCCGCCGCGGCATCCGCGACACCTTGTCCGACGCTGCCGACATCGAGGTGGTGGGCGAGGCCGGCGACTACGGCGAGCTGCGCGCGCTGATGCGCACGCTTGCGACCCAGGCCCGCGAGCATGGCGATGTCCGCGGCTGCGACGTGCTGGTGCTCGACATCAACCTGCCCGGCCGCAGCGGCCTCGACGTGATGCATGCGCTCAAGGACGAGGGCTCGGCGGTGAAGGTGCTGGTGGTCAGCATGTACCCCGAAGACCAGTACGCCATCCGCGCGCTGCGCGCCGGCGCCTATGGCTACGTGAACAAGGGCGGCGATCCGCAGAGCCTGGTGCAGGCGGTGCGCACCGTGGCCCAGGGGCGCAAGTACGTGACGCCCGAGATCGCCCAGATGCTGGTGGAAAGCCTCACCACGCCGGCGCCCGAGAACGCGCACGACAAGCTGTCGGACCGCGAGCTGCAGACGCTGGTGATGATCGCCTCGGGCAAGCGCCTGGCCGACATTGCCGAGGAGCTGACGCTGAGCCCCAAGACGGTGAGCGTGTACCGCGCCCGGGTGCTCGAGAAGCTGGGCCTGCAAAACAACGCCGAGCTGACGGTGTACGCCATCCGCAACGGCCTGGTGGGCGACTGAGGCCCGACCTGGCCAGTTGTCTTTGCTGGCACTGACTTGGCTTGGCCTGGCTTTGACTGGCTTGGCTTGGGTTGGTCTTGCGGTTGGGCTTTCCCATGGCTCGCTGCAGCGCGCCGGGGTTTCGCCCCGGCGGGCGACCTACTTTCTTTTCGCGAAAAGATAGTAGGCAAAGAAAGCGCATCCCAACTTTCCGACACCGCCGTGCCGCTTGTCCCACATCGGGGCGGGCGCCTCGCCCGCCCGGCGGGCTCGAACAGGCTGCCGACAAACGGCTTGGTGACGGACACATCGCCGCCGATGGCATGGCCGCTCAACTGTGAAGGCTCTGGCAGCGGACGTGCCATGCCATTGACCGCGCGCCTCGCTCAAGGGCAGAACCGAGGTCAAGTCCATGGCATGGACCAAGTCCAGCCCACACCACGCTGCGCCCGCAAGTCTTGATCGGGGGGCCCGCGCGCGTGGACCGGCTACATGCCTCTCCGGCTGGCTATGTTCGAGCCCGCGGGGCGGGCGAGGCGCCCGCCGCGATGCACCAAACAAAATGCTCGGTGGTGTCGGAAAGTTGGGATGCGCTTTCTTTGCCTACTTTCTTTTCGCAAAAAGAAAGTAGGTCGCCCGCCGGGGCGAACACCCGGCGCGCTGCAAAGAGCCATCGGCAACCCCGCCGGAAAGCCACCTGCCAGCAGCCAGCAGCCAGCAGCCAGCAGCCAGCAGCCAGCAGCCAGGCCAGGCCAGGCCAGGCCAGGCCAGGCCAGGCCAGCCCAGCCCAGCCCCAAGGTTCAGGACACGAACGCGTCCACCGCCAGCGTCAGCCTCGCATGGTGCGGGCACAGGTCCGGCATGTTGGCCAGATCCAGCCCCAGGGCCAGGCTCAGCTCGGGTTGGGCCAGGTCGACCGAGGCCACGGGGTCGAGCCCTGAGTCGCCCGCGTCGGCCAGGACGCTGGCCAGGCGCAGCACCGCGCCCATGCGCTGGAACGGGCGCACCGCCAGCGGATCACCGGCGCTGTGCAGCGCGTCGACCAGCGCACTGGGGAAGCGCCAGCGCACCGCCAGCTCGGCGCTCACCTCGGCATGGGTGCAGCCGAAGTGCAGGCGCTCGAGCTCGAACACGCTGTCGGGCGGGCCGGTGAGGGCCTCCACCAGCGACAGCAGGCCGGGCTCGTGCATCAGCATCAGCAGCTGGCCGCTGCGCAGCATCAGGCCGGCGGTCTCGGCGGTGTCGGCATCCACATGGGCGGCCTGCGCCAGCCAGCGTGCATGGCCGGCGGTGGCCAGGTTCTGGCGCCAGAAGCGCAGGCGGTCGAAGCCCGGCGGGTGCGGAAAGCAGTCGGCCAGGCTGGCCCCCAGCGCCAGGCCGCGCAGCGCGCCCAGGCCGATGATCTGCGCCGCGTCGTTCAGACGCATGATGGGCCGGCTGGGTGCGTAGCGCGGGCTGTTGGCCAGGCGCAGCAGGCGGGCCGACAGCGCGCCGTCGGTGCCGATCACCGTGGCCAGCTCGTCGATGCTGACGTTGTCGCGTCCGAAGGTGTTCAACAGCCGGCGCGCCACCTCGGGCATGGACGGCAGCACCACCGGCGGCCGGAAGAAGCTGAGGACAGGCGACATGCGTGGGACACCCGGTGTCAAAGGCCGCCCCAGGCTGGGGTTGGGTCGGGCCGGGCCGTTACGGCAGCCCGGTGATGGCCTTCTTTATCGACCGCACGCCGCGCGACTTGAGCCGCCGCCGGCTGGCCCTGCAGGGCGCAGCGGCCGTCAGCGAAAGTGCGCCAGCATGTCCTCGAGGGCCATCGTGAACGGCTGCTCCATCATCGGCAGCGTGACCAGCATGCCGATCAGGCCCACCGACAGGGTGAGCGGAAAACCCACCGAGAAGATGCTGATCTGCGGCGCCACGCGGGCGATCACGCCCAGCACCAGGTTCACGAACAGCAGCATGCCCACCAGCGGCAGGGCGATCCACAGGCCCAGCGCAAACAGCTCGCGGCCCCACAGCTGCGGCTGCGTGGCGCGCAGGAAGGCGAAGGGCTCGTCGCCTACCGGAAACAGCGTGAAGCTGTGCACCAGCGCGCCCATGATCGCCAGGTGGCCGCCGATCAGCACGAACAGGAAGGCCACGATGGTGCCCATGAAGCGCGAGCTGGCCGTGCCCTGCGAGGCGCTCACCGGGTCGAAGAAGCCGGCGAAGTTCAGGCCCATCTGCAGGCCGATCAGCTCGCCGCCCAGCTCCATGGCCGCGAACACCACGCGCACCGCAAATCCCAGCGTCAGCCCCACCAGCAGCTGCTGGGCCAGGCGGGTGAAGGCCGCCAGGGAATCGAGCGGCACCGGCGTGATCGGCGGCAGCGTGGGCTGGGCCGCCAGCGCGATGAACAGCGCCAGGCCGACCTTGACCCGCGCCGGCACCGCGCGCTGGCTGAACACCGGCAGGCTGGCCAGCAGCGCCAGCGCGCGCACGAAGGGCCAGAACACCGGCGTGAGCCAGGCCAGCAGCTGGGCCTCGGTGAAGGTGATCATGCCGCAGCGGGCGCGCGGCCGCGCCGGGCCGATACAGGGGGCTGGGCGCCCCCTCGGGGGGCCGGTGCGCAGCAACGTGGGGGCACGTTCAGCCCACCGCGCTGGGAATGGCCAGCAGGGTCTGCTGGATGTATTCGGTGAGCATGGTCAGCATCCACGGGCCGGCCACGGCCAGCACCACCACGGCGGCCACCACCTTGGGCACGAAGCTCAGCGTGGCCTCGTTGATCTGCGTGGCGGCCTGGAACACGCTGATCACCAGGCCCACCAGCAGCACCGTGATGAGCAGCGGCGCCGACACCAGCAGCAGCATGTACAGGCCCTGCTGGCCGAGGTGGAAGGCTTGTTGACTGTCCATGTGTCAGCCCCTCGGTCGATGGGTACGTCGCCCGATCCCCCGGGGGGATGCGGGCCGGCTTGGGAGCGGCCCGGCGCTCGGCCCGCTCGCGTCTAGGTAAGGTGTGTTCATTGGGCGAAGCTCGCGGCCAGCGAGCCCAGCAGCAGGTTCCAGCCATCGGCCAGCACGAACAGCATCAGCTTGAACGGCAGGCTCACCAGCACCGGGCTGAGCATCATCATGCCCAGGCTCATCAGCACGCTGGCGACGATCATGTCGATGATCAGGAACGGGATGAAGATCAGGAAGCCGATCTGGAAGGCGCTCTTGAGCTCGCTGGTCACGAAGGCCGGCACCAGCACGGTGAAGGGCACCTCGTTGGCGGCCACGGTGTCGGGCACCTTGGCCATCTTGCGAAACAGCTGCAGGTCGCCCTGGCGGGTCTGCTTCATCATGAAGGCGCGCACCGGCAGGCCGCCGCGCGAGACGGCCTCGGTGAAGTCGATCTTCTGCTGCGAGTAGGGCAGCCAGGCCTCGGTGTACACCTTGTCCAGCGTGGGCGACATCACGAAGAAGGTGAGAAACAGGCTCAGGCCCACGATCACCTGGTTGGGCGGCGCGGCCGGCGTGCCCAGCGCCTGGCGCAGCAGCGACAGCACGATGACGATGCGGGTGAAGCCGGTCATCATCAGCAGCACGGCGGGCAGAAAGCTCAGCGCGGTGAAGAACAGCAGCGTCTGCACCGGCACCGAGTAGCTGGTGCCGCCGGCCGAGCCGATGACCAGCGGCAGTCCCGGGCCGGCCGCGGCCGCAGCTGCCTGCGTTTGCGCTAAAGCCGCTGCAGGAACGGCCGATAACACCGACAAGCCCAGCACACGCGCGGCGCGCCGGCAGCGGGCCGAAAAAACACCGCGGTTCTCAGCGCGCATCACGGCCCCCGGGCTGGCGGGCCAGCAGCTGGGCAAAGCTGCCGGCCATGCCGGTGGCGGCGGTCGGGTCGCTGGCCGGCGGTGCGCCGGGCGGCAGGGTGTGCAGCGTGTGGATGCCCGCGGCGCTGACGCCCAGCACCAGCCAGCGGCGCTCGTCGCCGGCGCCCACCTCGACCGTGACCACGCGCTGGCCCGGGGCCAGCGCCAGCGCGCCCAGCAGGCGTGGCTGCTGGCCGGCCGCCGCCGCGGGCAGGGGGCCGGTGCCCACGCCCAGGCGCGCGCCCAGCGGCGAACGCTTGACCAGCCACAGCGACAGCGGGATCAGCGCGACGATCAGCACAAAGGCCAGCAGCGGGCCGAGCAGCGGAAACGCGGTCGAGCTCATGTGGGCGGCCCCGGATTCACAGCCGGCTCAGGCGGCGCATGCGCTCGCTGGGCGTGACGATGTCGGTCAGGCGGATGCCGAACTTCTCGTTGACCACCACCACCTCGCCCTGGGCGATCAGGTAGCCGTTGACCAGCACGTCCATCGGCTCGCCGGCCATGGTGTCGAGCTCCACCACCGAGCCCTGCGCCAGCTGCAGGATGTTCTTGATGGGAATGCGCGTGCGACCCAGTTCCACGGTGAGCTGCACCGGGATGTCCAGGATCATGTTCAGGTCGTGCGCCGGCGGCACGCCGTCGCCAGACGAGGCATTGAAGTTGGTGAACTGCGGCGCGGTGGCGGCGGCCGGGGCCATGGCCTTGGGGGCGCTCAGGTCGGTGGGCGCGGCCTCTTCCAGCGCGGCCGCCCACTCGGCGGCCATGCGGTCCTCTTCGGACATCGTGTTGTCGTCAGCCATTGTCCTCATCCCCCAGCCAGCCGCGGTGGTCCACCGTCAGCAGCTTGTCGACCTTGATCGCATAACGGCCACTCGACGTGCCGTAGTTGCATTTGAAAACCGGTACCCCGTCGACCTTGGCCAGGATCTGCGGCAGCAGGTCCAGCTCGAGAAAGTCGCCGGGCTTGAATGACAGCAGCTCGCCCACCGTGGCGTCGGCATTGGCCAGTTCGGCGCACAGCTCCACCTCGGCCAGCTGGATCTCGTTGCGCAGCAGCTTGACCCAGCGCCTGTCGGGATCGGCCACGTCGCTCTGCATCGTGCTGTAGAGCACGTCGCGGATCGGCTCCATCGTGGCGTACGGAATGCAGAAGTGGATCGTGCCCACCGTGTCGCCGATTTCCAGCGAGTACGAGCAGGTCACCACCACCTCGCTGGCCGTGGCGATGGCCGCGAACTGCGGCTGCATCTCCGAGCGCTGGTACTCCAGCTCGATCGGGTAGATGCCGGTCCAGGCCTTGGCAAACTCGTCGCTGATGCAGTCGACCAGGCGGCGGATCACCTTTTGCTCGGTGGCCGAGAAGTCACGGCCCTCGATGCGGGTGTGGTACTTGCCCACACCGCCGTACAGCGCGTCGATCACCGCGAACACCAGGGTCGGCTCGCACACCAGCAGGCCATGGCCGCGCAGCGGCTTGATGGCCATGATGTTGAAGTTGGTGGGCACCACGATCTCGCGCAGGAAGGCGCTGTACTTCACCACCTTGATGCCCGAGATCGACACCTCGGGGCTCTTGCGGATGAGCTTGAACAGGCCCAGGCGGATGTTGCGGGCGAAGCGCTCGGCCACCACCTCCATGGTGGGCATGCGGCCGCGGACGATGCGTTCCTGGCTGGCCGGGTCGTAGTTGCGCACGCCCTCGGCCTTGACCTCGACCGGGGCCTCGAGCTTCTGGCTTTCGCCGGTGATGCCTTGCAGCAGCGCATCGACCTCGTCTTGCGACAGGATCTGCTGGTTCATGCCGGTACTTCCGTGGCCGCGGGTTCCTGGGCGTGGGGGGTCACTGCACGATGAAGGTGGAGAAGTGCACCGCCGTCACCGGGTACTGCACGACCACGCGCTTTTTCTTCTTCTTCTTTTTCGGCGCCTCGTCGGCATGCTCGGCGTCGTCCTCGTCTTCCTCGAAGTCGACCGGATAGCCCAGCGGCTGCACCGAGGCCAGCAGGATGCTGCGGGCGAGCTTTTCCTTGCCTTCGCGGCTGAGCAGCTGCACGGCGGTCTTGTTGCTCAGCACCATCAGCACGTTGTTGCGGATGGCCGGCATGTAGGTCTTGAGCTGCTCGCCGATCTTGGGGTCTTCGAGCTCGAGGGTCACGCCGATCTGCGCGAAGCGCTCGACGTCCTTGTCGGCCAGGTTCACCGTGAACGGGTCGAGCGGCACGAACACCGGCGGCACCTTGGGGTCGCGCAGCGTCGGCGGCGGCGGGGCGTGGTCGTCCTTGGCCTTGGACTTGGCCTGGCTGGTCTTGGCGTGACCGTCGCCGCCGCCTTCCTCGTCTTCGTCGGCGGGCTTCTTCTTGAGCATCATGAACGCGCCGCCGCCGCCCAGCACGAGCAGCAGCACGACGGCCACGATGATGATGATCAGCTTCTTCTTGCCGCCCGAGGCGGGGGCGGCAGCGGTATCGGCGGTGGCAGCGGGGGCGGCGGACATGCGGTCTCCAGGGCTCGGCAGACCCGAGCGGACGACTGGCGTCGCCCGTTCAGGCTCTTCGACCGATTATTCGGAGCCACGGCCCCGGCCATGGGGCGAAAAGGCCGGCAATTCGCAGGCTGTCTTGCGCCCCTGGCACGCGCCGGCCGGGGCAGCGGCCCGGGCCGGTGTGGCCGGCCCAGGGCAGGGGGGCCCGGTGAAGGCTGCCGTTGACCGGGGCCGGCGGGTGGTGCCGCCGTGGTGGGTGCGGCGGTGTGTGCGGCCGTTGTTGCCACCGTGCGTGCCGCCGTTGTTGCCACCGTTGTTGCCACCGTTGGCGCCGCAACGGCTGCTGGCAGAGCAGGTGCCGGCGCCCGCCGCTGGCGCGTGGGAGCCGGCGCCGGGTGCCGGCTTGGGGCCGTGGCGGGCCCGATGCCGGTCAGGCCACCAGGTCGACCAGGCCGCGGCTGCGCGCCGGCGGGGCCGTGCCCGGCTGGCCGCCGGGCTCGTTGGCCTGGCCATCGGCCGTGGCCTGGCGGCCGCTGGCCGGCTGGCCCTCGGCCTGGCCCTGGCCGGGCTGGCCCGACTGGCCGGGCGACTGCTGGAACACGCCACCACCGGCCAGCGTGAGGCCGGCCTCCTGCAAGGCGCCGGCCAGGGCCGGCAGCGAGGCTTCGATGGCCTCGCGCGTGGGCGCCAGCTCGGCCTGGAAATCGACCCGTGCGGCCTGGCCGTCGACCGTGATGTTGACCGTGATCGGGCCCATCTCGGCCGGGTGCAGCTCAAGCCGCGCCTCGTGCACGCCGTCGCGCACGAACACCGCCACCTGGGTGCCCAGCGCGGGCGCAAAGGCCGGTGAATCCAGCGGCACCGGGATGCGCGCCTGCGCTGGCGCGCCATTGGCGGTGGCCGGGCCGGCGGGGTTGCCGCTGGCCTGCGCCGCGGCCTGCAGGCTGCCGGCCCAGGCGGCGGCGTCGGCGCCGTTGGCGCTGTTGCCGGCCGCGGCGGCCGGTGCCTGCTCGTTGCCACTGGTGGCCGCCAGGGCGGCGGCGCCGGCGGCTGCGGCGCTGTCGCGGCCGGTCATGGCCAGGGCCTGGGCAAAGCCGGTGGCGGCACCGGCTGCGGCCGTGGTGGTGGCGGTTGCGGTGGCGGTTGCGGTGGCCTGGGCCGCCGCGCCGGCGCCCATGGCTGGCGGGCTGGCCGGCGCGCTGGCCGCGTTGCCGGCCAGTGCGGCATCGGCCAGGTTCAGCACGCCGGGGGCCGCGCCGTGCGGGGTGCTGGCGGCATCGGCACTGGCCGCGGGCGGTGAGGTGGTGGCTGCCGGCTGGGCGCTGGCCAGCTGCCGCTGGGCGGCTTCGGCCACGGGCTGGGCCGGGACACCCGCGCCGGCCAGGGCGGCCGTGGCCGCGTCGGTGGCGGCATCGGCCGCTGCGCCGAGGCGGCCGGCGCGCTCGCGGCGGCCGGGCGCGGAGGCCTCGGTGCCCAGCGTGTCGGGTTCGCTGGCAGCCGCGGCGGCGGCGCCGCGCCGGGCGCCGGCCGGGCCCACCGGCGCGGCCGTGCCGCTGGCCGCGCTGCCGGTGCCCAGGGCGGCCGCGGTGCGGGCGGCGGCAAAGGCGTTGGCGGCCGCCGTGGCGCTGGCCGCGCTGCTGGCGGTGGTGCCGGTGGCGGTTCCGGTGAGGGTGCCGGCAGTGCCGGACGGGGCGAGCAGCGGGTCGGTGCTGCCGCCTGGGGAGGTGGCGCTGCGGCCGGCGCCGGCCTCGGCCGGCGTGGCGCTGTCGCTGGCGGCTGCCATGGCGCTGGCCGCGCCGGCCTGGGCCTCGGTCAGCGGCAGCGGCACCTGGGCCAGCGGGGGCGGCAGGCTGGCGGCGCCGGGCAGCAGGTCGGCGGCGGCCTGGGTGGCGGCTTGCGGGGTGTCGGCGCGCTCGCTCAGGCTGCCCTCGGCGGCCGCGGATTCGCCGCCGGCGCCGGCCGTGGCGGCGGCGGCGTCGGCCTGCCCGGCGCGGGCCATCAGCGGGCCGCCAGCGCTGGCCAGCGCGGCGTCGCCGCCGGCCTGCGCCGCACGCTTGCCGGCCAGGCGTTGCAGCGCGGCGCTGGTGGCGGTGGTGGTGGCGGTAGCGCTGGTGCTGGTGCTGGTGCCGGTGCTGGCGGTGTCGGTGGCCCGGGCCGTGGCGGTGTCTGCGGTGGCTGCTTTCGCCGGGCTGCTGGCGGCGGCGCCGCGCGTGCCGGCCTGGGCGCGGCGCGTGCCGGCGGCTTTGCCACTGGTCGCGGCCGGGTTGGCCGACGCGTCGGCGGCGCCGGCGCGGGCGCCTGGCTCAGCCGGTTCGGCGGCGGGCTGGGCTTCGGGCGCGCCGGGGCGGCTGGCGGTGGCCGGCTCGGTGCGGGCGGGCAGCGTGGCGCTGGTGGCGGGCAGCGTGGCGCTGGTGGCCAGGTTGGTGGCGCGGGCAGCGCTGGCGCTGGCGGCTGTGCTGGCCGTCGCGCTGGTGGCGCCGCTGGTGGCGCCGCTGGTGGCCGCCGTCGCCGGTGCGGGCGCCGCCACGGTCGAGGCTGCTGACGGGGCCGGGGCCGGAACCGGTGTGGGCGCCTGGGCGATCACCGGCGCAGCCAGGCTGGCCGGCCGCGCGGCGCGGGCCTGGGTGTCGCGCAGCAGGGCGGCAAAGTCGGCAGCGGTCTCGCTGGGGCGGGTCGGGCTGATCTGGGGGCTGGCCTGGCGGGTGGCCTGGCGGGTGGCGTCGGTGCCCGCGGGGGTCAGGAAGCTGGAGAGGCTGAGGGCCATCGGAGCGGTCTCGGTCGGTCTCGGATAACAGCGGTGGGAGGACAGGCTGTGCGGCAGGCGGGCGTTGGCGCTGCGGCGGCGTGTGGCGTGTGGTGTATGGCGTGCGGCGTGCGGCGTGCGGCGTGCGGCGTGCGGCGTGCGGCGGGTCGATCAGCCCTGCATGGCGATGCGCCGCTGGTGTTGGCGCATGGCGATCTCGTCGTCGGCGCGCTGCTCGCGGCGTTGGGCCATGCGTGCCACCTCGTGCTGGCGGCGCTCGATCAGCTTGCGCACGGCGGCCACGCGCTGCTCGCGCTGCAGCAGCATGTCGCGGGCGCGCTGCATGCGCTGGGTCATCTGCTGGGTGCTGCCGGCCTGGTGGGTGATGGCTTCGTCCAGGCGCTGGCCGAAGGTCTGGTGGTGCTGCAGCAGCTCGCGCGTGCCGCCGCCGCTTTGGCGAAAGCGCAGCGTCCAGCGCTGGTCGTATTCGCTGCGGTAGCTGCGCAGCTGTTCGCTTTGGGCTTCGGCGGCGCGCAGCTGGGCCTCGGCCTGGCGCATCACGGCCAGCGCGGTGTCGCGCTCGGCCTCGGCGCGCTCGAGCAGGGTGTTGAGCAGGGCGATCGAGTCCATGGTGGGCGTTGTGGCCAGGGTTGAGGGCGACGGATCAACCGGCGCGCTTGAGCACATGCAGCAGCTGCCCGCGGCTGGATTCCAGCGTGGCGCGGTCGTGCATGTCCTGCTGCAGCAGGCCGGTCAGCTGGGGCTGCAGCTGCACGGCGGTGTCGAGTTCGGCGTCGTGGCCGGGCTGGTAGGCGCCCAGCTGGATCAGGTCGCGCGCCTTGCTCAGACGGGCCAGCAGGGCGCGTGCGCGCCGCGCGGCGTCGAGCTGTTCGCGCGGGGCCACGCTGGTCATCACCCGGCTGATCGACTTCTCCACGTCGATGGCCGGGTAGTGGCCGGCCTCGGCCAGATCGCGCGAGAGCACGATGTGGCCGTCGAGGATGCCGCGGGCGGCGTCGGCAATCGGGTCCTGCTGGTCGTCGCCCTCGCTCAGCACGGTGTAGAAGGCGGTGATCGAGCCCACGCCGTGCAGGCCGTTGCCGCTGCGCTCGACCAGCTGCGGCAGCTTGGCAAAGCAGCTGGGCGGGTAGCCCTTGGTGGCCGGCGGCTCGCCGATGGCCAGCGCGATCTCGCGCTGGGCCATGGCAAAGCGGGTCAGGCTGTCCATCAGCAGCAGCACATGGCGGCCCTGGTCGCGAAAGTGCTCGGCAATCGCCGTGGCATAGGTGGCGCCCTGCATGCGCACCAGCGGCGGCGCATCGGCCGGGGCGGCCACCACCACGCTGCGTGCCAGGCCCTCGTCGCCCAGGATGTCCTCGATGAACTCCTTGACCTCGCGGCCGCGCTCGCCAATCAGGCCGACCACGATGACATCGGCCGCGGTGTAGCGGGCCATCATGCCCAGCAGCACGCTCTTGCCCACGCCGGTGCCGGCAAACAGGCCCAGGCGCTGGCCGCGGCCCACGGTGAGCATGCTGTTGATGGCGCGCACGCCGGTGTCGAGCGGGGTGCGCACCGGGTCGCGGTGCATGGCATTGATCGGGCGGCGCTGCAGCGGCTCGTTGCGCACATGCTGCAGCGGGCCGCCTCGGTCCATCGGCTGGCCATGCGCGTCGAGCACGCGGCCGAGCAGGCCGTCGCCCATGGGCAGGTGCAGGCCGCGGTCCTCGCTGCGGCGCCACAGCGCGTTGTCGCGGCCCAGCTGGGGCAGGGTGTTGGGCGTGACGCGCGGCACCACATGCGCACCGCTGGCCAGGCCGTGTAGCTCGCCGGTGGGCATCAGGAACGCGCGGTCGCCGTTGAAGCCCACCACCTCGGCCTGCACCGGGGCCTGGCCCTCGCTGCAGACCTCGCACACGGCGCCCACCGGGGCGCGCACACCGGCGGCCTCGAGCACCAGGCCGGTCACGCGCACCAGGGTGCCGTGGGTCTGCAGCGGCACGCGCACCTGGGCGCAGGCCTGCAGGTCGGCCAGCCAGTGCGCCCAGCGCGCCAGGCGCGGCGAGCTGTCCGGGCCTTCGCCCGGTGCACTGCCTGGCCCAGCGTCCGGCGCACCGCCCAGCCCGTTCGCCAGCGGTGCCCCCGCGTCGAGCACTGCGTGGGCCGGCGTCATGCATCCGCTCCCGGTTCGTCGTCGCTGAGCCAGGGCGTGGTGCTGCCCATGGCCTGCATCACCGCGGCCCAGCGGCTGGCGATGCGGGCATCGACGCCGCCGGCCTCGGTGTCGACCAGGCAGCCGCCGCGGTCGACGCCGGCCTCGGCCACCAGGCGGGCGCTGCAGGCGGCCAGCGCCTCGGCACAGCCCTGGGCCACCAGGGCATGGTCGTCGGGGTGCACCTTGACGGTGATCTGGCGGGCGCCGGTCATCACCGTGGCCACGGCCTGCTGGGCCACCTGCACCACCAGTGCCGGGTGGGTGCTGAGTTCGTTGCGCACCACCTGGCGGGCCAGCGCAATGGCCACCTGGGCCACGCTGGCGGCCGCACTCTGCTCGATCTGGCGCAGCTCGGTGTCCAGCGTCTGCAGCAGCTGGCCGACCTGGGCCGTGACCTGCTGGGCGTAGCTGCTCTTGAAGCTGTCCAGTGCCACCAGGCCGTCGCGGTAGCCATCCTGGTAACCGGTCTGGCGCGCGGCAGCCACCTCGGTGTCGAGGCGGGCCTGCAGCGCGGCCAGGCTGGCTTCGCCGTGCTGGCGGGCGGCCTCGGTCTCGGCATCGGCCTGGCCGGCGCGCGGCGTGGTGGCGGCGGCGGGCGTGCCATGGGCCGCGGGCAGGTCGGTGTCGAGCACCAGATCGGGTTCGGCCGCGGCCGCGTCTGGCCAGGCATCGGCGGCAGGAGCGGCAGGGGCGGCAGGGGCGGCACGCGGGGCAGGGGCGGGCGCCGCGGCCGGCCTGGCCGCCTGGCCGGGATAGAGGGTCACGCCGGCGGCGCGGGCCGCGGCCTGCAGCGGGGTGCTGGCCACGGTGTCGGCGGGCTGGCCGGGCAGCGGATGCCAGGGCATGGGCTGCACCGGCGCAGCGGCGCCGCCGTCGAAGGATTCGCCCAGGCTGCCGGGCGTCCACACCGGCACGCCTTCGAGCTCTTCGCGCGGGATGAAGCGGGTGAAGCTGCGCTCGCGACCGCGCTCGCCGCTGCCGGGTTCAGAGGAAGTCATCGCCGCCTCCGGAGGCGAGCACGATCTGGCCTTCGTCGACCAGGCGGCGCACGATCTTCAGGATTTCCTTCTGCTCGGCCTCGACATCGGCCACGCGCACCGGGCCGCGGCCGTCGAGGTCTTCCTTGAGCGTCTCGGCGGCACGGCTGGACATGTTCTTGAGCACCTTGTCGCGCAGCTCGGGCGCGGCGCCCTTGAGCGCCAGCACCAGCGATTCGCTCTGCACTTCCTTGAGCACCGCCTGGAAGCCCTTGTCGTCGAGCTTGATCAGGTCGTCGAAGCCGAACATGTTGTCCATCAGCTTCTGCGCCAGATCGGCGTCGGACTCGCGCACGAAGTCGAGCACCGAGGTCTCGTAGGCATTGCCCAGCAGGTTGATGATCTCGGCGGCCGGCTTCACGCCGCCCAGCGTGGCCTTGCGCGTGCGTTCGCCGCCGGCCAGCACGGTGCCCATCACGTCGTTCAGGTCGCGCAGCGCGATCGGCTGGATGCCGTCGAGCGTGGCGATGCGGATCAGCACCTCGTTGCGCTGGCGCTCGCTGAAGCACTTGAGGATGCTGCCGGCGTGGTCGGACTCCAGGTGCACCAGGATGGCGGCCACGATCTGCGGATGCTCGTTGCGCAGCAGCTCGGCCACGGTCTGCGGGTCCATCCACTTCAGGCCCTCGATGCCGGTGACATCGTTGCCTTGCAGGATGCGGTCGATCAGCAGGTTGGCCTTGTCGTCGCCCAGCGCCTTGCGCAGCACGCTCTTGACGTATTCGTCGGTGTCGGCCACCAGCACCTGCGACTCCACCGCCTCGGCCCCGAAGCGGCCCAGCACGGCGCTCAGGCGCTCGCGCGGCACGATCTTGAGCCGCGCGATGGTCTCGCCCAGCTTCTGCACCTCCTTGGGGGCCAGGTGCTTGAACACCTCGGCGGCTTCCTCCGCGCCGAGGGTCATCAGCAGGATGGCTGCGTCTTCGACGCCCTTGTCGTCCATGGTGGTTTCTCGAGCTCAGTGCTGAACGTTGAAGACAGGGGCCGTGGCGCTGCGCCGGCCCCGCGCGGCGGCTGCCGCGCTGGCGGCGCCCGGGGCACGGGTCACTTCTTGGCTTCCTCGGGGTTCATCCAGGCGCGCAGGATGTTGGCCACGCCCAGCGGGTTCTGCTTGGCCATCAGGCGGGCATCGGCCAGGATGCGCAGCTTCTCGGGCGACTCGGGGTCGTGCTTGTCCTCTTCGTCCTCGGGCGCGGGCAGGGCCTCGGCGTCGTCGACCATGGCGTCGAGGCCGGGTTCGGGCTCGGGCTCGGGCGGCTTCTCCTTGGCCAGCGCCGGGCGGATGACCATGAAGATCAGCAGCGTGGCCACCAGCAGCATGGCGGTGGGGGCGGCGGCGGTGCGCATCAGGTCCAGCGCCCAGGCCTGCTTCCAGATCGGCGGCTCCTCGGGCTTGGGCACCTCGCGGAAGGGCACGCTGACCACCTTGACCGAGTCGCCGCGGTCCTTGTTGAAGCCCACGGCCTCCTGCACCAGCGCGGTGAGCTTGTCCAGCTCCTCCTGTGGCATGGGCTGCGCGGTGCTCTTGCCCTTGGCGTCGGTGACCATGCGGTGGTTGACCACCACGGCCACGTTGACGCGCTTGACGTTGCCCACCGAGCCGCGCGTGACATCGACGCGGCGGTCGACCTCGTAGTTGATCTGGCTGTGACGCTTGGTGCCGCCGCCGCTGGTGCCGGCCTGCGCGGCCTGCAGCGGCGCCGAGGCGCCGGTGATCGGTGCGGCGGCGCTGGTGGGCGGCTGGTTGCTGGCCGCGCCGGGCACGCCGGTGGGCAGGATCTGGCCCGGGCCCGAGGTCTCGAGGTTGCTCTGGCTGCGGATGGCGGCCGAGTCGGGCGTCTGGTTCGGGCGGTAGGCCTCGGCGGTGCTCTCCACCTGGTTGAAGTCGATGTCGGTGGTGACGGTGGCGCGCAGGTTGTCGCGGCCCAGCGCCGGCTCGAGGATCTCGTTGACCCGCTCGAGCAGCTTCTTCTCCACGTACTGCACATGGGCGCGCTGCTGCAGCGTGAGGTCCTGGCGCTCGCCATCGGGCGTCTGCGACAGCAGCGAGCCGTCCTGGTCGATCACGCTCACGGCCTTGGGGCTCAGGTCGGGCACCGACGAGCTCACCAGGTGGATGATGCCGGCCACCTGCGACTTGTCGAGCACGCGCCCGGCGTGCAGCGTCAGCACCACCGAGGCGCTGGGCTTGGCGTTCTCGCGGTAGAAGGAGGTTTGCGCCGGCATGGCCAGGTGCACGCGCGCGGCCTGCACGGCGGCCAGCGAGCCGATCGAGCGCGAAAGCTCGCCTTCCAGTGCGCGCTGCAGGCTGGTGCGCTCCTGCAGCGAGCTCTGGCCGAAGCGCTGGGTGTCAAGCAGCTCGAAGCCCGACACGGTGCCCTTGGGCAGGCCCTGGGCGGCCAGCTTCATGCGCAGCTCGCCGGCCTTGTCGGCCGGCACCAGGATCGTGCCGCCGTCCTGGATCTTGTAGGGCACCTGCAGCTGGTTGAGCTGGGCCACGGCGGCGCCGGCGTCCTTGTCGGAGACGCTGCCGGTGAACAGCGGCGCCATCGATTCGGGCTTGTTCGCCTGGCCCAGCAGCAGCATGGCCAGCAGCAGGCCCACCAGCCCCAGGCCGGCCATCCACTTCTTGCGGACGGGCAGTTCCTTCAGCCGTTGCAGCGGCGTCTGAGGGGCCTGCGCCAGATCGCGCTCGGCCAGCTCAGCGGCTGCATTGGTAGGGGTCAGCGGTGTGACGGTGGCGTCCATGAGGCGTTGGGGGGAACCTGCAGGGCCCATACGGCAGGCCCCGATCGAAGGCGATTGTTCGGCGCCGAAGCCCGCTGCCATGGGGCAAACAGCCCGCAATTCGGGCTTCAGTTCGCGCCATTGCGGCCGAGGCCCGGCCCCTAGAGTGCTGGCATGCGACAGCCCCTCATGGCCGGCCCGGCAGGGCGGGCCCAGCGCCGGGGCGTTGCCCCACGCGCCTGCGCATCCATCCACCCACGGCCATGAAACTCGAGCTCAAGCCTTTCGACTTCGCCCAGGTGGCGGCGCGGGCCGGTTTGCGCACCGACGGTCAGCCGCTGGCCGGCCCGAACGCGGCGGCCAAGCCGGCGGCCGATGACGCGGCCAGCTTCCAGGTGGCGATCGCCCAGGCCTTGCGCGCGGTGAGCGAGGCGCAGAACCAGTCCAGCCACCTGCAGCAGGAAATGCAGCTCGACAACCCCGAGGTGAGCCTGGAGCAGACCATGATCGCGATGCAGAAGTCGCAGCTCGGCTTCTCGGCCGCGCTGTCGGTGCGCAACCGGCTGGTGCAGGCCTACACCGACATCATGAACATGCAGGTGTAGCCGCGCCGGTCCGCCAGGGGGCTGGGCCGCCGCTTCAGCGCGCCGGCTCAGCCGCCGGGGTCGCTGCAGGCTTGCACGCCGGGCAGGGCGCCCGCGGTGGTGCACAGGTTGGCGCGGCCCAGGGTGTTGAGCCGCAGCGACAGCCGGTCGCCATGGCGCGAGACAAACAGCGACTGGCCCGGTGGCGACAGGCGCGTGCCGCTGCGGCCGTCCAGCGCCATCGCGGCGGCCTCGTCGAGCGTGATGTTCGGATGCGCCTCGGCATGCACCACCTTGATCACCGGCCCGCCCTGGCGCGCGACGCGGCAGTCGACCGGCGTGTCCAGGCTCAGTGCCCAGCACCAGTGGGGGCCGGGCTGCAGCGTGATGTGGGCCACCAGGCCACGGGCCACGGCCAGCTGGCGGGCCAGCGCCACATCGGCCTGCAGCGCACGGGCGGTGGCCTGCAGCCGGTGGCGCGCCAGTGCCGCACCCAGCGATGGCACGCCGGCCACCAGCAGCAGGGCCAGCACCACCAGCACGATGGCCAGCTCAACCAGCGTGAAGCCGGCACGCGCCGGCCGGGCGCCGCCAGGGGCTGCGCCGGCACGCTGGGCGGGCGCGCGCATCAGTCCAGCGACAGCAGCCGGCGGCGGCGCTGGGTCAGGTCGATGTAGCGCTGCAGGCGGCGCAGGTCGTCGGGGCTCAGGGCCAGCAGCTCGCAACCCAGGCGCAGGCCGGCATGGCTGCCATCGGCCGCCTGCAGCGAGCTGGCGTGCTGCAGGCGCAGCGAGACATCCAGGCGCGTCGCGTCGTCCAGCGTCAGCGCCACGCCCTGCATCACGATGCCCAGCGGCAGCGGCGGCACGTCGGCCGGCAGCAGCAGGCCGCAGCCACCCAGGCTGATGTCGCAGACGCGCAGCGCCAGGCGCATCTCGGGCATGGCCGGGTGGCGCAGCGCGGCCGAGGGGCCGGCGCGCTCGGGCGTGCGCACGCGAAAGGCGGTGCGGCGCTGGAAGCGGTAGATCCAGCGTGGCAGCCGGCACTGCAGGGCGGTGGCGCGCGGGCCGCGCACCAGCACCAGGCCGTCCAGGTCGAACTGCAGCTTGATGGCGTCGAGGTAGGTCACCGCGGTGGCTTCGTTGCCGTCCACCACGCCGGCCAGCGCCGGATCGGCGCGCTCGACCTCGAGGGACAGCGCGCCGCGCTCGGCGTCGATGCTCCACAGGCTGGCGCTGAAGCTGGCACCCGAGGGCGTGGACAAGGCCACCGGGGCCTCGGCATCGCGCACCTGGCGCAGCAGGGCCAGCACCTCGCCCGGCCGTTCGCAGCGAAAGTCGGCCAGGCCCGCGTCGTCAGCGCCGATCGGCGTGGGCTGCGTGTCCTGGAAGCCGCTCATGATGCTCAGTGCAGCGTCTTGCGACGCCCGTGCATCATGTCGTCGATGTCGTCCAGCCAGGGTTCGGCCAGGTGGCGGATCTCGGCGTCGTTGACCAGCACGCGCTTCATGATGCGCGACTTGAGCTGGCTTTCCTCGGCGCTGAGCGCGTTGCTGCGGGCGGCGTTCTTGAGCTGGCTGATCAGCAGCACGCAGGCGCCTTCGAGCTTGATCACATGGTCCCAGTTGCCGGCACGGGCGGCCTCCAGCATGTCGGCGCTGGCGCGCTCGATGGCTTCGTAGAACGTGATGAGACTGCTGTTCATGGTGTTCACCGATCCCATCGGGCCGTTCAGGAGCGCGCGCCGGCGTCCACCTGGCCGGCGATCGCGGTCCAGGCTTCGCGCAGCGGCTGGATCAGCGACAGGCACTCTTCGAGTGCTGCTTCGTCGCTGCCGATGTTGGCCTGGGCGAGCCGCACGCAGATGTAGGCGTACAGGTCCGACAGGTCGCTGGCGAGCTTGCCGCCTTCCTTGAGGTTCAGGGCCGACTTGAGGCCTTCGTCGACGATGCGCAGGGCATGGCCGATCGACTCGCCCTTGAGCGCCACATCACCGCCGCGGATCGCGCCACGGGCACGGTTGACCGCGACCACGAAACCATCGAACAGCATGGCCACCAGCTGGTGGGGTGTGGCGGTGGCAACCATGGTCTGGATGCCGACGTGGTGGTAGGCACCAGCGAGGTGGCGGATGCGGGGGCTTGCGGCTGACGAGACGCTGTACATGGTGGGCCGTGTGTCGGGTCGTTTGTCCTGTCAGTTTTATCGGTCGGCCCTGGCTTGACTTGAGCCGGTAATGACCCGGACTGTCGCCAGCTTCACGCTGGCGCGGCTCAGCTGCCGCTGTTGAACGCGCTGATCTGCTGCGTGAGGTAGGAGCTCAGCGTGGACATCTGCGCCATCGTGGTGTCGAGCGCCGAGTACTGGCGGCGCAGCCGCGCCTCGGTGAGCTCCAGGCGGCTCTGCATGGCTTCCTGCGACTTGCTGTTGCGCGTGACGCTGGTGCGCAGGCCGGCGGTGCGGCTGTCGAACACGCCGTCGCTGCCGAGGGCCGCGTCGCTGAGGTTCTTGAAGCGGCGCACGAAGCCCGACTCGGCCGAGTTGGCGCCGTCGGTGACCAGCACCTTCTTCAGCTCCTCGAGGTTGCCCAGTGCGTTGTCGAGCTTGCTGGCGCTGGTCTCCAGCGTGCCGTCGGCCTTCATCGCGATGCCCACGTCGGACAGGCGGCCGAACACCGACGAGGCGCTGCTGCCCTGGTTGATCACCGCGCGCAGCTGGGCCTGGATGGCCAGCGCGCCCGAGTCGCCCTGCAGGTCGCCGCCGGTCTTTGAATCGGCGTTGTAGGCGGTCTGGGTGCGGATGAAGCTGGCCACCGCGTTGAAGGCGGTGACGAAGTCGCTGATCGCGGTCTTGATGGCCGAGGTGTCGGCGGCCACGTCCACCGAGACCGGCGTGCTGCTCACCTTCTGCAGCGTGAGCGTGAGGCCGTCGACCACGTTGTCGAGGGTGTTGCTGGCCGAGCTGATGGCGATGCCGTTGATGCTGGCATCGGCATTGGCGGCCTCGGTGGTGCGGCTCATCGGCGAGCTGGCGGCGGTGGCGTCGAAGGCCAGTGCCGACAGGCCGCTGGCGCTGTTGCCGTCGTCCACCGTCTCCGAGGCGCTGATGCGAAAGGCGTTCTCGGCCCCGGTCTCGCGTGATCGCAGCGACAGGCGCGAGCCGCTGCTGTCGGTGACGATGGTGGCCACCACGCCGGCGCCGGCGGCATTGATCTTGTCGCGCACCGCGCTGAGGCTGGTTTCACCGTCGGCGATGTTCACCGTGATGGCCGAGCTGCCGCTCTTGGGCTCAAAGCCCGTGGGCGGCGTGGCCGGCGTGCTGCCCGAGGCCGGCGTGCCGCCGGTCCAGCTGCCCAGCTCGATGGTCAGGCTGCCCGCGGACAGCGTGCTGCCAGCGGGCAGGGCGCTGCTGGTCAGGGTCTGGCCGGTGGCCAGGCGGTTCACCGTGACGGCGTAGTTGCCGGCCGCCGCGGCCGTGCTGGCGCTGGTGCTGGCCTTGACCACGCTGGTGTCGCTGGAGGTGCCGGTGGTGCCGTTCCACAGCGTGGTGGAGGTCAGCGCATTGGCCTTGTCGCGCAGCGTCGAGAAGTTGCTCTGCAGCTTGCCAAAGCTCGACAGCTTGGCGTTCAGGCTGGTCGACTGCTCCTGCAGCAGGTTGAGCTGCGCCGACTCCACCGTCATCAGCTTGCTGATGATGGACTCGACGTCCAGCCCGCTGCCGATGCCGGCCGAGCTGAGGGTGGCACTGCTGCTGACGGATGAGGTGGCCATGCTGGTGACTCCTGGATGCACGGGTTTTCGGCCCGCGGCGGCCACGCTTGAGACGCAGCACGCTCACAAATGATGTTGGGACGCCAGAAACGACGACGGCCCGGATGTCCGGGCCGCCTTGGAGGAGGAGTAGCAAGAAATCGCTGACCGCGGGCCGCGCCCGGCGCGGTCACTGACCCAGCAGACGCAGCACCTGCTGCGGCAGCTGGTTGGCCTGGGCCACCATCGCATTGCCGGCCTGCTGCAGGATCTGCGCGCGGCTCATGTTGGCGGTTTCCGCCGCGAAGTCGGCATCCATGATGCGGCTGCGCGCGGCGCTCTGGTTTTCTACCGAGACCTGCAGGTTCGAGATCACCGATTCGAAGCGCGACTGCGAGGCACCCAGCGTGGCACGCTGGTTGTTGAGCATGTCGAGCGCATTGTCGATGTTGTCGATGACCGTGTGGATGTCGGCCAGCGCGGCGGTCGAGGCGATCGAGCCGCGGCCGGTGCCGGCGGCATCGGTGCCGGCCACCACCGTGATCAGCGCATCGGAGGTGAGGTCCGAGGTCGAGATGTTGATCGTGTCTTCGCTGCTGGTGCCGGCGCCGACCTGGAACACCAGCTCGCGTGCCTCGCTGCCCAGGATGTGCGAGCCGTTGAAGGTGGTGGCGGCAAGCACCCGCTGCACTTCCTTGGCCAGCTCGCCGAACTCCTTGTCCAGCGAATCCTTGTCGCCCGCGGAGTTGGTGGCGTTGGCCGACTGCACCGCCAGCTCACGCATGCGCTGCATCGAGTCGGCCACCTTGCCCAGCGCGCCTTCTGCCGTCTGCGCCAGCGAGATGCCGTCGTTGGCGTTGCGCACCGCGGCGTTCATGCCGCGTATCTGTGCGGTCATGCGTTCGGCGATGGCCAGGCCGGCCGCATCGTCCTTGGCCGAGTTGACGCGCATGCCCGACGACAGGCGCTGCATCGAGATGGCCAGCGAAGACTGCGACGTGTTGAGGTTTCGCTGCGCGTTCAGCGAAGAGATATTCGTGTTGATCGTCTGGGGCATTTGCCACTCCTCGAGATTCGACGACACCCGGCGGGAATTGGCCGGTATTCCGAAAGCACAAGCGGCGTACTGCAAATTGCCGCCTGCCGCTTTCGAGACCGGCTGGTTCCACTGGCGATTCGGTCGTCAGTGCTTCCGGACGGCGCCTGTGCGGCAGAGCTCAGGCGTTGGTCGAATTGTGAGAACGGCAGGGCTGTGGCATTAGCCCGAAATGCGCAACAAAGAAGCCTCAGTTCGCCCCCGAGGCACAGACGACAACGCCCCGCCGGCTGCTGGAGCCGGCGGGGCGTTGTGGATGAGTTGTCGAGGCGGTTGGCGCCGCGTCAGCGCGGTGCTGGGTGCCCCATGCGGGCCGAGCGCCGGGCCGCTCCCAAGCCGGCCCGCCAACCCGCCCGGCGGGTGGCGCCGCGTACCTGCGGCGCCGGGTGCCCCATGCGGGCCGAGCGCCGGGCCGCTCCCAAGCCGGCTCGCCAACCCGCCCGGCGGGTGGCGCCGCGTACCTGCGGCGCCGGGTGCCCGATGCGGGCCGAGCGCCGGGCCGCTCCCAAGCCGGCCCGCCAACCCGCCCGGCGGGTGGCGCCGCGTACCCGCGGCGCCGGGTGCCCCATCACCGCAGCAAGCTCAGCACCGACTGCGGAATCTGGTTGGCCTGCGCCACCATGGCCACGCCGGCCTCCTGCAGGATCTTGGCGCGGCTCATGTTGGCGGTTTCGGTGGCGAAGTCGGCATCCATGATGCGGCTGCGCGCGGCGGTCTGGTTCTCGATCGAGACCTGCAGGTTCGACACCACCGACTCGAAGCGGTTCTGCGAGGCGCCCAGCGTGCCGCGCTCGGTGCTCACCTTGTCGAGGGCGGTGTCGATGTCGTCGATCACGCCCTGGATGTCGGCCGTGGAGGCGGCCGACGAGATGTCGGCGCGGCCCGAGCCGGTGTTGTCGGTACCGGCCACCGTGGTGATGTCACCGTCGGTGGTCATGTTGGTGGTGGTGATCGAGATCGCGTCGTTGCTGGTGGTGTTGGCACCCACCTGGAAGCTCTTGGTGCCGGCATCGCCGGCCAGCACCTTCAGGCCGTTGAAGCTGGTGCCACCCAGCACGCGCTGGACTTCCTTGGCCAGCTCGCCGAACTCCTTGTCCAGCGAATCCTGGTCGCTGTCGGAGTTGGTGGCGTTGGCCGACTGCACCGCCAGCTCACGCATGCGCTGAAAGGCGTCGGCCACCTTGCCGAGCGCGCCTTCGGCCGTCTGCGACAGCGAGATGCCGTCGTTGGCATTGCGCATGGCCACGTTCATGCCGCGTACCTGGGCGTTCATGCGCTCGGCGATGGCCAGGCCGGCCGCATCGTCCTTGGCGGTGTTCACGCGCAGGCCGGAGGACAGGCGCTGCATCGAGGTGGCCAGGGAGGTTTGCGATCCGTTGAGGCTGCGCTGGGCATTCAACGACACGATGTTGGTGTTGATGGTCTGAGGCACGAACGGCTCCTTCGCTCAAGAAACATGCGGCAGTCACGGTGCGGGCCGCGGCTGCTGCGGCAATCCGCGTCGGGCAATGGCCCGAAAAGCGAGGCTGCTGCCCCACTTATCGACGCATCACCCGCCGGCTTGAATGGCAGTGCCGGCATGCTGTGAAAAAGACAACGCGCCGAACCCCGGGGCGCAGGTGCGGCGCGTCGTCATCCGGAGGCGCCGGCGGACGGTGTGGCCACCGCCGCCTAGTCCTCCATCAGGGCCGGGCCGAATTCATCGAAGCAACGACAGAACCTGCTGCGGCAACTGGTTGGCTTGCGCCACCATCGCCGTGCCGGCCTGTCCCAGGATGTTGGCGCGGCTCATGTTGGCCGTTTCCGAGGCGAAGTCGGTGTCCATGATGCGACCGCGGGCGGCGCTCTGGTTCTCCACCGACACCTGCAGGTTCGACACCACCGACTCGAAGCGGTTCTGCGACGCACCCAGCGTGGCGCGCTCGCTGCTGATGGTGTCGATGGCCACGTCGATGTTGTCGATCACCGTGTGGATGTCGGCCAGGGCCGCGGTGTTGTCGATCACCGCCCGGCCTGCACCGGTGTTGTCGGTGCCGGCCACCACGGTGACGGTGGCGTCCTGGGTCAGGTTGACGGTGTTGATGTCGATGGTGTCGTCCGAGGCCGTGTTGGCGCCGACCTGGAAGGTCTGCGCACCCGCATCGCCGGACAGGATGTGCTTGCCGTTGAAGTTGGTGGCACCCAGCACACGCTGGATTTCCTTGGACAGCTCGCCGAATTCCTTGTCCAGCGAGTCCTTGTCGCTGCCGCTGGCGGTGGCGTTGGAGGCTTGCACCGCCAGTTCACGCATGCGCTGCAGCGAGTCGGTCACCTTGCCGAGGGCGCCTTCAGCGGTCTGCGCCATCGAGATGCCGTCGTTGGAGTTGCGGATCGCCACGTTCATGCCACGCACCTGGGCGTTCATGCGCTCGGCAATCGCCAGGCCGGCGGCGTCGTCCTTGGCCGAATTGACACGCAAGCCCGACGACAGACGCTGCATGGACGTGGCCAGCGACATCTGGTTGGTGTTCAGGTTGCGCTGAGCGTTCAGCGAGGACATGTTGGTGTTGATGGTCTGAGGCACGATGGTTTCCTTTCCGTTTCCATAATTCCCGGCGGAAGCGCCGGCGTTTTCGCCAGTGGTGGGGTTCCTTGCGGTCTTCACCACCTTTGCCGCCGATCACCATTGCTGGTGGTCGGCACGCCCGCGCTAGTCGCCTCTGGTGTGACGAGCCCCCGAGGGGAGGCTTGCGTCCATCGGCCGGCTAACCGGACCCCGGTCAGATGTTGTTGTCTGCCCGTTGGGTTGGGTATCGGCCCGGCGGAATCTCAACTTAAGGGCTGGATCGCTCCCTTTTTTTCTGAGCTGTCAATACGCCTTTGGGCCATTGATGCGGAGTTCGTCACGCCGAACTGGCCAAATCGCACTCAAGTTGGGTTTGGCAGCGGGTTTAGGGCCGAATCGCCCCGCATTTCGGGGCCTTGGGGCGCCAGATCGGCAGGGGCCGGCACCGGCTTTGGCAGACCGGCAGGCGGCCTGGCCGGTAGGGCGGGGGCAGAAGGCCGCGCGCAGGCGGGCGAACGCTTGCCAGGGCGCAGGCGCGTTGGCGCGCGCTGCACAGATCACGAGAGTGGGCCGGGGCGGGCTGGGGGGTGTGCCAGGTGCCAGGTGCCAGGTGCCCGCGGCTGGCCAGGCCGGTGGGGCCGGTCGAGCTGGTCAGGCTGGCGGTGCTGGCGGCGCTCGTGCCGTGTGCTACCGGTCAGTAGCACGGCCGGCCTGGCAGGGCGGCGCCGTGGCTGGCTGGCTGGTATCCGGCACGGCCACCATCACGGCCGCCATTGCGGCGGGCCGCGTGGGGCGCCGGCAGGCGCAGCGGGCCTCGGCGGCGCGCCAGAAACGCCGAAGCCGCCGCCGGCCATGTCGGGCCGGGGCAGCAGCAGAAGGGGGAGGGGCACACGCATCGCCGCCGCGAGCATGGGCAATCACAGTGGCACATCGCGGCGCGGCGGCGCGGGCGATGGCGGGTCAGGCGGGTGGCCTGGCGGGTGGTGCGGCGCGAGGCGGCCGCCACCCGGGTGCGGGTATCAGGCCGCGGCGTTGCGCAGGTATCAGGCCGCGGCGTTGCGCGTGTATCCGGCTGCGGCGTTGCGCAGGTATCAGGCCGCGGCGTTGCGCGCCGTGGCGCCGTGCTTGGCGCGTGGCGGCGGCGCCGGGCGGGCCAGCGCGGCCGCGTTGGCGGCAATGCGGGCGGTTTCGTCGAGCACGCGGCGCAGCTGGTCGAGCTCGGTGCGCAGCTGGCGCAGTTCGTCGCGGGTGTGGGCCAGTTCGTTTTCGGTGCGGCGCAGGGCATCGGCCTGGCGCAGGCCACCGGCCTGCACAAAGGCTTCACGCACCAGCGTGCTGCCGCGCAAGGTGGCCTCGGCGTAGCCGGCCCAGTCGTTGCGCAGCTCGCGCAGCAGGTTGGCGCGCGGCGGGGCGCTGATCAGTGCACCACGCGGTGGCTGCAGCAGGGCCGCGCTCCACAGCGCCTCGCCCAGCAGTACATGCGAGGCGATCTGCAGGTAGCCGTCGGGCGTGGGCATGGGCTCGAAGCTCGGCACCGCAAAGCTGCCGTGCAGCGCATAGGCCTTGCGGGCAAACCATTGCGCCTCCTGCAGCACGGCCGACGACAGGCCCACCAGGGTGATCTCGTCGTCGCAGGCCAGCAGTTCGTAGGCGTCCATCTCGCACAGCTGCACGCGGTGGCCGGTGACGCGCTCGAGCATCTCGCGCTCGATGCGCGCAAAGTCGCCGGCACGCGGATCGGCCAGGTACAGCATCGGTCCGGTCCGTGCCAGGCGGTACAGGGTGTCGGCGTGGTCGCTGGCCCGCACGATGCGGCCATCGGTGTCGACCAGGCTGGGTTCGCATTCGGGTTGGCCCACATACACCACCGGGTCGGCCGGCAGGCGCAGCTGCGCCTCGCCGCGACGCCGCAGGCGGGTGCGGGCGGCCATCTGGGAGGCCTCGGCCACCAGCTCGGTGGTGCCCAGGGCCAGCGGCGCAACGGCCGCGTGGATCTCGGCGCGGTTGGTGCGCAAGCCCATGATCAGGTCGCTGCCGAAGCGCAACGGTGATACCCGCAGATCAATCCAGGCCAGGTCGGCGTTGTCGAGCAGTTGGATCAGCCAGGGTGCCATCTCGTGACCGAGCACCAGCGCGTCGTCAGGCAGGTGACGCAGCAGGTAGTCGGCGGCAGCGGCCGGCACCGTGTGGTGCAGCGCATGCCAGGTGGGCATCTGGCCATCGGTCTGGCACAGCGCGCGGAACTGGGTCAGGCAGAAGCCGGGTTTCAGGCCGTGGCCATCGGGGCGGTGCGGTGTCTTGCCGACCCGCAACCCGCTGGCATGGAAGATCGGCAGGCGCACCAGATCGAGCACGAACTCGCTGGCGGGCCAGGTGTCCTCGCGGACGAGGTCGTCAAGGCAGACGATCGAGCTGACGTGCATGGTGGGCTCCGGGGGCGTTGGGGCTCGGTACTAGGGGCAGGAACGACAGCGAATTCGGTGACCACCGCCCGCCGGACCCTGGATCACCGGCCCCGACATCGGACGCGCGCTCTGGCCGGAGCGGACGCTGGTCGGGGAGGGACTTGGGGGTCGGGATCATGGCGCGAGGTTGACTAGACGCTGGATCGCAGTCTAGGCAGCCGCCAACGCGGCCAAAGCCCGAAAAGCCCGCCAAAAGCCGGCCAGACCGCCGCCGCGTGGCCGCCGCGAGGCCGCCGGGATACCGCGGCGCAGCGGGGCGGGCGGATGCCTGCCTAGATCAGCGACTGCACCCGCTGCAGCAGCTCGGCGTCGTTCCAGGGCTTGCGCAGCACACCGTGCAGGCGCGCATACGACTGCAGGTGCGCCTGCATCTCGTCGTGCCCGGTGATGGCCAGCATCGGCAGCCGCGACAGATCGGGGCGCTGGTGCGCCGCGGCGATCAGCTCGGCGCCATTCATGTTGGGCATCTCCAGATCGGTGATCAGCAGCGCAAAACGTTGCTGGCCCAGCAGTTCAAGGGCTTCGAGGCCATCGCGCGCCTGCACCACCACATGGCCGGCGCCCTCGAGCAGCTTGCGCAGCTTGGCGCGCACCACCGCCGAATCGTCCACCAGCAGCAGCGGCAAGGC
Organism: Aquabacterium sp. OR-4; assembly: GCF_025290835.2. NCBI lineage: Bacteria > Pseudomonadati > Pseudomonadota > Betaproteobacteria > Burkholderiales > Sphaerotilaceae > Pseudaquabacterium > Pseudaquabacterium prasiolae. Next base: position 698,267 of record NZ_JAOCQD020000002.1, on the reverse strand, counting down.
CGTGGCCGCGGGCGCCGCGGCGGGGGAGGGGGCGGCGGCGGGGTGAGCGGCTGCGGCTGCGGCCGAGGCGGCGGCGGCGGCGGCGGCGGCGGCGGCGGGGCCAGGGGCGGTGGTGGCGGGGGCACCTGCCGCGGCGCAGGCGGTGGCAAAACCGGCGCAGGTGGCGGCGCCATGGGCGCCGGCGGTGGCATCCGGGGCGCCGGCGGCGGTGCCAGCGGGCGCTGGACGGGCGGCGGCGGCTGCATGGCCGGTGGGGCAACGGGCGGCGAAACGGGCGGCGCAACGGGCGGCGCCGGCGGTGGCGTTACCGGCCGCGGTGGCGGTGGCGGTGCAGCAGGCCGCAATGGCGGCGCGGGCGGCGCGGGTGGCGCGGGTGGCGCGGGTGGCGCCAGCGGCGCTGGTGGGGGCGGCGGCGTGGCCGGGCGCAGCGGCGCCGGTGCAGGCGCTGCGGCCGGGGGCCGGGGCGCCAGCGGGGGCAGGGGCAGGGGCGGGGGCGCAGGCGGGCGCTGCTTGCGGCGGCTCAGCGTCAGCAGCGCCACCAGCGCCGCCACCACCATGGCCAGCGCCAGAACCAGCGGCAGCCAGTGGGCGCTCAGCGCATCCAGGATCGAAGAAAACATCGGCTCACCTCGTACAGACACCCCGTGCGCGGGCGGGCGGCGCGGGCGCGGGCCGCTGTGCGGCGCAGGCCGCCGCAGGGTGCAGCGGGTGTCGATTCATTGTGCCAGCCGCTCCTGCGGCGGCCCTCGCATGCTGGGCCCCATGGATGACAAGTCGATGCCGCCGCGCGCGCTTGTAGGAATTTGCCTGACAAAGCTTTGGAAGAAACGGGACTCCAGAAGCGGAGACGGGCCGATGTTCCGGCCCAGTTCTGCTGCCTACAGTACATCCCATACCAACCCGCCACCGCACCGGAGAGCACCGCATGACCACCGACCAGATCCTTGCCGAGATCCGCGAAGCCAACCTCTCCTACCTGATGCTGGCGCAATCGCTGGTGCGCATCGACCGCGACCAGGCCCTGTTCCGCCTGGGCATCAACGAGGGCACCGCCGACCTGATCGCCGCGCTGACCCCGGCCCAGATGATGAAGGTGGCCTCCAGCAACACCCTGCTGTGCAAGATGCGCTGCGACGACGACATGGTCTGGGGCCTGCTCACCAGCCACGGCAAGTCGGCCGCCAACGATGCCGTCAGCCGCCTGCACGCCAGCATCCTGATGGCCGGCCGCCACCAGGAAGCCGCTTAACTTGTAGGCCCCGGCCGCCTGGCGGCCGCCCCCGAGGGGCTGACGAAACCGGCCCGGGAAACCCGGATCCGGCTTCGCCCTTCCGACGAGACCGCCCCTGATTGCCTTCGGCAATCTGTCCCAGAGGGACTCAGGTGGCTGCGTGCTACTTACAAATTCTGGAGAGAGAACCATGTCGCGCACCAAGAGCATCCTGACCGAAGCCAAGCAGATCGACACCGCTGTGGAGCTGATCAAGCTCGGCGCGCGTCTGCAGGTGCTGGAGAGCGAAACCGACCTCAGCTACGAGCGCCTGCTGCGCCTGTACAAGGAGGTCGCCGGCAAGAGCCCCAGCAAGGGCCAGCTGCCGTTCTCCACCGACTGGTTCATGACCTGGCAGCCCAACATCCATGCCAGCCTCTTCCTGAACATCCACGAATACCTCAACAAGGTGGCCGCGCTCGACGAGATCGACACCGTGATCAAGGCCTACAAGCTCTACCTCGAGCAGGTGGGCGCGCAGGATCTCGAGCCGCAGCTCTCGGTCACCCGGGCCTGGCGCCTGGTGAAGTTCGTCGACAACGGCATGCTCACGATGACCAAGTGCAGCAAGTGCGCCGGCCACTTCGTGACCCATCCGCACGAAATCGCCCGCCATTACGTGTGCGGCCTGTGCAATCCGCCCGCCCGGGCCGGCAAGGGCCGCAATGCCGGCGCCATCCGCCTGCCCAGCGTGCAGGAATGCATGGCCGACTGAGCCTGTCGCCCCCGGTTGGCCGGCACCGGACTCGAGCCCCGGCGCCGGACGGCCGATAAGCGAACCCAGCAACGACAGTTTTTCTGCTTGTCTCCTCCTGGCACAGTCCCTGTGCCTTGCGGGCGGGTTCCTCACGGAAGCCGCCTATTTTTTTCTCTGCTGCCGCCTGATGACCATGACGATGCCGCCTTCGCCCCCGGACGCCGCCCATCGCCCGGCCGGCGCCGACCCCGCGGCCGCCGCCCTGCCGGCGCCGCCCGAATCCAGCCAGCCGATCCTGGCAGGCGCCGTGCGCCCGGCCACCGACCCCTGGCCGCCGCTGCTGGCCGAACTGGCTGACGAACTGGCCGCGCTGCCGCATGCCGTGGGCCCCGACTCGGGCGTCGAAGGCCGCCTGCGCAGCCTGCACCAGCGTGCCGCCACCCTGCTCGACGAGCAGGCCGACGCGGCCCTGTACTGGCTGATCCTGCGCGCCAGCCACGAGCCCGCCAACTACAGCGACCGCCATGCCTGGCTGTGCTGGTGGGTGGCGCGCGAAACCTTTGCCCGCCTGGGCGGCAGCCCGGCCCAGGGCGAGGCCCTGGCGCTGGCCGCGCTGACCATGAACTGCACGCTGCGCACGCTGCAGGACCGGCTGGCGCAGAACGACACCCCGCCCAGCGTGGCCGAGCAGGCGCGCATCGACACCCATGCGGTGGCCGCGGCCCACACCCTGGCCGCCGCCGGCGTGGGCGATGCGCTGTGGCTGGCCATCGTGCGCCACCACCATGACGAGGCGCCCGATGCGCTGCCCCTGATGCGCCTGCCGCCCGAGGCGGCCGCCGCGCGCCTGCTGCGCCGGGTCGACCGTTTTGCCGCCGCGCTGGCCTGCCGCGCCGATCGGCCGCCGCTGTCGCCGGTGCTGGCCGCCCGCACCGCCTGCCGCGGCGCCGACGGCACGGTCGACGAGATCGGCCACGCCATGATCGGTGCGCTGGGCCTGTACCCGCCCGGCAGCCCGGTGCGGCTGGCCAGTGGCGAGCGCGGCGTGGTGGTGGGCCGCGGCCTGCGCGCCAATCTGCCGCGCGTGGCGGTGGTGGTGGATGCCCAGGGCTCGGCACTGCTGCAGCCGCAGCTGCGCGACACCGGCGAGCCCGACTACGCGGTGCGCGGCAGCCTCGATGCCGACGATTCACCGCTGCCGCTGGTGGTGTCGCACGCCCAGCTGCTGCAGCTGCGCTGAGCGCGGCGGCGCCGCCGGCCCCGCCGTCAAGCCTGCCGGAGCGTGTGCCCATGCCGCTGGCCACCCCGCCCCGCGCCACCCGGCGGCAAGGCCGTGCCACCGCACCGGCCACACCATCAAAACCATCGGCAAATTTGCCGAATGCGCTGATTCAGTCGAATTTGCCGTATTTACCGGCAAGTTCGACGAAGAATTCGCCGCAAGCCGATGCGCCAGACGGGACGCCGGCCGGTGGAACCGGGCCCTTTTCGGCCGACTGCCGCCGCGATGCCGATTCCACACTCGGCGCCATGCCGGCCCATGCCACGTTCTCGCCGCCCCTGGCCACGCCCGCCGGTGCGCCACCGCACGGCCTGCAGCGCCTGCGCTGGCCGGCCCCGGCGCTGCTGAGCTGGTTGAGCGCCTGGCTGCTCACCGCCGGCCTGCGCGGCCTGGGCGCCAGCCCCTGGCTGTCGCTGGCCACCGGCATGGTGTGCGCCGGGGCCCTGGCCATGGCCTGGCCGGGCCTGAGCACCTGGCGGCGCATGATCCTGGGCGCCGGCTTTCCGGTGGCCATGCTGGGCAGCGGGCTGGCGCAAGGCGTGCCGGCCTGGGCCTGGCTGCTGCCGCTGGGCCTGCTGATGCTGGCCTATCCGCTGAAGGCCTGGCGCGATGCGCCGCTGTTTCCGACGCCGCCCGACGCGCTGCACGGCCTGGCCCGGCTGGTGCCGCTGCCCGCCGGCGGCGAGGGCGCCGCCATGCTGGACGCCGGCTGCGGCCTGGGCCAGGGCCTGCAGGCCCTGCATGGCGAGTTTCCGCAAGCCGCGCTGCGCGGCACCGAATGGAGCTGGCCCCTGGCCCTGGCCGCGCGCTGGCGCTGCGGCTTTGCCCAGGTGCGCCGCGGCGACCTGTGGGCCGACGACTGGTCGGGCCTGCGCCTGGTGTACCTGTTCCAGCGCCCCGAATCGATGGCCCGCGCCTGGGCCAAGGCCTGCGCCGAGATGGCGCCCGGCAGCTGGCTGGTGAGCCTGGATTTCCCCGTGCCCGGTGTGGCCCCGGCGGGCGTGCTGCGCCGCGACGCCGCACAGCCGGTGTGGGTCTACCGCATCGAGAACAGGCGCCCCGTGGCCGCCAGTTCCGGCTCAATGCCCCCGCCACGCCGCCGATAACCCTGCCAAGCGGTGCGCCCAGCCGGGCGCGCCCATGGGTCTTACCTCCGCACAACGCACCATGTTCGTCATCATCGGTTGGCTCGTCTGCCTGGGCTGCGTGTTCGGCATCTTCGTGGCCCACGGCGGCAACATGGGTCCGATCCTGAAGGCCCTGCCCTGGGAAATGGGCATGATCGGCGGCGCCACGCTGGGCGCCTTCATCGTCAACAACCAGATGGTGGTCATCAAGTCCACCATGGCTGGCGTGGGCATGTGCTTCAAGGGCAGCAAGTACACCAAGGACCGCTACATGGAGCTGCTGGCGCTCATGTACGACATCCTGCAGAAGGCGCGCAAGGAAGGCCTGATGTCCATTGAAAAGGACGTCGAGGACCCGCACAACTCGCCGATCTTCCAGAAGTACCCGAACGTCGGCAACGACCACCATGTCACCGAGTTCGTCACCGACTACCTGCGCATGATGGTCTCGGGCAACCTCAATGCCCACGAGATCGAGAGCCTGATGGACAGCGAGATCGAGACCCACCACCAGGAGGCGCATGCCCCAGTGGGCGCGATCCAGCGCATCGCGGGCGGCCTGCCGGCCTTCGGCATCGTGGCCGCCGTGCTGGGTGTGGTGAAGACCATGGGCTCGGTGGGTCAGCCCCCGGCGGTGCTGGGCGCGATGATCGGCTCGGCCCTGGTGGGTACCTTCCTGGGCATCTTGCTGGCCTATGCCTTTGCCGAGCCGCTGGCCGGCCTGCTGGAGCAAAAGCTCGAGGAAAGCGCCAAGGAACTGCAGTGCATCAAGACCACGCTGCTGGCCAGCATGCAGGGCTATGCCCCGCAGGTGGCGGTGGAGTTCGGTCGCAAGGTGCTGCTGTCGCCGGTGCGCCCGACCTTCAGCGAGCTCGAACAGCACGTGAAGAAGAAGTGATGGCCGGCCTCCGCAACGCCTTTGGCGCGTGGCCCCGGCGGCGCGCCGCCCGTGATCCGGCCAGGCTGGATGCCAGGCGGCCGGCCGGCCGGGCGGGCCGCTTGATGGCGCTGTGGCGCACCGGAGGCACCGATGTCGGGTGACGCCAAGAAGCTCCAGCCCATCATCATCAAGCGGGTGAAGAAGGGCGGCCATGCGGCCCACGGGGGCGCCTGGAAGATCGCCTACGCCGACTTCGTGACCGCGATGATGGCCTTCTTCCTGCTGATGTGGCTGCTGGGCAGCACCTCCGAAGGCGACAAGAAGGGCATTGCCGATTTCTTCAACTCGCCGCTGAAGGTGGCGCTGCTGCACGGGGGCTCGGGCTCGGGCGATTCGTCCAGCGTGCTCAAGGGCGGCGGCACCGACCTCAGCCGCACCCACGGCCAGGTGCGCAACGGCGACGTGCCGGCCCCGCGCAAGACCATCAACCTGCAGGCCCTGAAGGCCGAGCAGCGCCGCGCCGAGGCGCAGATGCTCGAGGAACTGCAGGAACGCGTGCAGACCGAGCTGAAGAACAGCCCCAAGCTGGCGCAGTTCACGTCGCAGATCAAGGTCGAGATGACCCGCGACGGCCTGCGCATCCAGATCGCCGACGAGCAGAACCGGCCGATGTTCGATTCGGGCAGCCCGCTGGTCAAACCGCACATGCGCGAGCTGCTGCGGGCCATCGGCAGCGTGCTGGCCGAGGTGCCCAACGGCATCACGCTCGAGGGGCACACCGACGCGATGGTGTTTCCGGGTGGCGACAAGGGCTACGGCAACTGGGAGCTGGCCTCCGACCGCGCCAACGCCGCGCGGCGCGAGCTGATCGGCGGCGGCCTGGGCGAAGACCGGGTGCTGCGCGTGCTGGGCCTGGCCTCGAGCCAGCCCTACAACCGCAACGACCCCAACGATCCGCAGAACCGGCGCATCAGCATCATCGTGATGAACAGCGACGCCCTCGACCGCTTCCTGCGCCCCGGCGGCCCGGAAGGCGAGGGCGCCGACGACGCGCCGGGCGCCGCCGCCACGCCGCCACGGCCCGCCGCGTCGCGCTAGCGCCAGGCGGGCGGCGCCGGCCTGGCGCTGTGCCGGCCTGGCCTGCCGCGGCGCCGTTTTTCAGCGGCCGTTCGCGTGCCGTCGCGCCGCGGCCGCCGTGCCCCGGCGCACATCTTCTGGCCCGTCTTTCGCGGGCCCGGCCACCGACGATCAGGCCGGCAATTGCCGCCCTCATCGGGCTCATGATTTCCGATCGGCTGCCTACCATGCTGGCACACCTCCGCTCACACGAGGGGAAAGCGCCATGCTTGCATTCGATTCGAGAAATCTCCTGTCCGATCCGTCCGCGATCTGGCTTGCCGACGCCCCGGCACTGCCTGCGGGCGACCCGATTGCACAGGTGCTGCCCTGGCTGATCGACCACCTGGGCCTGCGCGCCGCGGTGGCCCAGCTCAGTGGACTGGATCACCACCGCTTCGCCGACGACCCCGGCCGCACGCTGCAGGCCATGCAGCAGCTGGGCTATGACACCAGCCTGGGGCCCGTGAGCCCGCTGCAGCTGCTGCCCCATGACCTGCCGGCCGTGCTGACCCTGGCCACCGGCGACACCTGCGTGGTGACCGCGGTGCAGGGCCGCCCGGGCACGCACCGCCGCTGCGAGGTGGTGGTGCTGGCCCCCGAACCGATGGCCTTTGCCGTGAGCGACGCCGAACTGGCACGCGAATGCAGCGGCCCGGCCCTGCGCATGCGCCGGGTGCGCAGCCAGCGCCAGCCGGTGCCCGACCTGGCCATGCCCGCGCCGCGCCAGATGCCGGCGCCAGCACGCCAGGCGCTTGCCACACCGGCAGCGCCGGCCCTGCAGCGCGCGCCGGCCGCTCCGGCCGCTCGTGCCGCTCATTCCGCTCATCCCGCTCAGGCCCCTCAGGCCACTGAGGCTGTTCAGACCGCCTTTCCCGCTCAAACCGCGCCGCGCCAGCCGGCGGTGGGCCCGACACCGCGCGACCCGGCGCTCACGCCAGGCCAGCCTGGGCCGGCAACTGCCGCGGCACAGCCCCGGCCGATGCCGATGCCGGCGCCGCCGCCGCCACGCGGCCACACGGCCAGCGCTGCGGCGCGCGCCACGCTGATGCAGCGCGCTGCTGCGTCGGCACCCGCCGCCGCACCGGCGCCGGCACCGGCGCCAGCGCCAGCCGCTGCAGCCGCTGCAGCCGTACCGGCAGCGGTAGCCCCACCTGCATCTGCACCCTGGCGCATTGCCGCACCCGCACCCGCTGCCGCTGCGGCAACGCATCAGGCGCCGCGCGGTGCGCTGCAAAACCTTCCCCTGCTGGACGACGTGGTCGACCTGCAGCCGCCCCCGCGGGCGGCGGCCGATCACGCGCTGGCGCCGCCTGCCGCAACGCAGGCTGCCGCGCCCCAGCCCGATACCCCCATCGCCGTCACCCGGCCCGCCGAGATGGCGGCCGACCCTGTGCCCGATCTGGCCGACGCCATGCCGTCGGCGCCAACGCGCATCGCCGATGCGGTTCCAACCCGGCAGCCCGACCAGGGACCGGTACCTGACCAGCACGACACCGCCGGTGCCGTGCCCCGACAGCTTGTGCTGGCAAAAGGCGTGGCCGCGCCCGACGCCAGCACCGTCGGGGCGCGTCGTCCACCGGTGCTGAACGCGGACAGCGACCGGCCCGCCCCCCCTGGCGCCCCGCCAGATGTCGTGCTCGACCTGGGATTTCTGGACCGTCACAGCGGCACTGCGCAATTGCGCCGCCACATGCTCGGCCGCCTGGGCCAGGTCAGTGCCTGGATGGGCCGTGGCACCGCACCGGCGCTCGCCGGGCTGCAACACGCCACCTTGCGCGCCTGGGACGGCCTGGTGGCGCGTGGACAGCGGCTGAAACCCGCCGGCCATGCGCGTGCCGCACCGAATGCGCCCAACACGCCCAACGCGCCCCACGCGCTGGATGTGCTGAACGCGCCCGAGGTGCTCAATGCGCCAAAAGCGCGAATAGCGCAAACCATGCAAGACACGCCAAATCCGCAGAATTTACGGAAAGAGCCGCCATCGCGGTCACGACCACCGGACGGCCACGCGCCTCCGGCAGCGTGGCCTGCGGTGGCTGCGGCGTCTGGCCAGCGGCCGGCCGAGGCCTGGCGCGAGCCCGCGCCGGATCGGGTGTTTCGAACGCCCATCTCGCCCGGCGTGCGAACGCCCGGGCCTGACCCGACCCTGCGACAACGGCACGATCCGGTGCTGGAGCCGCCGTACGGGCCTGGTCTGGACGCTGGCTGGGTGCCCGATCTGGCGCCACCGGCGCAGGTTTCTGCAGGCCCACCGCAGGGCAGGCAGGCCAGCGCCGGCGAAGGCGCTGGCGGGTTGCGGCGTGAGCCGCTGGCGCCCGCCGGGCCGCAGGCCTGGCAATGGCCCGAGCCAGAGGCCGACACGGTGACCGGCGGCAGCGTTTTCGCCACCGACCGGCCTGCGCACGACGCCCCTGGCGCCGGCATGGGCCCGGCCGCCGGCAGCCTCCAGCATTCCGTCGACGCCTGGCCATCCGCGCGCCGCGAACCGCAGCTGGGCGATGCCTGGCCGCCGTCTGCGGCGCCGGCGGGCCGTGCGGCGCTGTCGCGCGCCGACCCGCTGCGCTGGCGCGACACGCCGATCGACCGTTCACTGCTCTTCGACCCCGCCGAGCCCACGCTGGCCGGGCCGGCGCCACGCCCGCGACGGCGCACGGTGCTGCCCTTGCCGGCCATGGCCAGCCAGCCAGGCCTGCCGCCCGGCCGACCGCCGCCGGACCGGCCCGCGCTGGCCCGGCTGCCCGGCCTGCTGGCCGGCGCGCTGCGGCGGCTGGGCAGGGGCCCGAGCGCCGGTCAGGCCGGCGAGCCAGGCACCGGCACCACCGGCACCAGCACTGGCACCACCGGCAACGGCTGGTTCGGGTGGCTGACGCGCCGGCTGCCAGGCCGCGGCCGGCCGCCGGGGGCCGACACACCCGCCGGCCTGGGCCACGACTTCCGCGCCGACCGGCAAGCCGAGCTTCGAACCGACCGTCACACCGACCGTGACTTTGCCCGACACACCGCCCAACACACCGCCCGACATACCGCCCTGGACCCGACCCGTCGCTCCCCTCCAGACACGGCCGCAACCTCCTCCCGAATCCTGAGCATGACCGAACCCGACACCCTGCCTGGCGCCGATGCCGTGCCCTCGCGGCCGGTTTCGCCGCACCTGGCCGGCAGCCGGCCGCTGCGGCGCGCCTGGCGCTGGGCGTGGCAGCGGCTGCCTGCGCTGCCCACGCTGTCCGCGTTGTCGCTGTTCTCGGCGCCGCCGTCGGCCGGCCAGGCCGGTCAGGCGCCGGGCAGGGCGGGGGGGCCGGGTGCCCGCCCGGCCGGCTGGCCGCCGGCCTGGGCGCCCTGGCTGGTGGCGGTGCCGGTGGCTGAACTGCGCGCACGCCTGCGCACCTCGCCCTGGTGGCTGATGGATGGCGCCATCGAGGCCGGGGTGGCCGCGGTGTGCCTGGCCCAGGGCCTGCCGCTGGCCTGGGGCCGCGCGCTGGCGGTCGACACGCTGTGGCGGCCGCTGCGGCATGAGCTGACCCGCCCGCGCCGGGCCGCCGGCCCGCCCGGCCGGCGTCCGCTGCCGGGCCAGGCGCGCCGGCCTGCCGCTGGCGTGCCTGGCCGGCCGGGCATGCCGGCGCAGGCCGCTGGGCCCGTGCCGGCCCTGGCCGGCGGTGCCGGGCCCAACCCCGCGCTGAATCCCGCGCTGAACCCGGCACTGAACCCGGCACTTGCCGCGGCCGCCAGTGCGGCTGCTGGCGCGGGTGCCGGGCGGCCGGCCCATTCAAGCCGCGTCTACGCGCTCGATTTCGCCTCGGCGCTGCGCCAGCGCAGCGAAAACGAGGTGTCGGGACCGCCCCGGCCGCGCCCGGCGCAGCGCAGCGACACCACGGCGGGCCCGCGCCTGATGGCGGCCTGATCACCGCCCGATCACCGCCTGATCGCCGCCCGAGACCCAACGACACGACTGCCGATTCCGTCACGCCCGTCGGCGCGTGGCCGCAGACAGCCCGCCACGGCCGGCTTCAAGTTCGCGGCACGCGCACCGATAACCGACAGATGCTCGTGACCGGAAACACCTGAACTGAGGAATGCGATGAATCCCGCCGACCTGAAATTCCTGATCGTCGACGACTTCAACACGATGCGTCGCATCGTGCGGGGCCTGCTCAAGGAAATGGGCGCCAACAACGCCGACGAAGCCGAGGACGGCGCCGTGGCGCTGCAGATGCTGAAGAACGCGCGCTACGACTTCGTCGTCAGCGACATCAACATGCCCAACATGAACGGCTTTGACCTGCTCAAGGCGGTCAAGGCCGACGCCTCGCTCAAGCACATCCCGGTGCTGATGGTCACCGCCGAGGCGCGCAAGGAAGACATCCTGCTGGCCGCCCAGAGCGGCGCCGCCGGCTACGTGGTCAAACCCTTCACCAAGGCGACGCTGGAAGAGAAGGTGACCAAGATCATGCAGAAACTCCAGGCCACTGCCGCCTGACGCCGGGAGCACATGTCATGAAAATGGAAGACGTGGGCGCCATGGTGCCGGCAGGCGCAACCGGTCCGATGGCTGCACCCGAAGTGGTGCAGAAGATTGGCGAAATCACCCGGCTGCTGCACGACACGCTGCGCCAGCTGGGCGTGATGCCGCAACTGCAGGTGGCCGCGGACGGCATTCCCGACGCGCGCGACCGCCTGACCTACATCGCCTCGAAAACCGCCGCGGCGGCCGAGAAGGTGCTCAACTCGGTCGACATGGCCAAGGCCGAGCAGGGCGAGATTGCCCGGCAGACCCGTCTGCTGGCCGATCAGCTCACCGCCGACCCGGTGCGCGCCATCGCCAGCGGCGCGGTGATGAACTTCGTCAGCGACGTCGAGAAGCGCACCAGCGCGGTCGATTCGCACCTCACCGACATCATGATGGCGCAGGACTTCCACGACCTGACCGGCCAGGTGGTGCAGAAGGTGGTCAAGCTGGCCAACAACCTCGAAGACAGCCTGGTCAAGCTGCTGGTGCAGGTGGTGCCGGCCGAGCAGCGCGAGAAGGTCGACAGCAATGTGCTGCCCGGCCCGGTGGTCAACGCCGAAGGCCGCACCGACATCGTGCAGGACCAGGGCGAGGTCGACGACCTGCTGGCCAGCCTGGGCTTCTAGCTGCCGCGGCGCCGGCCTGCGTCCAGCCCGCACTGGCGGGTTGCGCCCAGGCCCCGCGCCCTCCGGCTGGAAGCAGCAGGCCGGTGAACGGCTGAAGGCCGACGGCAAACGGCCAAGGACAGTCGGCCAAGGACAGACAGCAAGACGGACGATTTTTCGTCCACGCAAGGCGACCCTCGGGTCGCCTTTTGCGCTTGGGCCGGCGCCGCACGGGGTGGGCGGCGCGGCGGCTCGGTCGGGGCGGTGGTGAGGGCGGCGTTTGCCGGCGGAATGCCGGTCTTATCGGCGCTAAAGCCGCGGCAGGCGGCTTCAAGAATGGAGCCCTTCTCAACCAGGTCATGACGGAGCCACCATGTTCGCCGACACCCTGTCTTCGCCGACCTTGACCATGTCCACCCCCCAGAAACCCGTCGAATCCAGCCACCCCGTCGTGACCCAGCGCTCGCTTGTCGAGCTGGTGCATGAAGCGCAGCGGCTGCAGTCGAGCGGCGATCTGGACGGCGCAGTTCAGGCCTACCGCGACTGGATCGAGGCCGGCCCCGCCCCGATGGCCCATGTGGCCTGCTTCAACCTGGGCACCCTGCTGGGTGCCCAGCAGCGCCATGCCGAGGCCGAGCAGGCCTACCGTCAGGCCGTGGCCCTGCAGCCCGACTTTCCGCATGCCCGGCTCAACCTCGGGCACCTGCTCGAGCGCCGTGGCCAGCACGACGAGGCCCTGGCCGAATGGCAGCAGGTGCTCGACGGCACCGCCCAGCCCGAGCTGCGCGTGCATGCCCTGAACAACCGCGGCCGCCTGCTCGAGCAGCTGCGCCGCTACCCCGATGCCGAGGCCGAGCTCAAGCGCAGCCTCGAGCTCAACCCCGAACAGCCCAACGTGGTGCAGCACTACGTGCACCTGCGCCAGAAGCAGTGCGAATGGCCGGCCTGGCAGCCGGTGGGCGAGGTCACGCACAACCGCCTGCTGATGGGCACCTCGCTGCTGGCCATGATGGGCCTGTCGGACGACCCCGCCATGCAGCTGCTGGCCGCCGTGCGCTTTGCCAACGAGCGGGTGCCCAAGGCCCAGCCGGTGCCGCTGCACTCGCTGCAGCCGCCGCGCACCGGCAAGATACGCATCGGCTACCTGTCGGGCGACCTGCACATGCATGCGGTGGGCCTGCTGACGCCCGAGCTGTTCGAGCTGCACGACCGATCCCGGGTCGAAACCTGGGCCTTCTGCTGGACACCCGAGAGCGCGATGCCGCAGCGCCAGCGCATCCTGCGCGCCATGGACCATGTGGTGCGCATCGACGCGGTCGACGACGCCGCCGCGGCCCGCCTGATCGCCGAAGCCGGCATCGACGTGCTGGTTGACCTGCAGGGCCTGACCAACGGTGCGCGGCCCGCCATCCTGGGCTACCGCGCGGCGCCCATCCAGGTGAGCTACCTGGGTTTGCCGGGCACCTCGGGCCTGCCGGGGGTCGACTGGATCCTGGCCGACCATTTCGTGATGCCGCCCGAGCTGGAGCCGTATTGCACCGAGAAACCGATCCGCCTGCCGCACTGCTACCAGGTGAGCGACCGGCAGCGCGAGGTAGGCCGAACGCCGACACGGGCCGAACTGGGCCTGCCGCCAGGCAAGTTCGTGTACTGCTCGTTCAACAACAACCACAAGTTCACCGAGAACGTCTTTGCCTCGTGGATGCGCATCCTGGCGGGCGTGCCCGACAGCGTGCTGTGGCTGCTGGCCGACAACGACACCGCGCAGGAAAACATGCTGCGCTGCGCCGACGCGCATGGCGTGGCGCGCGAGCGAATACTCTTTGCGCCCCGTGCGGCGCCGCCCGATTACCTGGCCCGGTTCCGCTGTGCGGATCTGATGCTCGACACCTTCCCGTACAACGCCGGCACCACGGCCAGCGATGCGCTGTGGATGGGCCTGCCCATCGTCACCTGGTCGGGGCGAAGTTACATCTCGCGCATGGCCGGCAGCCTGCTGCACGCCGTGGGCCTGCCCGACCTGGTGACCGATTCGCTGGCCGAGTACGAGAAGCTGGCGGTGCGCATCGGCCGCGAGCCGGCGCGTGCCGCCTCGTACCGCCGCTACCTGGACGAGCACGGCCGAAGTTCGCCCTTGTTCGACATGCCGCGCCTGGTGCGCGACATCGAGAACGAGTTCGAGCGCCTGGCGCTGGCGCATCGCCTTTGATCGGCCGGTTCAAGCCCATCGCCTGATTTCTGCATTCGGGCGGCCCGTGGCTGGCCGCATCACAACGCCTGGATCCCGTGAGCCCAAGCCACTCCCACGATGCCGACGACAACGGCCAGCGCAGCCTGGCCGAGGATCCGCTCGCCCATGCGCTGCTGTGGCTGACGCGGCATCACGGGCAGGAACGGTCGGTGAGCTCGCTGCTCAACGGCCAGGAGGTGAGCGGCGCCCTCGGCCCCGACCAGGCCGTGCGCGCGATGCGCGAGGCCGGCTTCAACGCCGGCCTGATGCAGCGCGACCTGGCCGACATCCCCGACGAGCTGCTGCCGGTGGTGCTGCTGCTGCGCAACGGCGACGCCTGCATCCTGGCCGCGCGCCGGCCCATGGCCGACGGCAGCCTGCAGTGCGAGCTGGTGATGCCCGGCCCGGTGGACGAGCCGCTGCAGGCCACGCTGGACGAGCTGCGCCCCGAGTACGCCGGCGTGACCCTGGTGGCCACGCCGCGGCCGGTGGAGCCGCGCGCCTCGGCGCAATCCTCACCCGAGATCCAGGACGCCCTGCGCGACCCCAACCGCCACTGGCTGTGGGGCACGCTGCGCCGTTTCACGCCGTACTACCGGGCGTCGATGCTGGCGGCCCTGCTCAGCAACACGCTGATGCTGGCCACCGGCACGCTGACCTCGGTGATCTATGACAAGGTGATCCCGCACCAGGCCTTTGCCACGCTGTGGGCCCTGGCCGTGGCGGGTGGCCTGGCCTTGGTGTTCGACCTGGCCGCGCGCCAGCTGCGCACCTACCTGATCGACCTGGCCGGCAAGAAGGCCGACCTGCTGGTGGGCACGCAGCTGTTCCGCCAGAGCCTGGCCGTGCGCATGGAGCACCGGCCCGAATCGGCCGGCGCCTACTCGCACATCGTGGGCCAGATCGAGCTGGTGCGCGAGTTCTTCTCGTCGGCCACGATGTCGGCGGTGAGCGACCTGCCGTTCATCTTCATCTTCATCGCGATGACCTTCGTCATCGCCGGCCCGCTGGGCTGGGTGCCGCTGCTGGCGGTGCCCATCATCCTGATCGGCCTGGCCCTGGTGCAGGGCACCATGCGCCGCGCCAGCACCGCCCACATGCAGCAGCAGGCTGATCTGCACGGCCTGCTGGTCGAGGCGGTGGAAGGCATCGAGGACGTCAAGGCCACCGGCGCGCAGGGCCGTTTTCTGCACCGCTACGAGCAAAGCACCGCCGCGGCGGTGCACAGCCAGATCAAGTCGCGCTCGGTGACCAACCTGTCGATGAACGTGTCGATGCTCTCGCAGCAGCTGATCACCCTGGTGATGCTGGTGTGGGGCGTGTACCTGATCGAGTCCAAGGTCATCACCGGCGGCGCACTGATGGGCGGCGTGATGTTTGCCATGCGCGCCATCGCCCCGCTGACCTCGATCGTGATGCTGGCCAACCGCTGGCAGGGCGCGCGGGCCGCGATGATCGCGCTCAACCGCGTGATGTCGCAGCCCACCGACCGCGAGGAGGGCCGTGCCTACGTTCCGCTGCGCGGATTGAGCGGCCGCATCGCACTGCACGACGTGAGCTTTGCCTACCCCTCGGCACCCGACCAGCAGGCGCCCACGGTGCTCAAGGGCGTGAACCTGGCCTTCGAGCCGGGCGAGCGCGTGGCCATCCTGGGCCGCATCGGCAGCGGCAAGAGCACCGTGCTGCGCCTGGTGGCCGGCCTGTACCGGCCGGGCGACGGCATGGTCGAGGTGGACGGCATCGACCTGCGCCAGATCGACCCCAATGATTTCCGCGTGGCGGTGGGCTATGTGCCGCAGGACTCGCGCCTGTTCAACGGCACGCTGCGCGACAACGTGCTGCTGGGCCGCGCCAGCGCCGACATCTCGCAGCTGGGCGCGGTGGCCCGGCTCACCGGCCTGCAGCGCGTGGTTGACGGCCACCCGCTGGGCTGGGACATGCAGGTCGGCGAATCGGGCTCGCTGCTCTCGGGCGGCCAGCGCCAGCTGGTGGCCCTGACCCGCAGCCTGATCACCCGGCCCAAGGTGCTGCTGATGGACGAACCCACCAGCTCGATGGACGCCCAGAGCGAGCTGGTGTTTCTGCGCCAGCTCAAGGACGCCGCCGCCGGCTGCACCCTGGTGATGGTGACCCACCGCCCGGCCGTGCTCGAGCTGGTGCAGCGCATCATCGTGGTCGATGCCGGCAAGGTGGTGATGGACGGCCCCAAGGCCGCGGTGCTGGCGGCCCTGTCGGGTGCGCGGCCGGCGGCCCAGGCCGCGCCGCCCAGCGGCAGCGCCCAGCCGCCCGGCAATGTGCACCGCCACCCCAGCACGCAGCCGGCCGAGCGCCGCGCTGCCGTCTGACCCACCCAACCCAGGGCGCCACGATGTCCGGCCAGGCCCCATTCCGCGACGGCGCGGGCACCTTGCGTGCCGGCGATGCGCAATACCTCACCCCCACCCAGGCCGCGCTGCACCTCGAGCCGGCGCGCGCCGCGGTCTGGTCGATCTACCTGATGATGGCCGCGCTGGTGGCAGCCATCACCTGGGCCGCGTTGGCGCCGGTGGACATCATCACCCGCGCCGACGCGCGCGTGATCCCGGAAGGCCGCGAGCAGGTCATCGCCAGCCTGGAAGGCGGCATCCTGCGCGAGATGAAGGTGCGCGAGGGCGAGGCGGTGGAGGCCGGCCAGGCGCTGGCCCTGCTCGACCCCACGCGCGTGGAGGCCCAGCAGGGCGAAAGCCGCGCCAAGCGCTGGAGCCTGATGGCCCAGGTGTCGCGCCTGCAGGCCGAGGCCGGCAGCCGCGCGCTGGTGTTTCCGCCCGAGCTCAAGCAGGCACCCGGCGTGATGCAGGCCGAGACCGATTCGTTCAACGCCCGCCAGCGCGCGCTGGGCGACGCCGCGGCCGTCAACGTGCGCAACCAGCGCCTGCTCGAGCGCGAGCTGGCGGTGTCGGAATCGATGTCGGCCAAGGGCCTGGTCAGCGAGGTGGAGGTGATGCGCCTGCGCCGCCAGGTCAATGACCTGGCCATGCAGAACGGCGAGCGCAGCAACCGCTTTCGCCAGGAGGCCAGCGCCGAGCTGGTGAAGGTGCAAAACGAGCTCACGCTGCTGGAAGAGCAGCAGGTGGTGCGCGACGACATGCTGCGCCGCACCACGCTGAGCTCGCCGGTGCGCGGCATCGTCAAGAACATCCGCGTCAACACGCTGGGCGGCGTGATCGCGGCCGGCGCGCCGGTGATGGAGATCGTGCCGGTGGCCGCCGAGGTGCTGGTGGAGCTGCGCATCAAGCCGGCCGACATCGGCTTCGTCAAGCTCGGGCAGAAGGTCGAGATCAAGCTCACCGCCTACGACTACACCATCTACGGCATGCTGCACGGCAAGCTGCAGACCCTGAGCCCCGACGCGCTGGGCGACGCCAACGCCAGCCCGGCCGGCGCCGAGGCCACCTGGTACCGCGCCCTGGTGCGCGCCGACGCCAGCACCCTGGGCGCCGGCAAGCGCAAGCTCAGCGTGCTGCCCGGCATGGTGGGCACGGCCGAGATCCGCAACGGCCAGCGCTCGGTGCTGCAGTACCTGCTGCGGCCGATGTTCAAGGCGCAGGAAGCGTTCACAGAGCGGTAAATCGTGCACCCGGTCGCCGGGTACGGCGCCCACCCGCCGGGCGGGTGGCCCGGTCGCTTGGGAGCGGCCCGGCGCTGGCCGGGCTGGGGCACCCGGTCGCCGGGTACGGCGCCCACCCGCCGGGCGGGTGGCCCGGCCGCTTGGGAGCGGCCCGGCGCTGGCCGGGCTGGGGCGGTGTTCTTCACGCTGTTGAGCCCGCTTTTCGCGCAGGTGAACCCGCTGGAAGCAACCCGGTTTCAGCGCGCTGTTCGGTCGATCGTGGCCAGGGGCCCGAGCGTGTAATGACCAGCATGTCACGCACCCGCCGCACCGCTGCCAGGCGCCGCCACCAGGCGGCCGTGGCCCTCTGGATCACCCTCGGGCTGGGCTCGCCGGCGCTGCAGGCGGCCTGTGTCGACGAGGGCCGGGTCGACGCGGCCCCGGCGCCCGCCGCCGCTGGCACCGGCGCCACGCCTACGCCCACACCGCCCACCGATGCCCGCGTGCAGCTGGGTGAACTGGTGCGCGATGCGCTGGCGCAGAGCAACGGCATCAACGCCGCCCGCGCGCTGGTGGACGCCGCGCTGCAAGACCTGGAAGAAGCGCGCGCCGGCCGGCTGCCGCAGGCCTCGCTGACCGGCTCGCTGTCGCCCTCGCTGGTGGACAACGGCGGCGCCCGCGGCGCCCAGCTGCAGGCCAGCGCCGGCCTGGTGCTGAGCCAGACCTTCTACGACGGCGGCCGCCTCGACCGCGTGATCGACTGGCGCCGCCAGCTCACCGAGGTGGCCCGCCTGGGCCATCTGACGACGCAGGAGCAGATCTCGCTGTCGACCACCTCGCTGGCCTTCGAGCGCAACCGCTACCGCATGCAGGCCGTGATCTACGGCCAGAACGTGCGCAAGATGGGCTGCCTGGTGGAGGCGCTGGAATCCATCGTCAACGCCGACCGCGGCCGCCAGAGCGAGCTGGTGCAGGCGCGCAAGCAGCTGATGCAGGCCGAGCTGCAGCAGGCCCAGGCCGTGTCGCAGGCGCGCCAGGTCGAGGCCAAGCTGCGCCGCGTGGTGGGCAGCGGCCTGCCGGTGATCGAGGGCCTGAGCACGGTGCTGCTCAACGTGCCCGAACTGCCCGATGTGCTGAGCGCCGCCGAAGGCGCGGTGGAGATCGCCGCGATGGATGCCAGCGTGGCCGCCATGCGCGAGATGGCGCGTGCGGTGGAAGCCGGCACGCGCCCGCAGGTGGGCTGGAACCTGGGCGCCAATGCCGCGCTGGCCGGTGGCCCGGCGGTGGGGGCCGGCAACCGCCACAGCGGCAGCCTGAGCGCCGGTGTCACGCTGAGCGTGCCACTGGTCAACCGCGCGGTCGACCACTCGGTGGCCGCGGCGCGCAAGCGGGCCGAGGCCGCCGCCCTGCAGCGCGGCGAGGTGCTCGAGCAGCGCCGCCAGCGCATCGTCGAGATCCACGAGCAGACCAGCAACGCCTTTGACCGCCTGCGCCGCATCAGCCTGGTGCTGCGCGAGAGCGACCGGCTGCGCAATTTCACGCTGCAGCAATGGCAGCAGCTGGGCAAACGCTCGCTGTTCGACGTGATCGCCAGCGAATCCGACCACTACAACCTGCGCGTGCAGTACGTCAATGCGCTGCACGACGGCCAGCAGATGAACGCCATGCTGCTGTCGCTGGGCAACGGCCTGCGCAACTGGTTGCAATGACTCCCCCCCGAAGCGCCAGCGGCGCCTCCCCCCAGGGGGCGCCGCCGGCCGACCGGCCCGGCCGGATCAGCGGCTGCTGCTGGGTTTCGCTTGATGCATGCCAAGAGGGTGCCGATGGGCACCATGGAAAAAGACTGACATGAAGACGATCTGTGTCGAAGGTTGGCGTGGCATCAGCCACTCGATCGCCCTGGTCAACCAGTTCCAGCTGCTGGTGATGCTGGGCGAGCCCGGCCTGCAGCTCTACCACCGCGACGTGCCCTTCTTCATGAAGCGCTGGAACGCGCGCGAGATGCCCGCCGGCTTCAGCGCCGACGAGCAGGCGCGCATCGACGCCATTGCCGCGCCGCCGGAAGGCCAGACCTTCGACGCGCTGCTGCGCATCTCGTCGCCCTTTGCCAGTGTGCTGCCCGAGGGCCAGAAGACGGTGACCTTCATGGTCACCGAGTGCGGCATCACGCCCGAGTGTTTTGACGCCGTGCCGCCCGACCTGGGCGCCTACACGCGCGACCACAACCGCATCGTCACGCCCTCGCGCTGGTCGCGCGACCGGCTGGTGGACCATGGTTTCGACCCCGCCGGCATTGCCGTGGTGCCGCATGGCTTCAAGGCCGACACCTTCCAGCCGCTGAACGCGCTGGACCGCCGCGCCGGCCGTGCCGCGCTGGGCGTGGCCGACGACGAGACGCTGTTCCTCAACGTGGGCGTGGCCACCTGGAACAAGGGCCTCGACCTGCTGGTGCAGGCCTTTGCCCGGGTGCGCCAGAACAACCCCAAGGTGCGCCTGCTGCTCAAGGACCACAAGGCCATGTATGGCCTGGGCGCCGACCGCGTGCTGGCCCAGGTGGCGCGCGAGCACCCGGGCCTGGTGACGGCCGATGTGCTGGCCGGCGTGTCGATGATCAGCGGCAGCCTCGACCAGACCCAGCTGCGCGCGCTGTACGGCGTGGCCGACGCCTACGTCTCGCCCTACCGCGCCGAGGGCTTCAACCTGCCGGTGCTGGAGGCCATGGCCTGCGGCACGCCGGTCATCGTGACCCAGGGCGGCGCCACCGACGATTTCTGCCCCGATGCGCTGGCGCTCAAGCTGCCCTCGCGCGAGGGCACGGCCACCGACGAACCCAATATGTTCGGCCGCTTTCTGGTGCCCGACGTGGACGCGCTGACCGAGTGCATGCAGGCCGTGGCCCAAGGCCGCGTGCCGCGCGACACGCCCGAGCGTGCCGCCGCACGCACCCAGCTGGTGGCCGACTACGCCTGGCCGCGCGTCACCCAGGGCCTGCTGCGCCTGCTGTGAGCACCATGCAACACCGCCTTGCCAACGACACCTTCGGCTTCGTGCGCGGCCTCACGCTGCGCACCCCCGGCGTGGCCATCCAGGACGTGCGCATCGGCGTCGCCCGGGTGCACGACCCGCTCGACTGGGACACCCCGGCCTGCCGCCTGCAGATCAGCGGCGACACCGCGCAGGTGCTGTTCGACCGGCCCGACAACTGGGCGCGCTTCGGCTTCGACATCCTGGCGGCCGCGGCCGGCGATGGCGCGAGCGGCCAGGCCGCCACGGCCGCGCCGCTGGGCCGGCTGGAGATGCTGGCCCCCGAGCCCGAGGCGGCGGTGCGCGAACGCCTGCGCGGCAGCCGCATCGCCTTTCTGGGCACGGCACGCGACTGCGCGCGTGCGCTGCCGGCGTCGATCCAGCGGCTGCGCGAGCTGGGCAGCCTGTTCGGCGCGCACGAGATCCATGTCTACGAAAACGACTCGCAGGACGCCACCGGCACGCTGCTCGAGCAGATGGCGGGCGACCGCCTGCTGCAGCTGCAGCGCGAGCAGGGCATTGCCGCGCGCATGCCGCGCCGCACCGAGCGCCTGGCCTATGGCCGCAACCGCCTGCTCGACGCCGTGCTGGCGCGTGGCCCCTGGGACTACATCGCCTGGGCCGACCTCGACGGCCTGGTGGGCCCGCGCTTCAGCACCGAAGGCTTTCTCAGCAACTTCCAGTACGAGCCGGTGTGGGACGCGGTGTTTCCGCTGAGCTGGCCGCTGTACTACGACACCTGGGCGCTGCGCGAAGACCACTTCTGCCGCGACGACTACGTGTGGGACGGCCAGCACCGCCTGAACGCCGCGCTGTTTGACGGCCGCGACATCCACGCCGCCACGCAGATCCTGGCGCCGCAGCGCGTCAAGGGCTGGGTGCCGGTGCGCTCGGCCTTCGGCGGCTTCGGCCTCTACAAGGGCGCCATCGCCAGCCGCGGGCGCTATGCCGGCCTGGTGCACGGCCGCGAGGTGTGCGAGCACGTGCCCTACCACGCGGCGCTGCAGGCCGCCGGCGCGCGCCTGTACCTGAACCCGCAGTGCCTGACCCACATCGCCTGACCCACATCGCCTGACCCACATCGCCTGACCTGCGTCGCCCGATCCGCAGCCCCTGACCCGAACCGCCTGATACCGCTTTTGACCATGGCCGACCTGACCCTCATCACCCATGTCTACAACGCCCAGGGCCCGGTGGACCGGCAGCTCGAGCGCTGGAAGCGCTTCTCGCCCGCGCTGCTGGCGCGCCTGCAGTTCCTGATCATCGACGACCACTCCGACACGCCGCTGCAGATCGACCCCGGCCCGCTGGACCTGCGCCTGCTGCGCGTGGACGACGACATCGACTGGAACATGCCCGGCTGCCGCAACCTGGCCGCGATCCAGTCGCGCACCGAGTGGATGCTGTACTTCGACGCCGACAACATCGCCGACGAGGCCGCCATCGCGCGCCTGGCCGACGCCCTGCCGCGGCTGGATGCCCAGCGCCTGTACGTGTTTCGACGGGTGGAAAACGGCGTGGACGTCGAGCCGCACATCAACACCTTCCTGATCACCCGCCAAGGCTTTTTCCGCGCCGGCGGCTACGACGAGGACTTCAGCGGCCACTACGGCTACGAGGACGTGGTGTTTCGCACCATGTGGCGCAAGCACGTGGGCCAGGAGCTGCTGTTCACCGACATCGCCTTCGAGCAGATGGGCTTTCGCACCGGCGGCCTGAACCGCGACACCACCCACAACCAGGCGCTGGCGCAGTTCAAGCACCAGATCGGGCTGCCCAAGCCCAAGGGTTTGCTGCGGTTCGGGTGGAGTGAAGTGAGGGTCTGAACCGCCAAGCGCCCGGTTTTCGGGCTTTAGCGCCCGGGGCAGGCTCGCACACTGCGGGAGAACATCTTGGGGTTCCCGCATGTCTGACAAGCTCTACATCGTCTATTGCACCAGCGGCCTGGGCAACCGGCTGCGCCCGCTGGCCGCGGCCATGGCCTACTGCCAGATCACGGGTCGCCGCTTGCGGGTCTACTGGGACAACATCACCCCCAATGGCTGCCTGACGCCGCTGGAGCGGCTGTTCGAGACGCCGTTCGAGTCCATCACGCTCGACGAGATCGCGGCCCTGGGCGAGGACGATCGCAGCCTGGCGCTGTTCACCGAGAAGGGCCCGGGCCACAACGTGCAGCGCGAGGCCGAACGCTTTGGCCGCGACCAGCTGCTGCGGCTGGCCCAGCGCACCGCGCCGCGCCAGAGCCAGGCCCTGCGCCTGGACGAGAGCGCCGATGTGGTCATCGTCTACGACAACGACTACCTGGCCAGCGTGCCGCGCGAGCATTGCATTGCTGCGCTGCGCAGCCTGCAGCCCGCCGCCGAGGTGCGCACCAAGGTGCTGGCCCAGGCGGCCGAGCTGGGCCTGTGGGCCGGCCCCGGCCAGCCCTGGCAGCCGCTGAAGGGCGTGCATGCGCGCGGCACCGATTTCGGCGTCAAGCAGGCGGTTGAGCAATACGGCGGCCTGGTGCGCGAGCGCCTGGGCGGCCAGCGCTTTTTCCTCTCCACCGAAGACTCACAGCTGGAGCAGGGCCTGCGCGCGGCCTTTCCCGGCCAGGTGATCAGCCGCCATGACCGCCTGCACCTGACGCTCAACCAGGGCAAGCAGGTCTGGGGCGATCCCGACAGCTACACCATCAGCGCCGAACATGGCCTGGACGCGCTGACCGACATCTACCTGCTCAGCTGCGTCGACCTCGCGGTGTTTCATCCCGGCAGCACCTTTGCCGAGATCGCGCGCCACCTGCATGGTGTGCTGGTGCCGGCGGCCAATGTGGCGCGCACGCCCAGCCCGCTGGCCGAGCGCCGTGCGCTGGCCGAGGCGCGCGCCAGCTTCATGCAGCGCGCGCGTGCCCTGGTGGCCCGCGGCGACGCGGTGCATGCACTCGATCTGGACCACGGCGCCCCCGGCCCGGTGCCGCCCGAGCAGTGCGAGCCCGCCTTCATGTACTGGGAGACGCTGGGCTACCGCCTGCCGTTCACCGAGCGCCTGTTCATGAACAGCCACGCCTCCAAGCCGCGGCTGGACTGGGATGCCAATGTGTTCAACCAACTGGCCCGCCTGCCCACCGATCGCATGCCGATGCAGGTGTTCCGCCAGCTGTGCCCGTACCCCGAGGCGCATTCGCAGGTCAGCCGCCTGCGTGGCCACATTGCCGGGCGCAAGGTGCTGGTGATCGGCTCTGAATCGTTCTGGCTGGAACTGCTGTGTGCCCAGGCCGGCGCGGCCGAGGTCACCACGGTGGAGTACCGCCCGATCGACTGGAACGGCCGGCCCGATGTGCCCACCCGCCTGAGCACCATCACCTGGGACGACTGGCTGGCCGAGCTGGACGCGCATGTGGGCCGCTATGACCTGGTGCTGTCCTACAGCTCGATCGAGCACTCGGGCCTGGGCCGCTATGGCGACCGGCTCACGCCGCTGGGCGACCTCTACACCTTCAGCCTGATGGCGCGCGCGCTGGCATCGCACGGCCTGTGCGCGGTGGCCGTGCCCACCGGGCAGGACCTGACGCACTTCAACGCCCACCGCATCTATGGCGAGCAGCGCATCCGCGCGCTCGAGCATGTGGGCGGGCTGCGCTTCATCGGCGTGGCCGGCCCGGATGCCGGCTACCTGGCCAACGACCCTGCCGAGCACCTGCGTGCCGGCTGGACGGTGCAGGGCCTGGCCCGGCTGCCGCTGGGCCAATACCGCCAGCCCGTGCTGTGCTTTGCGCCCGAGGGCTGGAGCGCCGAGCGTTATGCCGCCGCCGCGGTGGCGGCCCCGCGAGCCACCCAGGGGCCGGCCGCTGTCACCACCGCGGCCGAGCCTGTACGCGAAACCAGCGCCGCCCCCGAGGCTGTTGAGGCCTGAACCTGGTGCCCGGGCTGCGGCCCGGTGCACGCCCGCGCTGACCGGGCCATGAAGAAAGGGCGCGTTGCACGCGCCCTTTTGTCGTTGGGGAGGGGGGCACGCCGGTGGCGTGCCGGGCTTGCCCTCAGGGCCGCCAGAAGCCCAGGTCGTGGTGGTTGCGGTCCTGGCTGTCCAGGAAGGCCAGGATCTCGTCGGTGGCCAGCAGGCGGCGCGGATCGCGCAGGAAGATCTTGCGCGGGAACTGGTCCAGCACCGCGCGCAGGCGCTCGCGGCTGTGCTCGGGCTTGTCGATGCGCCACAGCTCCAGGATGCCGGCCTTCACCGAGGGCCAGAAGCTGTCGGGCAGGGCACAGGCGATCTTCTCGTCAAAGCCCTGCGTGTCCGATTTATAGAACAGCGGCAGGCCCGACTGATGCCAGGTCAGGCACTCGGTGGCCACCGCGCGGGTCTGCACGCGCGCTACCTTGAACTGCTGCTCGGGCGGCATGGCCGCGCTGTTGAGCGAGTAGTTGCCGCAGTTGTCCTGCTCTTCGTAGAAATCGGCCTGGCCCTCGCTGTCGGACAGCGCCACGCGGTGCGCCTGCACCTTGGGGCTGAATGCCAGGTTGTGCAGCAGCAGGGCGTGGTTGTCGGGGTTGGGCTCGTAGGCCCACACCTGCGCCAGGTTCGGAAACTGCACCAGGAACTGGCGACTGAACAGGCCCATGTTGGCGCCCACGTCCACCAGCGCAAAGGGGCTGTCGGCCGGCATCACGGCCTTGGCGAAGTTCAGTTCTTCCACCTGCCAGGCATGGTCGCGCAGCACCTGGCGTGCGATCACCTTGTCGCAATGCAGGCGCATGGCGGCCGGCGTGGCGCCGGCGGGCAGCGCCAGCGGCGTGCCGGCACGCGGCACCAGGTCGAACTGGCGCACGCCGCAGAAGTCGCGCAGCAGGCTCAGCGTGACGGGAAGGTTGGCATGGAAACCATGCACCAGTTCGGCCATTTCGATCATGTCGGTCCTTGTTGGGGGGCGGTGCCGTGGCTCAGCGGCCCAGCTGGCGTTGGAAGATCTGCAGGTGCTGCTCGGCGAAATAGGCCTCGCTGTAGCGCTCGACGGTGCGCCGCAGCTGCAGGCGGCGCGCCAGCAGGCGATCGAGCAGCTGGCGCAGCGCCGCCAGGTCGTTGTAGGGATACAGGTGCACGCCGGGTGCATCGCGGAAGTCGGAGACCATGCCCACGTCGGTGGAGATCACCTCCACGCCGCTGGCCAGGGCTTCCTGGAAGCACAGCGGCCCGCCCTCGTGTTTCGAGGCGATCAGGATGTAGTCCATGTCGCCGATGAAGGCCGGGATCTCGTCGTCGCGCAGCGTGCCATTGGTCAGCCGCAGGTCGACGAAGTCCAGCCCGCGCAGGAAGCCGAAGATCTCCGAGCCCTTGCGGCCGCTGGGGTACTCGCGGCCGACGAAGCCGATGCGCAGGCGCGGCCGGAAGGCCTGCAGGTCGATGCCGTGGTAGACCAGGTGCGTGGCGGCGTTGAAGGGCAGGCACTCGGCCACCGAGGCGCGCGACGGCGCCACGCAGAAACCGGCATGGCGCGCCGCCATGTCGAAGACGGCGTCCGGCGGCTCCTTGTGCGGCATGAAGCAGCCGCGCACCGGCGCATGGCTCTGGCCGAACAGGCCGTAGTGCATGAAGTACGCGATGTCGGTGTCGGCCTGCGCGCGCGAGGCATGGGGCGAGCCATAGGCGCCCGGAATGCGCTCGATCAGGATGCGCGCCAGGCGGTCCAGCACCCAGCCATCGCCGGGGTGAATGATCTCTACCTTCATCGTGCGGGGGCTGGCCGGGAGGCTGGGGCGTTCAGCCGTAGAACGCCGCAATCTCGCCGCAGATGCGGTCGATCTGCGCATCCGTGAGCTGGATCATCGAGGGCAGCCACAGGCCGTCGCGGCCGATGTGCTCGGCCACCGGGTGGTCGCCCGGCAGGTCGTAGGCCTTCTGGCGGTGGATGGGCGGGTACATGGTGCGCGTGCCAATGCCGCGCGCCTTCAGGTGCGCGGCCAGTTCGTCGCGGCGCTCGGCCACGCCGTCGATGAACCAGGGCGTGCACAGCGCCAGATCGTGATCGAACAGGCGGTAGCCGCTCACGCCGGCCAGGCGCTCGGCATAGCGGCGCCAGATGGCCTTCTTGCGCACCACGCGGTCGGGCAGCTGGCGCATCTGGGCCAGGCCCACGCAGGCCTGCAGCTCGGTGAACTTGAAGTTCCAGCCGATGCTGTCGTGCACGTCGTTGCCACCGCCCGAGCGGCCGAAATCCTTGAGCTTGCGCAGGCGCGCGGCCAGGGCGTCGTCGTCGGTGATCAGGGCGCCGCCCTGGCCGGTGGAGATGATCTTGGGTGCCGAGAACGAAAAGCTGCCGATGCGGCCGGCGCGGCCGACATGACGTCCATCGGCATACCAGGAGCCCAGCGACTGCGCGGCGTCCTCGATCAGCGCGATGCCGGTGCGCTGCGACAGCGCCTCGAAGGTGGCGATGCCGGCGCGCGGCGCGCGGCCGTTGGCCGACACCAGCATGATGGCCTTGGTGCGCGGCGTGATGGCGCGCTCGGCCAGTGCCACGTCCATCACCAGGGTGTCGGGCTCCACGTCCACGAACACCGGCTTGGCGCCCAGCATCTGCACCGAGTTGGGCGTGGCGATCATGGTGTAGTCGGGACAGATCACCTCGTCGCCCGGGCCGATGCCCAGCGCCGCGGCGGCCAGGGTGAGCGACACGGTGCCGTTGTTCACCACCACGCAGTGGCGCGCGCCGGTGTAGCGGGCGATCTCGGCCTCGAAGGCCTCGGTGCGCTTGAACTCGGTGAAGAAGCCGTCCTCGTCGAGGTAGCTCAGCAGCTCGGCACGCTCGTCGGCGCCGAACAGCGGGCGCATCTGGGGGATGAAATCGGTGTCGCTCATGGGGTGTCCGGCCAGGCCGGGGTCAGTCAGCGGGGCGGGTGAATTCCATGTTCAGCGAGACCAGCAGGCCGGTCTCCTTGCTCATGTGCGGAAAGTAGGCCTGCGAGTGGTCGTCGATGTGGGCGTGCTCGGTGGCGCGCCAGTCCCAGCGCCGCGGCGCCGTGAAGCCGGCCTCGGCCAGCAGGGCGCTGAGCGAGCGCTCGTCGTAGGTGGTGCGGTGGTACAGCCACTGCTCGCCCTGCGGCGTGGGGATGGCCATGCGGCCGTACAGCGGGCCCAGCACGCGGGCCAGGTCGCCGGTGCGCTGGTAGACCTGGATCAGCGCCTCGAAGTCGGGCACGGCCAGGCGCAGCGTGCCGCCGGGGGCCAGCACGCGGCGCCATTCGGCCAATACGCCCAGGGCCTGCTGGCGATCGAAGTACTCCAGCGCATGGCTGCAGTAGACCAGCTGCGCCGCGCCGTCGGCGATGAAGGGCAGCTGGTCGATGGACGAGCGGTGGTCGATGTGCGGCATGTCGCACAGGTCCACATGCACCCAGCCGGGGATGTGGCGGTGCCAGCAGCCCAGGTGCAGCTTCAGGCCGGTGGCCGCGGCAGGGGTGATCACAGCCGCCTCCGGTCGACATCGGCGCCCACATAGGGGCCGTTCTTGATCTCCAGCACCTGGGTGCCGTCCTCGAGAATGCGGTAGCCATGGCCGCCGCGCAGCAGCACCAGCAGGTCGCCGGCGCCGGCTTCCAGCTCGGCCACTTTCTGGTCGGCCGTGTCGTACACCTCGGCCAGCACGCGGCCGGCGCGGATGTAGAGCACCTCCTGCGTCCAGGCCACGCTGCGTGCCACCTCGTTGTGGCTGTGCGCCAGCAAGGTCTTGCCGGCGCCATAGCCCCAGGTGCCCACCTGCTGGTAGTCGCCATCGGGCGAGAAGAACTTCAGGCCCTTGCCCCAGGCGTCGGCGGCGGGGATGTGGCGCGCCAGCACCAGCGCGCCTTCCTTGATTTCGGTGATGGCCATGCGTGGCGCTCCGTCGTGTTCAGCTGGCCTGGGCCAGGGATTGCAGGTACCAGGCCACGGTTTCGCGCACGCCGGCCTCGAAGCTGCGCGTCGGGCGCCAGCCCAGCAGCGCGGCGCCGCGCGTGCCGTCCACGGTCTTGTGGGGCGCACCATCGGGCTTGCTGGGGTCGAGCACCAGGCGGCCGCGGTAGCCCACCACATCGCGGATCAGCTCGGCCATGGCCAGGATGCTGACGCCGTGGGCCACACCCACGTTCACCGGCTCGGCGGTGGCCGGGGCGTCGAGGCCGCGGATCAGCGCCTCGGCGCCGTCGTCCACATGCAGCCACTCGCGCACCGGCGTGCCGCTGCCCCACACCACCACCTCGGGCAGGCCTTGCTGGTGGGCGCGCACGACTTTCATCACCAGCGCGCCCAGCGCATGCGAGCGTTCTTCCTCGAAGTGATCGCCGGGGCCGTACATGTTCGAGAGGATCAGGTTCAGCGTGTCCAGCCCGTGTTGCTGGCGCCAGGCCCAGCTGGCCACCCACGAGGCCTTGCGCACGAAGCCGTACACCAGCA
Source organism: Aquabacterium sp. OR-4 (assembly GCF_025290835.2). NCBI lineage: Bacteria > Pseudomonadati > Pseudomonadota > Betaproteobacteria > Burkholderiales > Sphaerotilaceae > Pseudaquabacterium > Pseudaquabacterium prasiolae. The sequence goes on along the minus strand of NZ_JAOCQD020000002.1, from coordinate 669,537 downwards.
CCGATTCATGCAGCGGGCCGTCCCAGAACGCGTCTTCCTGGAACAGCGTGGCCTGGGCCGGGTAGGCGCAGTTCGAGATCGGGTTGACGATGCGCTGCACGCCGCTGGCCTGTGCGGCCTCGCACAGCGACAGCGTCATCTGCAGGTTGTGCTGGAAGATCTCCACCGGCCGTTTGGCGCCCCACTGGATGCCGCCCACATGGGCCGCGCAGTGGATCACCTGGGTGGGCTTCAGCGCGCGGAAGAAGGCCGTGGTGGCTGCGGCATCGCGCAGGTCCAGCCCCAGCGAGCGGCTGGTGGGCGTGTGGGCCAGGCCGCGTGCGGCCAGCTGGCGGCACACGCGGCTGCCGACAAAGCCGGTGGCGCCGGTGACCAGGATCATTCTTCGTCGCTCCAGCCGTAGTCGTCGTGGCGCAGGTCGTACTCGACCATGATGCGCACCAGGTCCTTGATCGGCGTCTTGACCTGCCAGCCCAGCTTCTCGCGTGCCTTGGCCGGGTCGCCCCACAGCAGATCCACCTCGGCCGGCCGGAAGTAGCGCGGGTCCACCGTGACGCGGGTCTTGCCGGTGACGCGGCACACGCCGCGCTCGTTGACGCCTTCGCCCACCCAGTCGAGCGCCACGCCGGTGACGGCGAAGGCCATCTCGACGAACTGGCGCACGCTGTAGGTCTCGCCGGAGGCGATGACGTAGTCGTCGGGGCGCTCCTGCTGCAGCATCAGCCACATGGCTTCCACGTAGTCCTTGGCATAGCCCCAGTCGCGCTTGGCGTCCAGGTTGCCCAGGCTCAGCTGCTGCTGGCGGCCCTGGGCGATGCGTGCCACGGCCTTGGTGACCTTCTTGGTCACGAAGGTCTCGCCGCGGCGCGGCGACTCGTGGTTGAACAGGATGCCGTTGCTGCCGTGCAGGCCGTAGGCCTCGCGGTAGTTCACCGTGGCCCAGTAGGCATAGAGCTTGGCCGCGCCATAGGGCGAGCGCGGGTGGAAGGGCGTGCGCTCGCTTTGCGGCGCGGTCTCGGGCAGGCCGCCGAACATCTCGGAGGTGCTGGCCTGGTAGAAGCGCGGCTTCAGGCCCAGGTCCTTGATGGCGTTGAGCAGGCGGATGGTGCCCAGCGCATCCACCTCGGCGGTGTATTCGGGCACCTCGAACGAGACCGCCACATGCGACTGGGCGCCCAGGTTGTACACCTCGTCGGGCTGCACGCGCGACAGCAGGGTGTGCAGGTTGCTGGAATCGGTGAGGTCGCCGTGGTAGGTCTTGACCCGCTCGTGATCCAGCACATGGTCGATGCGGTTGGTGGTGAACACCGAACTGCGGCGCAGGATGGCGTGCACCTCATAACCCTTGGCGAGCAGGAACTCGGCGAGGTAGGAGCCGTCCTGGCCGGTGACGCCGGTGATGAACGCTTTTTTCATGGGGTGTCCCTGGCTCGAAGTTGGGTGGTGCACCGGCCCGCACCGCACCCGTGGGTGCAGCCGGCAAGCCGCCACTGCAGCACATTGGACACCGGCCAGCGCCGTACTTGAGCGGCAAAAGGCGGGCAAACACGGTGCTGTTCCGGGCCCCGGCGTGGCCCTGCGCGGCTGGGGGCGCCGGGGCGGCGGTGCCGCGCGCCCGGCGACAGGGCGGCAATGCGGGCGCTTTTCCGGCCCTGGCTGGCCTGCGGCGCTGCCGAGAATCGGCGTCCATGAGCGTTCTGCACACCCCTTCCCAGACGCCCGCGCCCGCGGGCCCCGGCACCCGGCTGGTGGTCTACACGGTGCTGATCGGCGCCAAGGAGGCGCTGAACAACCCCTTGTCGCAGTTGCCGCCCGGTGCGGCCAGCGATCTGCAGCTCGACTTCGTGTGCCTGACCGACAACCCCGATCTGCGCTCGCCCGCCTGGCGCTGCGTGCCGATCGACGAATCGCACCTGGCACCCGAGAAGGCCTCGCGCCGCGCCAAGGCCATGCCCGACGCCTACTTCGGCGATTGCGAGCACAGCCTCTACATCGACAACACCGTCACCTTCAAGCGCCTGCCGCAGGCGGCCGACCTGCACACGCGGCAGGTGGATGGCGAGGGCCGGGCCTTCGTGTTCCGCGCCTTCAAGCATTCGCGCCACACCCACCTGCACCAGGAGGCCGGCGCCATCGCGATGCTGGGCTACGACGACGTGGCCACCGTGTGCCGCCAGCTCGATGCCTATGCCCAGCAGAGCCCGCTGGCCGAGATCACGCCGCTGACCACCGGCACCGTGCTGCTGCGCAGCCACCATGCGCCGGTGCTGCGGCAGTTCGGCCGCCTGTGGTGGGAGAGCATCCTGGCCTACAGCAAGCGCGACCAGCTCTCGCTGGACATGGCACGCCAGCGCGCCGGCATCGTGATCGACTACTTTCCCGGCATCACCCGCGACAACGAGTTTCTGCACTGGCAGGGCTCGCTGTCGCCCGAGCGCCTGCGCGCCAGCTTTGACGCCCGGCGCTACGGCTGGCAGCACCGCGACGAGCCCCAGGCCGTGGCCGACCCGCGCCGCCATGCGCTGGCCCATGGCCGCGGCGGCAACCCCGAGTACCAGCGCCGCACCGAGCTGCTGGAATACCTGTGCTGGCAGCATCGCGCCAGCCTGGGCGCGCAGGTGTCGCCGCGGCGCGGCGTGGCCGATGCGCTGGAAGGCCTGTTGCGGCCCTGGCGCCGCGATGGCCTGCGCGCCCTGGTGGTGCGCGTGACCGATGCGTCCGGCGCGCTGGCGTTCGCTGCGCCCGAGCTGGAAGCGGCCTCGATGGCGTTGATGCAGTTTTTCGGCCCTGGCAGCCGCACCGATGTGCTGGACCTGAACATGGCTGACCTGGCCAACGCCGGCCGCGTGTACGCCATGCCGCAGGGCGGCGCCTACGCGGTGCTGGTGGTGCTGGGCTTGCCGCCGGCGCAGTTGCAGACCGCGGCACAGAAACTGGCCCGGCTGATGCCACGCGAGAACGGCCTGTTTGCCGCCGTGCTGGCCGGATCAGCCACGCTGAACGAGGCCCGCGCCAGCGAGGCGCTGCTGGCCGATGTGAGCGGCCAGCCGGTGCGCAGCGCGCTGTGCCCGGCCAGCCACGACAGCCTGGGCGATCCGCTGCCCAATGCGCTGCTGTGCCAGCAGTGGGGCAGCCCCGCGCCGGCCTGACCGGCCCCCCCAGACTTCGCCACACCCGCGCCAAGACAAACGGCGCACCAACCCGGGATCCGGGGTGGTGCGCCGTTTGGCTTTGGGCGCTTGAGGTGGGCGCTTGACGTGGGCGCCTGACGCGGGTGCCTGATCTGCGCGCCTGACGTGCGCCGCCAGGCTGGGGCTGCTGGCGTTGCGGGCGGCGCCGGGGCGCCGCCCGCCCGCTCAGATCAGCGGCGTTTGGTTGCGCATCAGTTCCTCGTCGATCGAGGTCAGCTGCGTGGTCGGCAGCGCGGCGCCGCTGGCCACCGTGGCCGCTGCCGTGCTGTTGGCCGCGACGCTGGCGCCGCCCACCAGATCGGCCGCCGGCTCGGACAGCAGCTCGCCGATCACCGGTGCGCTGCCGTCGGCCGCCTGCTGGGCAAACCACACGTCGGCCATCTGGTGCGTGGCACCGTCGGTCGTGGTGTAGCTGCCCTGCAGGGCCACCAGGTTGCCGTTGTCCACCTCGTCGGACTGGGTGTAGCCCAGATCCAGCGCGGCGATGCCCAGGTCCACCAGGCCCTTCAGCTCACCCAGGTCGGTGGTGCCGTCGGCGTCGGCGTCCACCCACACCTGCAGCTGGCCGAAGGCCTCGTCGGCGGCCGACAGCTGGCCATCGCCGTTGCTGTCGAGGGCGGCCATGGCCACGTAGCCATTGCCCGCGCTGCTGCCGTTGGCCAGCTTGGTGGCGGCGCCGAACAGCTCGCTGCCATCGTTGATGACCCCGTCGCCGTTGACATCGCGCACCAGCAGGCCGTCGCCGCTGCCCACCCAGCCGTACTGGCCCACGTTGCCGGTGGCGGTGAGGTCGAACTGCACCCCTTCGGCCGCCGACAGCGTGCGGATGCCGTTGCCGTCCAGGTCCAGGATCATCGGCGACAAGGCCGTCAGCGCCGCCTGCTGCGAGGCGTTCATCAGGTTGTAGTCGTCGGTCGAGAAGGCCGCGGCCTGGGCCATGGTCATCGCCGAGATGTCGGGCACCTCCAGCGCGCTGATCTGGCCATCGGTCAGGGCCACGATCTGCGCCGTGGTCAGGGACGCGGCCTGGGCCGTGGTCAGGGCCGAGATCTGCTCGTTGCTCAGTGCGCCGATGTCCACGCTGTCCATCTGGCGGATGTGCTGCGTGGTCAGCGCCGCAAACTGCGTGGCGCTCAGCTGCGACAGGTCGTCGCTGGACAGCGCGGCGAACTGCAGCGTGCTCAGCGCGCGGATCTGCGCGGTGGTGAACTCCTGCAGGTCACCGGCCGAGAGCGCGGCGATGTCCGCCGTCTCGATGGCCCGCACCTGCTGCGTGCTCAGGGCGGCCACTTGCTCGGCATTCAGCGCACCGATGCCGGCGGCAGTCATCGCCACGATGTCGGTGGTCTCGATGGCCCGCACCTGGGCCACGCTCAGCAGCGTGAAGTCGCTGGCGTTCAGGTTGTAGATCTGTGAGGTCGACAGGCTGGCGATCTGGGCCGTGGTCAGGGCCTGGAACTGCGCGTCGGTGAGTGAGGCCAGGTCGGTGTTGTCCAGCACCGCAATCTGCGCCGTGGTCATGCCGGCGATCTGCTGCTCCGACAGGCTTTGCAGCTGGTCGGTGCCCAGGCCGCTGATCTGGCCCGCGGTGAGCTGGCCCACCTGGGCGCCGGTCAGGGCGGCCAGCGCATCGTTGCTCAGGCCGATGACGTCGTTGCTGTCCAGCACCCGCATCTGGGCACTCGAAAGGCCGGCCAGCTGTTCGCCGGTGAGGGCACCCAGGTCGGTGCTGTCCAGTGCCGCCAGCTGGGCGGTGGTCATCGAGCGCACCTGGTGCGCCGACAGGGCGTGGATGTCCTCGCTCTGCAGGCTGGCGATCTGGCGCGTGGTCAGACCGGCCATCTGCGACGCCGACAGCGCCTGGAACTGCGTGGCGGTGAAGCTGTTGAGATCGTCGGTGGACAGGCCCACCAACTGCGCCGTAGTCAGGCCGGCCAGCTGGTCGGCGTTGAGCGCCTGCAACTGGTCGTTGCTCATCGCGCCGAGCTGGGCCGTGCTCAGGCCTGCCACCTGGTTGGCGGTGAGGCCGGACAGGGCGCTGACCGAGATGCCGGCGATGTCGGCGCTCTCGATGGCCCGCAGCTGCGTGGTGGTGAAGGCGCCCAGCTGCTCGGCGCTCAGTACGCCGAGGTCGGCCGAGTCCATGCCGGCGATCTGCGCGGTGCGCAGGGCCGCCATCTGGTCACCGCCCAGCGCTGCCAAGTCGGTGGATTCGAGCTTGGACACCTGCACCACGGTCAACCCGGCGATCTGGCCGCCCGACAGGGCCGCGAACTGCGACGCCGTCAGGGTGTTGAGGTCCTCGGTCGACAGCGACGCCAGTTGAGCGGTGGACAGGCCGGCCAGCTGGTCGTTGCTGAGTGCCTGCAGCTGGTCACTGCTGAGCGAGGCGAGCTGGGCGTTCGTCAACTGCGACATCTGCGTGGCGCTCAGGCTGCCCAGCGCGGTCAGGCCGATGGCGGCGATGTCCGTGCTCTCGATCGACCGCAGCTGTGCGCTGCCGAGTGCCGACAGCTGCTCGCCGGTCAGCGACGCGATGTTGTCGCTGGTCAGGCTGGCGATCTGGCTGGTGCGCAGGGCCGCCACCTGGGTTCCGGTCAGCGCCGACAGGTCGGTGCTTTCCAGCTTCTGCAGCTGGCCCGCGGTGAGCGCCGCCACCTGGGCGGTGCTGAGCTGCTGGAACTGGTTGGCGGTCAGCGAGTTCAGGTCATCGGTGCCCAGGTTGGCGATCTGGCTGGTGCCGAGGCCGCGCAGCTGGTCGTCGGTCAGGGCCTGCAGCTGGTCGCTGCTGAGCGAGGCCAGCTGGCCGTCGGTCAGCGCACCCACCAGGCTGCCCGACAGGCCGGCCAGCGCGGTGAGGCCGATGCCCGCGATGTCGGTGCTTTCGATGGCGCGGATCTGTGTGCTGCTCAGCGCACCGAGCTGCTCACCAGTGAGCAGGGCGAGGTCGTCGCTGCCCATCTTGGCCAGCTGGCTGGTGGTGAAGCCGGCCATCTGCGAGGCGCTGAAGGCCTGCAGATCCTCGCTGGTCAGGGCATTGATCTGCTCGGAGCTCAGGGCTGCGATCTGGCGTGTGGTGAAGGCCTGGAACTGCGTGGCCGTCAGCGTGCCCAGATCCTCGGTACCCAGCGAGGTGAGCTGGGCCGTCGACAGGCCGGCAACCTGGCCATCGCTCAGTGCGCGCAGCTGGTCGCTGCTCAGCGAGGCGAGCTGGGCGTTGGTGAGCCCAGACACTTGGACCGCCGTGAGGCCGCCCAGCGCCGACAGCGAGATGTTGTCGATGTCGTCGCTGGCGATGGCGCGCAGCAGCGTGGTGCTCATCGCACCCAGCTGGTCGGCGGTGAGCACGCGGAGGTCGGTACTGTCGAGCCAGCTCACCTGCTCGGTGGTCAGCGAGCTCACCGAGTCGGCGCTCATCGCCACCAGGGCGTCGGTGGCCATGGCATTGAACTGGGCCTGGCTGAGGGCGCGGATCTGGGCCACGCCCAGGTCGTTGATCGACGCACCCAGCGCATTGATGTCGTCGGACTGGATGGCCTGCACCTGGGCGATGCTGAGTGCCGCCATCTGCTCGCCGGTGAGGGTGATCAGGTCGGCACTGTCCATGGCCACTATGTCCTCTGTGCCGAGGGCGCGGATCTGCGCCGTGGTCAGCATGGTCAGGTCGTCGCTGGCGATGGCTCTGACCTGGTCGCTGCTCAGCGCGGCGATCTGCGCGGTCGACAGGCCGGCCCACTGCGAGCCCAGCAGGGTGCCCAGTTGGTCGGAGGTGAGCGCGCCGATCTGGGCGTTGCTCAGGCCGTGCAGCTGGCTGTCGGACAGGGCCTGCAGCTGATCGGACGACAGACCGGCCACCTGGTCGGTTGCCAGCACCGCGATCTGCGTGGAGGTGAGGCCGCGCACGGCACTCACCGCGAGACTGGCGATGTCGCTGCTTTCGATGGCCTTCAACTGGGTCGAGCTCAGGCCCGAGAGCTGCTCGGCCGACAGCACGCCGAGGTCAGTGCTGTCCATCGCGGTGAGGCTGGCGGCGCTCAATGCACGCATCTGGGCCGAGCTCAGCGCGGCCAGGTCGGCGGTTTCGAGCTTGGTCACCTGTTCGGTGCTCAGCGCGGCGATCTGGCGGGTGGTCAGGGCCTGGAACTGGCTGGCCGTGAGCGCGTTCAGGTCTTCGGTGGCCAGCTTGGCCACCTGCGCGGTGGTCAGGCCGGCGAGCTGGGCGTTGCTCAGATCCTGCAGCTGATCGCTGGTCAGCGCGCCCAGCTGGTCGGTGCCCAGCGCGGCGATGTGGCCCGAATGCAGGGCGGCGAAGCCCGAGGCCGACAGCGCGGCGAGGTCAGCGGTCTCCATCGCCCGCACCTGGGCAGTGGTCAGGCCGGCCACCTGGCCGGCACTGAGCAGGTTGGCATCGGCCGTATCGAGGGCGACGATGGCACGGGTGCTCAGGGCCGCCACCTGGGTGGCGCTGAGGGCGGCCAGGTCGGTGCTCTCCAGGTTGGCCACCTGCTCGGTGCCCAGCGCGGCGATCTGCGCCGTGCCCAGGTAGCCGATCTGCGTGGCCGTGAGGGTGTTCAGGTCTTCGGTGGACAGCGAAGCCACTTGCGCTGTGGTCAGGCCGCCGATCTGCTGCTGGCTCAGGTCCTGCAGCTGGTCGGAGCCCATGGCGCCGAGCTGCACGGTGGACAGTGCGGCCACCTGCAGCGAGCTGAGGCCGGACAGGGCCGATTCACCGATGCCGATGATGTCGCCGGACTCGATGGCGCGCACCTGGGCGGTGGTCAGGCTGCTGACGAAGTTGGCGTTCATGGCCGCCCAGTCGGCGCTGTCGAGGGCCACGAGGTCGCGGGTCTCGATGGCGGCCACCTGGGCCGGGCTCAGGGCCAGCAGGTCGGTCGATTCCAGCGTGCTCAGCTGCAGCGAGGTCAGGCCGGCGATCTGCAGCGTGCTCAGCAGCTGGAACTGGCTGGCGGTCAGCGCGTTCAGGTCGTCGCTGCCCAGGCTGCCCAGCTGCACCGTGCTCAGGCCGGCCAGCTGATCGGCGCTGAGGGCGCGGATCTGGTCGCTGCCCATGGCCTCGAGCTGGGCGGTGGACAGCGCGGCAATCTGCAGCGAGCCCAGGCTGGACAGCGCGCTGACACCGATGCCCGAGATGTCACCCGAATCGATGGCGCGCACCTGGGCCGTGCTCAGCGCGGCCAGCTGGGTGCCGGTCAGCGCGGTCACGTCCTCGGAGGCCAGCGCGGCGATGTCGCGGGTCTCGATGGCGCGCACCTGGGCGGTGGTCAGGGCCACCAGGTCGGTGCTGTCGATGGTGGAGAACTGCAGCGTCGTCAGGCCGGCGATCTGCGTCGTGCTCAGCCAGGTGAACTGGTCGGCGGTCAGCGTGTTCAGGTCGGCGCTGTCCAGGCCGGACAGCTGGGCCGTGCTCAGCGCCGAGAGCTGGGTGGCGGTGAGGGACTGCAGCTGGTCGCTGCCCATCGCGCCGAGCTGGCCGGTGGTCAGGGCGGCGATCTGGCTGGTGCCCAGGCCGGCCATGGCATTGACCGTGAGGCCGCCGATGTCGGACGACTCGATGGCCCGCATCTGCGCCGAGGTCAGCGCGCCGACCTGGTCGGCGCTCAGCACAGCCAGGTCGGCCGAGTCGAAGGCGGCGATGTCCTGGGTGGTGATGGCACGAATCTGGTTCGTGCTCAGCGTGGCCAGGTCGTTGGTTTCCAGGTTGGCGTACTGCTGGGTGCCGAGTGCCACCAGCTGCGCGGTGGTGAAGGCCGCGTACTGGTCAGCGGTGAGGCTGCGCAGATCGTCGGTGCTCAGGCTGGCCAGCTGGGCCGTGCTCAGGCCCTGCACCTGTTCGGTGGTGAGCGCGCGCAGTTGGTCGGTGCCGAGTGCTGCCAGCTGGGCGGTGCTGAGAGCGGTGAGCTGCACCGTGGTCAGGCCCGCCAGGGCCTGGGTGGCCAGCACCGTCAGATCCACCGTCTCGAAGGCGCGGATCTGGGCCGTGTTCAGCGCAGCCAGCTGCACCGAGTTCAGCGCCGAGGCGTCCGAGCTGTCGATGGCGGCGATGCCGCGGGTGCTCATGGCAGCCATCTGGCCGGCGGTCAGTGCGGCCAGGTCGGCGCTTTCCATCGCCTGCACCTGGGTCGTGGTCAGGCCGGCGATCTGGGCCGAGCTCAGCGCGGCGAACTGCGTGGTGCTCAGCGAATTCAGGTCATCGGTGCCCAGGCCGGCCACCTGGGCGGTGGTCAGGCCGACCAGCTGGTCGGAGGTGAGCGAGCGGAACTGGTCGCTGCCCAGCGCCGCCAGCTGGCGGGTGCTGAAGGCGGCCATGTTGGCGGCGTTGATGGACGACAGCGCGGCCGTGGTCATGCCCACGATGTCGGCCGACTCGATCGCCGCCAGCTGGGCGCTGCCCAGGGCCATGATGTGGTTGGACGTCATGGCCGCGAAGTCGGTGCTGTCCAGCGCGGCGATGTCGCGGGTTTCCATCGCCCGCACCTGGTCAGAGCCGAGCGCGGCGAGGTCAGCGCTTTCCATCGAGGCGAACTGCGTCGTCGACAGGCTGATGATCTGCTCGTCGTTGAGCACCGACAGCTGCTCGGTGGTGAGGGCGCGCAGGTCATCGGTGGCCAGCGAGGCGATCTGGGCCGTGGTCAGCCCGCGGATCTGGTCGGTGGTCAGCGCGCGCAGCTGGTCGCTGGCCATGCCGCCGAGCTGCTGGGTCGACAGCGAGGCCATCTTGTCGGCGCCGATGGCCACCAGCGATGCGGTGGTCAGCGCCGCCAGGTCGGCGGTCTCCAGCGCCCGCAGCTGGTCGCCGGTGAGGGCGGCCGCCTGGTTGGACGTGAGGGCCGCCAGGTCGGCGCTGTCCAGCGCGGCGATGTCGCGGGTTTCCATCGCGCGGATCTGGTCGGTGCCCAGGCCGGCGATGTCGGCACTGTCGAGCGAGGCCACCTGGGTGGTGCTCAGCGCGGTGATCTGGTCGGCGCTCAGGCCGGCCAGCTGGGCGGTGCTCAGCGCGGCCAGATCTTCGGTGGTGATGTTGGCCACCTGGGCGGTGGTCAGGCCGCGCAGCTGCTGCGTGGTCAGGGCCTTCCACTGGTCGCTGCTCAGCACTGCCAGCTGGGCGGTACTGAAGCCGCTGAGGGCCTCGGTGGGCAGGGTGATGATGGCGGCGGTGACCATCGCGGCCAGGTCGGCCGTCTCGATGGCGCGCAGCTGGTCGGACGACATTGCGGCCACCTGCACCGAGGTCAGCACGGCCAGGTCGGCGCTGTCGAGGGCCGCGACGGCGGCGGTGCTCAGCGCGCGCACCTGGTCAGTGCCAAGGGCGGCCAGGTCTTCGCTGCGCAGTGCATTGATCTGCAGCGTGCTCAGCGAGGCCAGCTGCTCGGTGTTCAGCGCGGCGATCTGCACGGTCTGCAACGCCACGATGTCGTCGGTGGCCAGGCCCACCAGCTGGTCGGTGCCCAGCGCGCGGATCTGCGCGGTGGTCAGGGCCTGCAGCTGGTCACTGCCGAGCGCGCTGATCTGGCGCGTCGAGAAGGCCGCCATGTTGGCCGTGGCCAGCGCGGCGATGCCGGCGGTGGTGATGGCCGCCAGGTCGGCGGTTTCCAGCGCACGCAGCTGGGTCAGCGTGAGTGCGGCCACCTGGGCGCTGTTGAGCGCGGCCAGGTCGGCGCTGTCGAGCGCCACCACCTCGGACGAGGTCAGCGAGCGCAGCTGGGCCGTCGTCAGCGAAGCGATGTCGCCGCTGTCGAGCGAGGCCACCTGGTTGGTGGTCAGCGCCACCAGCTGGTCACTGGTCAGCTTGCTCAGCTGGTCGGTGGTGAGGGCACCGAGATCGTCGGTGGTCAGGTTGGCGATCTGCGTGGCCGTGAGGCTGCGCACCTGCTGCGTGGACAGCGAGCGCCACTGGTCGGAGCTCAACGCGGCCAGCTGGGCCGTGGCAAAGGCCGCCAGGTTGGCGGTGCTCAGCGCGGCCAGCGCATTGGTGTTGAGGGCGCCCAGGTCGGCGGTTTCGAGCGCGCGCAGCTGGTCAGAGCTCAGGCCTGCAGCCTGCTGCGTGGTCAGGCCCGACAGGTCGGACGAGTCCAGCGCCGCGATCTGCTGGGTGCTGAAGCCGCGCAGCTGCGCCGAGCTCAGCGAGGCCACATCGGTGCTGTCGAGCGTGGCGATCTGGGAGGTCGTCAGGCCGCGCAGCTGGTCGGTGGTGAGGCCGCCGAGCTGCTCGGTGGTGAGTGCGGCAAGGTCTTCGGTGCTCAGGCCCGACAGCTGGGCGGTGCTCAAGCCGCGCAGCTGCAGGCTGGACAACGCCTGCCACTGGTCGGAGCCCATGGCGCCCAGCTGGGTGGTGGTGAGCGCGGCCAGGCCGGCGGTGGCGATGGCGGCGATGCCGGCGGTGCTCATCGCCGACAGGTCGGTGCTCTCGATGGCGCGCAGCTGCTCGGTGGTGAGCGCGGCCACCTGGCCGGTGGTGAGTGCGGTGAAGTCGGCGCTGTCCAGGCCGGCGATGTCACGCGTTTCAATGGCCCGCATCTGGGCCGTGGTGAGCGAGGCGATGTCCTCGGTGCCCAGCGTGGCCAGCTGCACCGAGCTCAGCGCCACGATCTGGGCGGTGGTCAGGGCCGACAGCTGGGTGGTCGTCAGCGCGTTCAGGTCTTCGGTGCCGAGGTTGGCGATCTGCTCGGTGCCCAGGCCGCGCAGCTGGGTGCTGGACAGCGAGCGCCACTGGTCGGTGCCCAGCGACAACAGCTGGGCGGTGCCGAAGGCGGCCATCTGGGCGGCGCTGAGGCCGCTCATCGCGTCGGTGGACAGGCCCACCAGGTCGGTGCTGTCCAGGCCGCGGATCTGGGCCGTGCTCAGGCCGGACAGCTGGCTGGAGTTCAGCACGGCCAGATCGGCGCTGTCGAAGGCCGCGAGATCACGGGTCTCGATGGCGCGCAGCTGGCCCGAGCCCAGGGCCGCCAGGTCGGTGCTTTCCAGTGCGGCCAGCTGGGTGCTGGTCAGGCCGCCGATCTGCTGCGTGGTGAGCTGCGAGAACTGGTCGCTGGTGAGCACGCGCAGGTCGTCGGAGCCCAGGCTGGCGAGCTGGCTGGTGGTCAGGCCGCGCAGCTGCACGCTCGACAGCGCCTGCAGGTGGTCGGACGACAGGCCGGCCAGCTGGGCGCTGGTCAGCGCGGTCAGCTGGGTGGTGGTCAGCTCCTGCAACTGGCTGGAGCTGAGTGCGTTGAGGTCTTCGCTGGTCAGATGGGCGATCTGGCGCGAGCTCAGGGCCTTGAGCTGGGCCGAATCGAGCGCCCGCCATTGGTCGCTGCCCAGCGCCGCCAGCTGGGCGGTGCCAAAGCCGCTGATCTGCGAGGCCGCGATGCCGGACAGGGCCGAGGTGCTGAGGCCAGCCAGGTCGGCGCTGTCGAGCGCGGCCAGCTGGGTGGAGCTCATGGCGCCGGTCTGGGCCGAGGTCAGGGCGGCCAGGTCGGCGCTGTCGAGCGCCGCGAGCACGCGGGTCTCGATGGCGCGGACCTGAGCGCTGGTCAGGGCGGCCAGGTCGGTGCTCTCCAGCTTGGACATCTGGGCGCTGCTGAGCGCCGCGATCTGCGTGGTGCTGAGCTGCGAGAACTGGGTCGAGGTGAGCACGTTCAGGTCGTCACTGGCCAGGCCGGCCAGGGCTTGCGTGCCCAGGCCGCGCAGCTGGGCGCTGGTGAGCGAGACCACCTGGTCGGAGCTCAGCGCACCGAACTGGGCGCTGGTCATGGCCGCGAACTGGGCGCTGCCCAGGCCCGACAAGGCCTGTGTGCTCAGGCCCACGACATCCTCGCTGCCGAGGGCGCGCAGCTGTTCGGCGCTCATGTTCACCGTCTGGCCCACGCTGAGGGCGGCCAGGTCGGCGCTGTCCAGGCCGGTCAGTGCCAGGGTGCTGATCGCACGCAGCTGGGCGCTGGTCAGGCCGGCCAGGTCGGCCGACTCCATGCGGCCCAACTGGGCGCTGGTCAAAGCCGCCAGCTGGTGGGTGCCCAGTTGCGACATCTGGGTGGTGGTCAGGGCATTCAGGTCATCCGAGCCCAGGCTGGCCATCTGGCTGGTGCTCAGGCCGCGCAGCTGCGTGCTGCTCAGGCTTTGCCACTGGTCGGTGCCGAGTGCGGCCAGCTGGGTGCTGCCCAGCGCTGCCACCTGGGCGCTGCCCAGGCCCTGCAGGGCGGTGGTGTTCAGCGCGGCCACATCGGCCGTCTCCAGCGCGCGCAGCTGCATCGTGTTCAAGGCGCCGAGCTGCGTGGAGGTGAGGGCGGCGATGTCGGCGGTGTCGAGTGCGGCAAGGCTGCGGGTGTCGATGGCACGCAGCTGGGCCGTGTTCAACAGCGACAGGCTCTCCGACGGCAAGGCCGCCAGCTGCGCACTGGTCAGCGCATTGATCTGCACGGTGGCCAGCGAGGTCAGCTGGGCCGAGGTGAACGCGCCCAGGTCGTCGGTGGCCAGGCTGGCCATCTGGGCGGTGGTCAGGCCGCGCAGCTGGCCGGTGTCCATGGCGCGCCACTGGTCGGTGCCCAGGGCGGCGAGCTGCTGGGTGGCCAGGGTGGCGATCTGCAGGCTGCTCAGGCCGGCCAGCGTGGCGGTGGTCAGGCCGGTCAGGTCGGCGCTGTCGATGGCGCGCAGCTGGCCGCTGGTCAGCGCGGCCAGCTGGCCGCTGCTCAGCGCGGCCAGGTCGGCGCTGTCGAGCGCACCGATGTCGCGGGTCTCGATGGCGCGGATCTGCACGCTGGTCAGGGCGGCCAGGTCTTCGCTCTGCAGCGCGCCGATCTGGCTGCTGCTCAGGAAGGCCATCTGCACCGAGGTCAGGGCCTGGAACTGGCTGCTGGTGAGGGTGTTGAGGTCGTCGGTGGACAGCGACGACAGCTGCAGCGAGCTCAGGCCGCGCAGCTGGGTGTCGGTGAGGCTGCGCAGCTGGTCAGAGCTCAGCGAGGCCAGTTGGGCGGTGGTGAGCGCCGCGATCTGTGCGGTGGCCAGGCCGGCCAGCGAGGTGGTGCTCAGGCCCACCAGGTCGCCGCTGTCGATGGCGGCCAGCTGCGCGGTGCGCATGGCGGCCAGCTGCATCGAGGTCAGGGCGGCCAGGTCGGCGCTGTCGAGTGCGGCCAGGTCGCGGCTGTCGATGGCCACGATCTGGGCGCTGGTCAGCGCGGCCAGGTCGTCGGTGGCCAGTGTGCCGATCTGGCTGCTGCTCAGGCCGGCGATCTGGGCCGTGGTCAGCTGGGCAAACTGGGTGGCGGTCAGCGTGTTGAGGTCGTCGCTGCCCAGGCTGGCGATCTGGCTGGTGCTCAGGCTGCGCACCTGGCCCGAGGTCAGGGCCTGGAGCTGGTCGCTGCTCAGTGCGGCGAGCTGGTTGTTGCTCAGCGCGGCGATGCGGCTGGTGCTCAGGGCCTGGATCTGCGTGGTCGTCAGGGCCAGCAGGTCGTCGGTGGCCAGGGCGGCCAGCTGCGCGGTGGACAGGCCGGCCACCTGCACGCTGCTGAGCGCGCGCATCTGGTCGGAGCCCAGCGCGCCCAGCTGGGCGGTGCTGAAGGCCGAGACCTGCACCGAGCTCAGCGCGGCCATGTCGTCGGTGCCCAGACCGGCCAGGTCGGCGGTTTCAATGGCCCGCACCTGGGCCGAGCCCAGCGCGGCCACCTGGATGGTGCCCAGCGCCTGGAGGTCGGCGCTGTCGAGCGCCGCGATGGCGGTGGTGCTCAGCGCGCGGATCTGCGCCGAGTTGAGGGCGGCCAGGTCGTCGCTCTGCAGCGCTGCGGCCTGGGCGCTGGTGAGCGCGGCGATCTGGCGCGTGCTCAGCGCCGCAAACTGCGCGGCGGTGAGCTCGTTGAGCGCGTCGGTGCCCAGGGCGGCCAGCTGCGCGGTGCCGATGGCGGCCACCTGCACCGAGCTGAGCGCGGCCACCTGGTCGGAGCCCAGCGCGGTGAGCTGGGCCGAGGTCAGCGCGGCGATCTGCGCCGAGCTCAGCGCCTGCAGCGCCTCGCTCGACAGGCCGGCCATGTCGGCGCTGTCGATGGCCTGCAGTTGTGCGGTGCTCAGGCCGGTCACCTGGTCGGCGCCCAGCACGGCGATGTCGGCGCTGTCCAGGGCCCGCAGCATGCTGGTGCCCAGGGCGCGGATCTGGGCGCTGGTGAGGTGCGACAGGTCGTCCGAGGCCAGTGCCGCCACCTGGGCGCTGGACAGGGCGGCGATCTGGCGGGTGCCCAGCAGCGCGTACTGGTCGCTGCTGAGGCTTTGCAGGTCGTCGGTGCCCAGCGTGGCGAGCTGCTGGGTGGTCAGGCCCGCCAGCTGGCTGCTGGTGAGGGCGCGCAGCTGGTCGGACGACAGCGCCGCGAGCTGGGCGCTGCTGAGCGCCGCCACCTGGGCGCCGCTGAGGTCGGTGACATCCAGACCGAGCAGGTCGTCGGTGGCCAGGGCGCGGATCTGCGCCGAGGACAGGGCCAGCACCTGGCCGCTGGTGAGCGCCGCGAGGTCGCTGCTGTCGAAGGCGGCGAGGTCACGGGTCTCGATGGCGCGGATCTGCGCCGAGTTCATCGCGCGCAGGTTGTCGGAGCTCAGCGCGCCCAGCTGGCTGCTGCTCAGCGCGGCGATCTGCACGCTGGCCAGGGCCTCGAACTGGGCGGTGGTCAGCGTGTTGAGGTCGGTGCTGTCCAGGCCGGCGATCTGCGCCGAGCCCAGGCCGCGGATCTGCGCCGTGGTGATGGCCTGCAGCTGCTCGCTGCCCAGTGCCGCCAGCTGCGCGGTGGTGAACTGGCCGAGCTGGGTGGAGCTCAGCAGCGCCAGGGTCTCGGTGTCGAGTCCGACGATGTCGTTGGTCTCGATGGCGCGCAGCTGGGCCGAGCTCAGCGCCCGCATCTGGGCCGAGTTGAGCAGGCCGATGTCGGCGCTGTCGAGCGCGGCGATGTCGGCGGCGCCCAGGCCGCGGATTTGCGAGGTGCTCAGCGACGACAGGTGATCGCTGGCCAGGTTGGCCACCTGGTCGGAGCTCAACGCGGCGATCTGCACGCTGGTCAGCGCGCCGAACTGGTCGGTGGTGAGGGTGTTGACCGTGTCGGTGGCCAGCGCTGCGATCTGGGCCGAGGTCAGGCCGCGGATCTGCAGCGTGCTCAGCGCACGCAGGTCGTCAGACGACAGCGCGTCGAGCTGGTTCGAGGTCAGCGAGGCCACGCGGGCGGTGGTCAGCGACTGCAGCTGCTCGGCCGTCAGCACGTTGAGGTCGTCGCTCGACAGCGAGGCCAGCTGCGAGGCGCTCAGCGCGCGCAGCTGGTGCGTGGTCAGGGCCTGCAGCTGCTCGGAGCTCAGCGCGCCGAGCTGGGCGCTGCTCAGCGCGGCGATCTGGGTGGTGTTCAGCGTGGCCAGCGTGGCGGTGGGCACGCCCACGATGTCGGCGGTCTCGATGGCCCCGATCTGCGCGGTGGTCAGCGCGGCCAGCTGGGCCGTCGACAGCACGGCCATGTCGGCGCTGTCGAGCGCGGCGATGCCGCGGGTGCCCAGCGCGCGCAGCTGCGCCGAGCTCAGCGCGGCCAGGTCGTCGCTGGCCAGCGCACCGATCTGCGCATTGCTCAGGCCGATGATCTGCTTGGTGCTCAGGGCGGCGAACTGGGCGCTGGTCAGCGTGTTCAGGTCGTCGCTGCCCAGCTGGCCCAGCTGGGCGGTGTTCAGGCCCAGGATCTGCGCCGTGGCCAGGGCCTGCAGCTGGTCGCTCGACAAGGCGGCCAGCTGGGCCGAGCTCAGCGCGCCGAGCTGGCCGCTGCTCAGGCCGGCCATGGCCGCCACCGTCAGGCCCGCCAGATCGGAGGAGTCGAGCTTGGCCAGCTGGGCCGAGCTCAGCGCGCCGAGCTGGCTCGAGCTGAAGACGGCAAAGTCGGCGCCGCTCAGCGCGGCCACGTCGTCGGCGTCGATGGCGCGAATCTGGTGCGTGCCCAGCGCGGCCAGCTGCTCGCTGGACAGGGCACCGATCTGCGTGCTGGTCATGCCGGCGATCTGCGCCGTGCCCAGCGCGGCGATCTGCGCCGGCGTGTAGAGGTTCAGGTCATCGGTCGACAGGCCGGCCATCTGCGACGAGCTCAGGCCGCGCAGCTGGGCCGTGCCCAGGGTCTGCAGCTGGTCGGAGCTGAGCGCCGACAGCTGGGCACTGGTGAGCTGGCCGATCTGGGCCGAGCCCAGGCCGGCCAGCGTGGCCGGGTCGATGGCCGAGATGTCGGCGGTCTCG
The DNA here is from genome assembly GCF_025290835.2 of Aquabacterium sp. OR-4. Lineage (NCBI taxonomy): Bacteria > Pseudomonadati > Pseudomonadota > Betaproteobacteria > Burkholderiales > Sphaerotilaceae > Pseudaquabacterium > Pseudaquabacterium prasiolae. The sequence goes on along the minus strand of NZ_JAOCQD020000002.1, from coordinate 652,119 downwards.
ATGGCACGCAGCTGCGCCGAATTGAGCGCGCGCAGCTGTTCGGAGGTGAGGGCGGCCACGTCGTCGCTGTCCAGCGCCGCGATGGCGGCGGCCGAGACGCCGCGCAGCTGGTTGCTGCCGAGCGCGGCCAGGTCTTCGGCTTCGAGCTGGCGCAGCTGGTTGGTCGTCAGCGCGGCCACCTGCAGGCTGGTGAGCGCCTGGAACTGGGTGCTGGTGAGCTGGTTCAGGTCATCGCTGGCCAGGCTGCTGAGCTGGGCGGTGCTCAGCGCGCGCAGCTGCTGGCTGGTCAGCGCCTGCATCTGATCGGACGACAGTGCGCTCAGCTGGGCCGAGCTCAGGCCCGACATCTGGGCCGAGCCCAGCGCGGCGATCGTGCTGGTGCCCAGGCTGGCCAGGTCGGCGCTGTCGAGCGCGCGCACCTGGGTGGTGGTCAGGCCCACGATCTGGTTGGCCGACAGCACCGACAGCTCGGCGCTGTTGAGCGCGGCAATGGCGGCGGTGCTCAGGCCGCGCAGCTGCAGCGCGCTGAGCGCGGCCACGTCTTCGGTCTCGAGCGCGGCCACCTGGGTGGCGCTCAGGCGGCCCATCTGCACGCTGGTGAGGGCCTGGAACTGGGTCGAGGTCAGCGCATTCAGGCCCGACACGCCCAGCGCCGCGAACTGCGCGCTGGTCAATGCCGCCACCTGCGCACCCGACAGCAGTTGCAGCTGGTCGGTGCCGAGTGCCGCCACCTGGTCGGCGCTCAGGGCCGCCACCTGGGTGGCGCTGAGGCGGCCGATGGTGTCGGCGTCCATGCCGGCCACGGTGCCGGTGCCCAGCGCGCGGATCTGCGCCGTGCCGAGGGCGGCCACCTGCGCGGCGCTGAACGAGGCCAGGTCGCTCGATTCGATGCCGGCGGCGGCGGCGGTGCTCAGGCCGCGCAGCTGCGTGGTGCTGAGCCCGGCCAGGTAGGTGGCCTCCAGGCTCGACACCTGGCTGCTGGTCAGCGCGCCGAGCTGGCGGCTGGTGAGGTTGGCAAACTGGTCGGCCGACAGCGAGCGCAGATCGTCACTGGCCAGCGAGACCAGCTGGGAGGTGGTCAGCGAAACCAGCTGCGCACTGCTCAGGCTCTGCATCTGGCCTTCGGTCAGCGCGGCGAGCTGGGCCGTCGACAGCGCGGTGACCTGCAGCGTGCTCAAGCCCGCCAGCGTGCTGCCGGAGATGGCCGCCACCTCGGTGGCGGCGATCGCCCGCACCTGGCCGGTGGTGAGCGACAGCACCTGACTGGGCGTCAGGGCGTCGAAGTCGGCCGCGGTCATCGCCGGCATGGCCGAGGTGGCGATGCCGCGCAGCTGCGCGGTGTTCATCGCCGCGAAGTCGGATGGGTCGAAGGCTCCGACCTGGGTGGCCGTGAGCACGGCGATGCGCTGAACCGGGATCACACCGATCTGCTCCGCCGTGAGCGCCGCGATCTGATCGATGCTGAAGGCAGCCCAGTCGGCCGCCGTCAGGGCAGCGATCTGAACCGTGGTCAGCGCAGCGATCTCCGCAGGCGTCATGTTCGGAATATTGGAGGCCATGGTCTTGGATCCTTCGGCACGTATTTCTGGAGCTGTGAGGCAACCGGGGGAGGGGAGCCGTCCACCGCATCAGCGGGGGGCGGCGGCCGCACCTTCGGCGCGTTCCTCGTCGCCTTATCGGGTAAGCGCTTGGTCAACTTGAGGTTTGGGGTCGTAACCGACGGTGCAGACCCACCAATTCACGCTACTGCCCACTGTCGGCGCTCGCGCCCACTTGCACTGGCTTGAAAACCGGCGCTTTACAGTGGCTTATCGCGCAGTGCGGGGTGGGGGTCGGCGGGCAACATGGCGTCGCCTGATCACTTGGGGGACGTGCGTGTGCGCCGTCCCGCCACCCCATGGCCGACGACCAGAACCGCCAATTACCCGCCTCAGAACGCAAGATCCGCAAGGCCCGTGAAGACGGCCAGGTGGCGCGTTCGCGCGACCTGGCTCATCTGCTCACGGTGGGTGGCGGTGGCGCGCTGCTGGTGGCGCTGATGCCGGCACTCGGTGAGCGCTTATCGGCCATCCTGCGGGTGGGCTTGAGTTTCGATGCGCGACTTCTGTCACGCGACGGCGCCCTGATCGAACGGCTGGCCGAGCTGTCGGTGACCTGGCTGCTGGTGCTGCTGCCGCTGGGGGCGGTGGCCACCGCACTGGCGCTGGGCGCCGGTGTGGCCTCGGGCGGCTGGAACTTCACCTTCAAGCCGCTGTCGCCCAATTTCGGCAAGCTCAACCCGATCAGCGGCCTGGGCCAGATCGTCTCGGGCCGGCGCCTGGGCGACCTGGGCAAGGCCTGCCTGCTGTCGCTGGTGCTGGGCTGCATCGGCGCGGCCTACCTGTGGCTGCGCATGCCGCATTTCCATGACGCGCTGGCCATGCCGCTGCCGCGCGCGCTGGCCCACACCGCCAGCACCCTGCTGTCGGGGCTGACCCTGCTGGTCATCGCGCTGGCGGTGTTTGCCGCCATCGACGTTCCGCTGCAGCGTTTCATGATGGCGCGCCAGCTGCGCATGAGCCACCAGGAAGCCAAGCAGGAGCACAAGGAAAACGAAGGCAACCCCGAGGTCAAGGGCCGCATCCGCCAGCGCATGCGCGAGATGAGCAAGAAGCGCATGCTGCAGGCCGTGCCCACCGCCGACCTGGTGGTGATGAACCCGACCCACTTTGCCGTGGCGCTGAAGTACCAGGACGGCCAGATGGCCGCACCGCGCGTGGTGGCCAAGGGCGCCGACCTGCTGGCCTTCAAGATCCGCGACATCGCCCGCGAGCACAAGGTGCCGGTGCTGCAGGCGCCGCCGCTGGCGCGCGCGCTGTACACCCACACCGAGGTCGACCAGGAGATTCCGGCGCGCCTGTTCACCGCCGTGGCCCAGGTGCTGGCCTATGTCTACCGCCTGCGCAATGCGCTGGCCGGCCGGGGCCCGATGCCGCCCGATCTGGGCGCCATCGAGGTGCCTGCCGATCTCGACCCGATGTCATGAGTCCCCCCGAAGCGCCTTCGGCGCCTCCCCCCAGGGGGCGCCCCCTGCGGCCCGGCGGAGCCGGATCCGCGGCGGCCGCTGGTTTGCGCATGACTCGTGCAACGAGGGTGTCGCTCAGCTTCATGCAGAAATGAGAACAAGCCGATGAATGAGCTGATCGCCCGACTGAACGCCCTGCTGGGCCCCGTGCGCGCCAGCCCGCTGGGGCAGAAGATGGGTCAGGGCATGGGCCGCGTGGCCGGGCTCGACCTGTCGCTGCTGCGCATGCTGGGCGCGCCGGTGTTCATCGTGCTGGTGCTGGCGATGATGGTGCTGCCGCTGCCGGCGCTGGCGCTCGACCTGCTGTTCACCGTCAACATCGCGATGGCCCTGGTGGTGATGCTGGTGGCCGCGCACATGGTGCGGCCGCTGGATTTCGCGGCCTTTCCCACCGTGCTGCTGATCACCACGCTGATGCGCCTGAGCCTGAACGTGGCCTCCACGCGCATGGTGCTGCTGGAAGGCCACACCAGCGCCGCGGCCGCCGGCCACGTGATCGAGAGCTTTGGCAAGGTGCTGGTGGGCGGCAACTTCGCGGTCGGCCTGATCGTCTTCGCGATCCTGGTGGTCATCAACTTCATCGTGGTCACCAAGGGTGCCGAGCGCATCGCCGAGGTTGGCGCGCGCTTCACCCTCGATGCCATGCCCGGCAAGCAGATGGCCATCGACGCCGACCTGTCGGCCGGCCTGATCGACGAGAAGGAGGCCAAGCGCCGCCGCGTCGAGGTGTCCACCGAGGCCGAGTTCTTCGGCTCCATGGACGGTGCCAGCAAGTTCGTGCGCGGCGATGCCGTGGCCGGCCTGCTGATCCTGGTGATCAACATCGTCGGCGGCTTCATCATCGGCGTGGCCAGCCACGGCATGGGCGCCAGCGAGGCGGCCGACCGCTACGTGCTGCTGGCGGTGGGCGATGCGCTGGTGGCGCAGATCCCGGCGCTGCTGATCTCGGTGGCCGCGGCCATGGTGGTCTCGCGCGTGGGCAAGGACGCCGACATCGGCAGCCAGATCGGCGCGCAGGTGTTCTCCAGCGCCAAGTCGCTGGGCATCGCCGGCGCCATCGTGGCCCTGCTGGGCGTCATTCCGGGCATGCCGCACCTGGTGTTCCTGCTGATCGGCGGTGCGCTCGGCGGGCTGGCCTGGTGGCTGGACAAGCAGGCCAAGGCGCGCCAGGACGCGCCGCCACCGGCCCCGCCCGAGGCCCAGGCGGCCAACGCCGAGGCCAGCTGGGACGACCTGCAGCCGGTGGACGCGCTGGGCCTGGAGGTGGGCTACCGCCTGATCGCGCTGGTGGACAAGGCACGCCAGGGCGATCTGCTCAGCCGCATCAAGGGCGTGCGCAAGAAGTTTGCGCAGGAGGTGGGTTTTCTGCCGCCGGCGGTGCACATCCGCGACAACCTCGAGCTCAAGCCCAGCATGTACCGCGTGCTGCTGCGCGGCGCCGTGGTGGGCGAGGGCGAGGCCTTCCCGGGCATGTTTCTGGCCATCAACCCGGGCGGTGCCGGCATCAAGCTGCCCGGCACGCCGACCATCGATCCGGCCTTCGGCCTGCCCGCCACCTGGATCGAGGAGCGCCATCGCGAGATGGCCCAAATGAATGGATTTACGGTGGTTGATTGCTCGACCGTCGTGGCGACCCATCTTTCACACTTGATGCAAGTCTCGGCAGCCCGGCTGCTTGGCCGGGTCGAGACCCAGCAGCTCGTCGAGCACGTGACCAAACTGGCCCCGAAACTGATCGAAGACGTGATTCCCAAGATGATCGGCATCGCATCCCTGCAGAAGGTGCTTCAGCTCTTGCTGGAAGAGGGCGTGCACATCCGCGACATGCGCTCGATCATCGAAGGCATCGCCGAACACGCCGGCGCCGTCACCGACCCCGCCGAGCTGGCCAAGCGCATCCGCGTGCACCTGGCGCCCCTGATCGTGCAACAGATCTACGGGCCGACCAAGGAACTCGACGTGATCGCGCTCGAACCCGAACTGGAACGTCTGGTCACCCAGGCCCTGACCTCGCCGCATGGCGCGGCGCTGGACCCGGGCGTGGCCGACACCCTGGCACGCGAGGCCGCCGAAAGTGCCCGCAAACAGGAAGACCTGGGGCAGCCTGCCTGCCTGCTGGTGCCCGACCCCATCCGCATGCCCATGGCCCGCCTGCTCAAACGCGCGGCGCCCCGGCTCAAGGTGCTGTCGCACAGCGAGATTCCTGAGACCCACACGATCCGCATCGGCTCGATCATCGGAGGAACGGCATGACCCCCCAGGCGCACCTGCGTTCGCTTGTCCCAGGGGCCTCAGGGTCCCCAAGGGCCCCAGGGGCACTCTGTGAAGCCCTTGGCAGGCTGGCCTGCCACGCGCCGGCCTGGCGGGAGGCCGCATGAACATCCGCCGTTTTGTCGCCAAGACCTCCCGTGAGGCCCTGGCCCAGGTGCGCGAGCAGCTCGGCGACGACGCCGTGGTGCTCTCCACCCGGCCGGCCGCCGGTGGCGTGGAGGTGCTGGCCATGGCCCCGGACGGCATGCAGCAGATCGAGTCGGCCGCCGGCCGCGCACCGCTGAGCCCGGCACGCAGTGCCGCGCCCGGCCACCCGCGCAGCGCCGCACCGGCCGATCCACGCACTGCCGCACCGGGCCAGGCCGAACGCCGGCCCAGCCTGGCCGAGCGCATTGCCGCCCGCGCCGACCGCCTGGAACCCAAGATCGAGATGCCGGCCGGTGCCGCCCCCTTCGACGCACCGGCTGCGACCGGTGTCGACGAAGACGTGCAGCGCCTGGGCATGAGCACGCTGTCCTTCCAGGACTATGTGCGCGAACGCATGCTGCGCCGCCGCCAGGGCGAGCTCGAGCGCGAGGCCGGCCACAGCGGCCAGACGCTGGCCGCCAGCCTGGCCGCCAGCCGCTCGGCCGCACACCCGGCGGCCGCGTCACGCGCGCCGGCCGAGCTGGCTGAACCGGCCCAGGGCAACGGCCTGCGCATGGTGGGCTCGACCACTCGCCGCGCCGCGCCCGAGTCCATGCCCGACCTGGCCCCGCCACGCGCGCGCCGCCCGGCACCGCTGCTGCACGACGACCTGCCCATGCACGACGAGCCGCCGGCGCCAATCCGCCCGGCGCGCGGCGTGCGGGCGGCCGCGCCGCTCAGCCTGGCCGGGCAGGACGAAACCCTGGCCGAGCTGCGCTCGGTGCGCAGCCTGATCGAAGAGCGCTTCGGCATGCTGGCCTTCATGGAAAAGCTGCAGCGCAACCCCAAGCAGGTGGCGCTGGCCCAGCGGCTGTTCGACACCGGCCTGTCGCCCGGCCTGGTGCGCAAGCTGGTGCAACAGCTGCCCGCCGGCACCGAGGACGACCTGGCCTGGGCCGCCGAGGTGCTGGAACGCAACCTGATCACCGACGAAGGCCTGCCGGCCATCGAAGACCACGAGGGCGTGCTGGCGCTGATCGGCCCCACCGGCGTGGGCAAGACCACCAGCACGGCCAAGATCGCGGCCGCCTTTGCCACCCGCTATGGCGCGCACAACCTGGGCCTGATCACGCTGGACGCCTACCGCGTGGCGGCGCACGAGCAGTTGCGCACCTACGGCCGCATCCTCGGCGTGCCGGTGCACACCGCGCACGACCGCGCCTCGCTGGAAGACCTGCTCGAGCTGCTGCAGAGCAAGCGCCTGGTGCTGATCGACACCGCCGGCATGGCCCAGCGCGACAGCCGCACCCGCGAGCTGCTGGACATGCTGTCGCATCCCGGCATCCGCAAGCTGCTGGTGCTCAACGCCGCCGCCCAGGGCGAGACGGTGGAAGACGTGATGGTGGGCTACGACGTGGCGCGCTGCCACGGCGTGGTGCTGTCCAAGCTCGACGAGGCCGTCAAGCTGGGCCCGGCGCTGGATGCGCTGATCCGGCACAAGGCCCGCGTGGTGGGCGTGGCCAATGGCCAGCGCGTGCCCGAGGACTGGCACCGCCTGAGCGCCCAGGCCCTGGTGCAGCGTGCGCTGCGCGTCAGCGGCGGCGCCACCTGGCGGCTCGACGCCGACGACGTGAGCCTGCTGTTCGCGGCCACGCCGGGCGGCCATGCCGCCGCCGGCGCCGGCCTGCACGCCTGAACGCCGTGAAACCGCGCACCGCCATCGCCAGACCCCGGCCAGATCCGCACCCGACCACACCCTGCCGCCGCCCGCTGCACAGCGCGCCGCGCCCACGCCCCACCGCCCCGTCACCGACTGCCGTTCGACCGATGACCTCAGCCGCCACCCCCGCCGCCCGCTTGCGCCAGCAGCCCGTCGACCAGGCCCATGGCCTGCGCCAGCTGTTCGCCGGCGCGCGCCAGCGCTTCGTGCCGCTGGTGCACAACCGGCACGTGGGCTTTGGCGGCGTGGTGATGGAGCGCCTGTGCACCGCCTTTGCCGGCGAAGGCCTGCGCACCCTGGTGGTGGACGCCGCCGACACCGCCAGCCCGCCGCACGAGCTGGCGGCGGTGGATCTGGCGGCCTGCATCGAGCGCCTGTCGCCCCAGGTGGGCTACCTGGCCGCCCGCGGCCTGCCGATGCGCTACCTCGACAGCCGTGCCAGCACCGGCGGATTTCTACAGGCGCTGGCCGCCGCCGCGCCGCAGGCCGACATGGTGCTGGTGCATGCCGGCGCGGCCGACCTGCGGCGCCTGTTCACCGGCCGCACGCCGCGCCCGGTGCTGATGGCCGGCCTGCGGCCCGACAGCCTCACCGAGGCCTATGCCGCGATGAAGCTGCTTGACCAGCGCCTGGGCACGCTGACCTACGACACCGTGGTGGTGGGCGACATGTCGCCGCGCCGCGCACGCCAGACCGCTGAACGACTGGCGCAGTGTGCCGACCATTTTCTCGGCGCCGCCATCGGCTGCTGGGCAGTGGTCGACCCCGTGGCCCCGGCACGCGCCGGCGTCTCGGACGACCTGCACCTCCTGGCGCAGGCGCAGTTGCCGCAGGACCGCCCGCTGGGCGATCACCTGCCGGCAGCCGCGCATGGCGCTGTCCTGCATGCCGCTGCGCCGCTTGCGTCGCAGCCTGGCCGATTGAACTGAAATGTCCGTACCGTTCCCCCGGAGCCAGACCATGTACACCGAAAAGGGCCGACTCGACGCGAACGCGCTGCTCAAGCAGTACAGCCCGCTGGTCCGACGGCTGGCGCACCAGATGATCGCCAAGCTGCCCGCCAACGTGGAGCTGGACGACCTCATCCAGGTGGGCATGATCGGCCTGTCGGATGCCTTGTCGCGCTTCGATGCCGGCATGGGGGTGCAGTTCGAGACCTTTGCCACCCAGCGCATCCGCGGCGCCATGCTCGACGAGCTGCGCGGCAACGACTGGATGAGCCGGGGCGAGCGGCGCCAGCAGCGCAGCATCGAGGCGGCGGTGCACAAGCTCGAGCAAAAGCTCGGTCGCGCGCCCAACGAGAGCGAAATCGCCAAGGAGATGGAGCTGTCGCTGACCGAGTACCAGGAGCTGCTGGGCAAGGTGCGCGGCACCCAGCTGGTGTACCTGGAAGACATGACCGGCGAGGACGGCGACAACGACTACCTCGACCGCCATGTGGCCGACGACGACGCCAACCCGCTGGCCATGCTGGAAGACCGCCGCATGCGCGAGGCGCTGGTCGAGGCCATCAAGAACCTGCCCGAGCGCGAGCAGTACGTGATGAGCATGTACTACGAGCACGACATGAATCTCAAGGAGATCGCCGCCGTGCTCAAGGTGACCGAAAGCCGTGTCTGCCAGCTGCACAGCCAGAGCATCGCGCGGCTGCGCAGCCGCCTGCGACCTGGTAGCTGGGGCACCCGGCGCCGCGTGCCGCGGCGCCACCCGCCGGGCGGGTGGGCGGGCCTGCTTGGGAGCGGCCCGGCGCTG